>QNAI01000059.1 GCA_003641745.1 Verrucomicrobiota bacterium | reverse complement strand
TCTGCCCGAAGGGTTTGGCCAGAAACGACCCCGGCGCGGCGTTCCATCCGAAAGGGATAGCCCTATGGGGATACCCCATTTAGGATGTGCCTTGCGGCGAGGCCTTTTCTGGCCAAACGACATGTTTCATCCCTTTTAAGACAACCTCCTAGACGCTTGCGCCGCCTCCGGGCCCTGCTTTGAATGGCGGCATGGAACCCGACTGGAAACCGGTCAGATCATACCGGGATATTCTCTATCACAAGTGGGATGGGATCGCTCGAGTCACCATCAATCGTCCCGAGAAGCGAAACGCATTTCGTCCTCGGACGGTCTTCGAGATGATCGATGCGTTCAACGACGCACGGGAGGACCAGACGATCGGGGTTGTCTTTCTGACCGGGGCCGGACCCCACACGGACGGCGAGTATTCGTTCTGTTCGGGTGGGGATCAGGATATCCGTGGCCATGCGGGATATGTGGGCGATGACGGGGTGCCGCGATTGAATGTTCTCGATCTCCAGCGATTGATCCGTTCGATGCCCAAGGTGGTGATCGCCCTGGTGGCCGGTTATGCGATCGGAGGTGGGCACGTCCTCCATGTTCTGTGCGACCTGTCAATCGCGGCGGACAATGCCATTTTTGGTCAGACCGGCCCCAAAGTGGGCAGCTTTGACGGAGGGTTCGGCTCCAGCTACCTGGCCAGATGTGTCGGGCAGAAGAAAGCCCGTGAAATCTGGTATCTATGTCGGCAATACAATGCCCGGGAGGCGCTCGATATGGGTTTGGTCAACCGGGTTGTTCCGGTCGAGGAACTCGAGGCCGAGGGCATCAGCTGGGCGCGTGAGATCCTGGAAAAAAGTCCGATTGCGATCCGTTGCCTGAAGGCGGCCTTCAATGCCGACTGCGACGGTCAGGCCGGATTGCAGGAACTGGCGGGCAACGCCACGCTCCTGTATTATATGTCCGAGGAAGGGGAGGAAGGGAAAAAGGCTTTTCTCGAGAAACGAAAACCTGAATTTCGAAAATACCCCTGGCTGCCGTGAGGGTGGCCTCTGAGAGACTTTTTAGGCAGCCTTTCAGTTACGAGGCGTCTGCTTTGGCGGGCGGCTTTTTTGCCTTCTTCCTGGTCGCGGCTTTCTTCCTTGGGGGACGGGGCGGGAACTCGAATTTGACGTTGCCATCTTTCCTGAGCACGAGAAACGCGTCGAATGGACGCTTGGTCCGATTGGAGATAAAGCCCTTGATGAGCTCCGTCTTCCCGTCCGTGAGCAACTGGAGGAAGTTTGCCAGGGTTGTTTCCTTGGCCAGGATGCGGCGGCTCAATCGGTAGGGGTGGGTCTCTTTTTCCTTCTCCATGACCCGTACGACCCAGGCCACCGGCATTTCAAAGATGGATCCGCCCGTCTTCGGGCAGACGCCCACCGGGACCGCGTCGGCGGGGATCTGGATGCCGTTTTCACCTTCGCTCCGGTCGAACTCAATCCGGACCTTGTGCTCGGCGTTGACGATCAGACAGGCATCATAGGCCTTGCCACGCTTGGAGACGAATTTCACGGGCCCGATCCGGGCGCGGACTTCATCCGCGCCGATTTCGCCGGTCTTGAAGTCGGCGCACAGCAATTTGAGCTCGTCGAGGGTCAAGAGATGGCCTCCGATCGTCTTGTAGACGATGAACACCCCGTCCTGGGACGCGTAGCGGGTCGAGTTCTCGACCATCGTTTTGCCGTCGGTCGGACAGACGACGTCGGTCGGAGTGTCGGGTTCCGGTGCCTTGATCCGCTCGATCAGGTCCTTGGCCAGGGTGGCGATCTCGTGGATGAAATCATCCCCGTCCAACTCTCCATGTTCGATCTTGCGGAGCTTGTATTCCCACTCCCCGGTCAGGTCGGGACGGGTGAGGGCTTCAGCCTTGATCCTGGAAAGAAACTCGAAAAGGCGTTCGGCTTTGGCGGTGGGAACGAGTTCGCGACGCTCCCGCTCGATGTACTTTTCACCGATCAGTCGCTCTATCACCTGGGCCCGGGTCGCCGGGGTTCCGAGACCCTTTTCCTTCATGGCTTCCGCCAGTTCCTCGTCGTCGACCAGTTTTCCCGCACCCTCCATGGCGGAGAGCAGGGTGGCTTCCGTGTAGCGGGGCGGCGGCCGGGTTTCCTCCTGGTCGATTCGGTGATCTTTGATCGCTGCAACGGCCGGAGTTCCATCCTCGGGCCCAACCGCCGGGAGGGTGGCACCGTTCTCGTCGTCTGTGTGACGACCGTAAACCGAGAGATAGCCCGGGGCGACCAGAACCCGACCTTCGGTCTTGAAGGTGTGCGCCTCAACCCGGCTCAAACGGGTCGTCACGTCGAATTGCGCCGACGGATAGAAGACGGCGATGAAACGCCGGGCGATCATATCGAAAATCTTGGCCTCGTCTTCGCCGAGTTTTTTTGGGTTCTCCGGGGTTGGGATGATGGCGAAATGATCGCTGACCTGGGCGTTATTGAAGATCCGTCTGTTCGGTTTTACCCAGCCGTTTTCCAGGACGGGCGCGGCGTGTCCGGCCAGATCCCCCTGCATGGATCCGAGAACCTCCCGGCAGGTCGGGAGTGTGTCCTCAGGCAATGCCTTGGAGTCGGTCCTGGGATAGGTGATCATCTTGTGGCGCTCGTAGAGCGCCTGGGCGATCTGCAGCGTTCGTCGGGCCGGGTACCCAAACCGATTATTGGCCTCCCGTTGCAGGGTGGTCAGGTCATAGAGTCTCGGAGGAGCCTGGGTGGATCTCTTCTTCTCCTCTTCAACGGTGGCCTGGGTATGGGCGGAAAGCGCTGCCGCAACGGCGTCTGCCTGAGCTTTTTCCCAGATCCGGTCGACCCGATCCTGGTTGTCGTCACCCTTCTTGTAGTCAGGGCGTTGGAGCGTCCCTTCATAGGTCCCGGCGCTCACGCCGAAATCGGCCACGACTCGGAAGTAGGTGCGGGGAACAAAGGCACGTATCTGGCG
Source organism: Verrucomicrobiota bacterium (assembly GCA_003641745.1). Taxonomy (GTDB): domain Bacteria; phylum Verrucomicrobiota; class Verrucomicrobiia; order Opitutales; family Opitutaceae; genus B12-G4. The sequence goes on along the minus strand of QNAI01000059.1, from coordinate 16,506 downwards.
CTCCCGTTCCATCGTGACTCCCAGAGTGGGGGTTTGCACCCGTCCGACCCCCGCCACATTTCCGGCCCGGGAGCCGAACATTCGCTTGGTCGCACCGCGGGTGCAGTTGATGCCGATCAGCCAGTCGGCTTCAGAGCGGCAGCGGGCTGCGTCAGCCAGATTATGCATCTCTTCCGAAGAACGGAGGTGGGCAAAGGCCTCGCGGATACCCGATAATGTCATTGACGACATCCAGAGGCGCTCGACGGGCTTCTTCGACTTTGCGAGCTTGTAGGTATAGCTGAAGATAAGTTCGCCTTCCCGACCGGCATCACAGGCGTTGATTACCTTGGTGACGTCCTTCCTGGCCAGGAGACGTTTGAGCTCCTGGAACCGCTTCTTGGTCTTGTCGATCGGTTTCAGCTTGAATGTGTCGGGTACGATCGGCAGATCGGCCAGTCGCCAGAATCCGAGCTTCTTGTCGTAGTCCTCCGGCATGGCGAGTTCGACCAGATGTCCGACAGCGGAGGAGACGATATATTCATCGTTCTCATAGTAATCGCCATTCTTGGACAACCGACCCAAGGCTCGGCTGATATCTGCGGCGACGCTCGGCTTTTCTGCAATGATAAGTGTCTTCATAGGGGTTCAAGCGGGCGGAAAAGAGATCCTCGCCGGTGAAACATCAATCGGAAAAACCATCCGTAAGTTGATGCCGAGAGGGATTTGTCAAGCCTTCGCGGTTCCCGACTCTTCCAGAGCGGCGTCCAGATAACCGACCAGGGCGTCGATCGAAGCGTCGGTCTCATCACCCATATTGGAGATGCGGAAGGTCTTGCCTTTCAGCTTCCCGTAGCCCCCGTCGATCACGCAGCTGAAGCGGTCTTTCAGAACCTGGTTGAAGGCGGGCACGTCAATTCCCAGTGTGTTTTCCACGCAGGACAGGGTCACGCTGGCGAATTCCTTCCGGGGAAGGAGAGAGAAGCCGTTTCGCTCCACCCATCCGTGCACTTTTGCATTCAACCGGGCATGCCTGGCATAACGCGCCTCCAGGCCTTCGGAAAAAATATCGTCGAGTTTTGAGCGAAGGGCGTAGATCAGGGAGATGACTGGGGTCGAGGGCGTCATGCCCTTTTCATGGTTCCTCAGAAACTCGTGGAAATCGAAGTAATAACCGCGGGTTTTCACCTTGGCGGCACGCTCGAATGCCCGGTCGGAAGCAGAAAAAAGGGCCATCCCCGGAGGCAGGGCGAGCGCTTTTTGGGCGCCGGTTAACAAAACATCGATGCCGAGTCTGTCCTTCTCGATCGCAAGGGCCGAAAATGAACTGACCGCATCGACGACCGAGATGACATCCGGGAATTCCCTCAATACCGCCGCCAGGTCGTCCAGGGGGCTCATGGTTCCCGTGGAGGTTTCGTTGTGAACAAGGGTGACGACATCGTAGGCGCCGGTCGCAAGTTCCCTTCGAAGAGCCTCGGGATCGACGGGCTGGCCCCAATCGAATTGAAGCGCAGTGGCCTCCAGACCGCACCGGAGGCTGACGTCGTGCCATTTGTCCGAAAAGGCGCCGTTCATGCAGTTCAGCACGCGCTTCCTTGTCAGATTGCGCACGCAACCCTCCATGACACCCCAGGCACTGCTCGTGCTCAGGAATACAGGCCCCGTGGTGTAGAAGAGATCCTGGAGACGCGGTTGAATCGATTGATACAGTGAAACAAAATCCGGGCTTCTATGACCGACCGGCGGTTGGGTCATGGCCTGCAGGGTCCGTTCGGACACCTGAACCGGTCCTGGGATATAAAGGTGAAGACTCACTTATTTCTGCCCCTTTCGGATGATTCGTTGGTTGTGATCGGCCAGAACGATGACGCTCGGCTGGTGGGTGGCGGCGTCGGATTCGCCATAGAGGCCAAATGACATGATGGTGACCAGGTCGCCTTTCTCGCCGAGGTGGGCGGTGGCTCCATTCAGGCTGATCAGGCCTGATCCGGCCGGACCTTCGATGGCATAAGTCTCAAACCGCTGCCCGTTCCCCATATTGCCGACAAGAATCTTTTCATAGGGCATCAACCCCACCATCTTCATCAGATCGGCATCGATGGCCAGGCTGCCTTCGTAATTGAGGCTCTTGTCGGTGACTTCGGCCCGGTGTATCTTCGATTTGACCAAGGTGATCATCATGAGATCATTGAATCAGGTTTCGCAAAAAAAGCGAAAAATCCAGATTCCGGCGTTCGCGTCAATAGGCAATCTGCCCTGCGGTGGCAGAACGGATTCGAAAACTCTGGTGTTTTTCCATAAGAATCGCGTTATAAAGTAGTTATTCAACCCGAAAGGGTCGCACCCACGGAATGCTCCTGAGCGGACTAAAAAAAGGCCTGCAGATTTTTGAGCAGTATACCATCGACGTCATTTTCGAGCGACGTGGCGGTAAACGGGCGACTCTCTACAAAGGCTTTCTTTTCACGAACTCGCTTCTGTTCAGCGGGATTGTGCAGCTGAGACTCTGGCTTTACCGCCAGAGGATCCTGCACGACCAGCCTCTCGGATGCCTGGTTGTGGTCGTGGGTAATCTGACCGTGGGCGGGACAGGCAAGACCCCGGTGGTCGAAAAATTCGCCCGATCATTGGCCGAGCGCGGCCGAAAAGTGGCGATCCTCAGTCGCGGCTACAAAAGTCGGGCCGAACCTCTGCATCGTCGCCTCTGGCGGACGATCGTGACCGGCGGAAAACCACCACCGCCCCGGATTGTCAGTAATGGCAAAGAGGTTCTACTCGACAGCGATCAGGCCGGAGACGAACCCTATATGTTGGCCAGGAATCTGCCCGGTGTAATCGTCCTCGTGGACAAGAACCGAGTGAAGAGCGGCTCATACGCGATCAAGCACTTCGGCTGTGACACCTTGGTCCTGGACGACGGATTTCAGTACCTGCCTCTCAAGGGGAGGCTGAATCTGCTTCTCGTCGACAAGACCAACCCGTTCGGTAATCGCAGGCTTCTGCCTCGTGGGATCATGCGAGAGCCGGTCAAACACCTGAAAAGGGCCTCCTACGTGTTTCTCACCAAGTCGGACGGAACGCGCGACCCCGAACTGGAAGCGTTGATCCGGCGGCACCATCCCACCGTGGACATCATCGAATGCGCCCACCGTCCCCAATACCTTCAGGAGGTCAACGGAACCTTGCGGCGGGATCTTGATTACCTGCGCGGTCGTCGGGTGGGTGCGTTCAGTGGCATTGCGGCCCCGGACAGCTTCGAGGCGTTTCTCCGGGATTTCGGGGCTCAGCTGCTCTATACCCGTCGATTTCTCGACCATTACCGCTTCACGGTCAAGGAATTGGACCATATTTTCGAGCGGGCTCAGGATGCGCGTCTCGATTTTCTCGTGACGACCGAGAAAGACGCCGTTCGCATCGATTCCGGCCATCAGTTTCCGATTCCTCTCTATTACCTGCGGCTTGAGATCGACATCCTCAATGGCGTGGCCGACTTCGAGGAGGCCGTTTCGCGCATCTGCTTTCCGGAGCAGATGAGCAACGGCGGGGTCGCCCGGACCGGGTAGAACCACGGGGTCATTCCTTGCATTCCTGCATGCCAATCGCCCACGGGGTCATTCCTTGTATTCGTGCATGCCAATGCGGGAATCAAGGTTTGACCCCTTCGAGGACCCCTTCGAATACCCCTTCGACCCTCCCCACGGCCTGCTTGCCATGTCGGGCATCTTCAACAGGTTTGGCGATCGACTCTTATGAATGACCCTCGCTACGACCGATTGGCCGATGTCCTGACCGGACATTCGACCCGCCTTGAGGTGGGAGACCACGTCCTGATCAATGCCCTGGATATTCCCGATGAAATGGTGATCGCGCTCGTGCACTCGGTTCGATCGCGCCGCGCGGTGCCGCATGTCCAGGTGAACCGTACGAAAATCGACCGGGTTCTGGCCATGGAAGCCACCGAGGATCAGGTACGGGTTCTCGCCGGCCTGGAACTCCAGCGCATGCGGAAAATGGACGCCTACATCGCCGTTCGGGGTTCCGGGAACATCTTCGAGACGTCCGATGTGCCGCCCGAGCGGGCAAGAATGATATCCAGGCTCACAAGGCGGGTGCAGGATCACCGGATTAATCACACCAAGTGGGTGGGGTTGCGTTGGCCGAGCCCGGCCATGGCTCAGCAGGCGATGATGAGCACCCAGTCATTTGAGGACCACTTTTTCCGGGTCTGTACGCTCGACTATTCCCGGATGACCGCCGGCATGAATGCGCTCAACCGGCTGATGAGTCGAACGGACAGGGTTACCATTACCGGTCCGGGGACGGATCTCTCCTTTTCTATCAAGGGCATCGGTGCCATCTCCTGTGGCGGTTCCAGAAACATACCCGATGGCGAGGTCTTCTCCTGCCCGGTTCGCAACAGCGTCGAGGGTGCTGTTCAATACAATGTGCCCTCGCTGTACAGGGGCACCGCCTTCCAGGATATCAGGTTGGTCTTCAAGAAGGGCAGAATTGTCGATGCGACTTCCAACCAGACGGGTCGCCTCAACGAAATACTGGATGCTGACCCGGGTGCACGCTACGTCGGGGAGTTTTCCCTGGGTTTCAATCCCCACATCCGGGAACCGATCCTGGACACGCTCTTTGATGAGAAGATCGCCGGATCCTTTCACTTCACCCCGGGCCAGGCCTACACCATGGCTGACAATGGAAACCGGTCGCAGGTCCATTGGGATCTGGTCTGCATCCAGCGTCCGGATTACGGGGGGGGAGAGGTGCGCTTCGATGGGAAACTGATCCGCAAGGATGGTCTTTTTGTTCCCGCTTCACTCCGGAAACTGAACCCCGAATACCTGATAGGTTCGGATCGATGAGCGACCCGGTCACACTCAGGTCTTTCATTCAAAGGCTGCCGAAAACGGAAACCCATCTTCATATTGAAGGCGCGCTTCCCTACCAGCTCCTTCAGAACCTTTATCCGGATAGGTTTCGTGAGCCCCCCCCGTTCTGGGCGGACGATTTTCGCTATCCCACCTTTGAAAACTTCGAGAAGATCCTGATCGATCACGCGATTCTCTGGTACACCACGCCGGAGCGCTACCGCGAAGCGGCCGCTATCATTTTTGAAGGGTTGAAGGCGCAGAATGTCCGCTTCGTGGAGACCAGTTTTCACCTGGGTATCGTGGAGTTTTTTCACATATCCGGTGAGGCCATCGTGCGGGCGATCAAGGAAGCGGCGCCGGAGGGCATGGAAGTTCGCGTCTACGCCGGAATGCTGCGCAACCACTATACCCCTGAGATGAAACCGGTCATCGACGACCTGGTGAACTGGGATCTTCTGGACGGCGTCGATCTGCACGGTGTCGAGGTCTGGGACCTGGAGCCATGGACGGCTTCGATCTGGTCGAGGGTGCGCGATGCGGGCAAGGAGACCAAAGCCCATGCCGGAGAGTTTGGCGGGGCCGACAACGTCCGGCAGGTCGTCGAGGAACTCAATGTGCGCCGTGTCCAGCACGGGGTGCGGGCCGTCGAGGATCCCGACGTCGTTTCCCTGCTTCACGAGGTGGACGCGACGCTCGACATCTGCCCGATCAGCAACGTCAAGCTTCAGGTTGTCCCCTCGATGGATCGCCACCCCATCCGCCAACTCTTTGACTCGGGGATACGGTGTACGATCAATACCGACGATCCGTTTTCGTTCGGCAATACGCTCACCGACGAATACGAGGCGCTGGGGACGCAGCTCGGTTTTTCTGAGCGCGAGCTCATCCAGGTGGCCCGGAACGGATTCGAGGTCGGCTCCATGCCGGCGGTCGTCCGGCAGGGGGCTCTAGAGGAGCTCGATGCCATTGACTCCGCTCAGCCACGATGAGTTCCAGGATCGATCCCGATGGATGATGCGCCTTCAGCAAGGGCCGGCGAGTCGATCGAATTCGTGGTTCCGGAGGAAGCGGATGAGCAGCGGGTGGACAAGGTGTTGACCGCCGCCTTTCCCCAGCACAGCCGGGCCGCCTTCCATCGACTCTTTGCCGACGATCGGATCCGAAGGGGGGACGCCGTCCTCTCCAAGAGTGATCGGGTCAGGTCGGGCGAGTCCGTATCGATCTGCTTTCCCGAAGCCCGGCCATCGGAATTGACCCCGGTCGAGATGGACCTCGAGGTCCTTTTCGAAGATCGGGCCATCGTCGTGATCAACAAGCGGGCGGGGCTCACCGTCCATCCTGGTGCCGGCACCAGGGGCGACACCCTGGTGCACGGGCTGCTCGCTCATTGCCGGGGCGACTTGAGTGGCATTGGCGGCGTCGAGCGCCCGGGAATCGTGCATCGGCTCGACCGCGAAACGAGCGGTGTATTGGTGGTGGCCAAGACAGATCTTGCCCATCGAGGTCTGGCGGAGCAGTTCTCCCGGCGAAGCCTGCGCAAGGAATACCTGGCCCTGGTCCGGGGCGTGCCGCCCGATGCCGACGGCCGGATTGACAGCTCCATCCTTCGTCACCCGACGCAGCGGCATCGGATGACGGTCGGAGTCGGCGGCCGGGCCCGCGCATCCCTGACCGAGTGGCATCTGGAGCGAGCCTTCAGCGGAGGGTTCAGCCTGTTAAAGTGCCGGATTCACACCGGTCGAACCCACCAGATCCGGGTTCATCTCAGTTCGATCAAGTATCCGGTTCTTGGTGACAGTATCTACGGATTCCGGCCCCGGGTCGGTGACCCCATGAGCTTTCCGCGTGTCCTGCTGCATGCCGCCGTCCTGGAGTTCACCCATCCCATGGATGGGAGACGTCTGACCATCGAGGCGCCTCTGCCCGACGACTTTCGGGAGGTCCTGGCAAGACTGGGCGCTGATGATTCGTCGACTGCCGAAACAGAGCATTAATACTGAGTGATTGGGCCGTCTCTGACCGCGATCAAACAGCGATCAAACCCGGAGGCATAAAGGTAGGGCGGGACCGCCGGGCCCGCCGAAAACCGGTCGCTTACGGGGGGCAGAACCCTGGTACGGGGTCATGCATGATCTGATCGGCTCTCGTAAGGAAAGCACAATAGTGCGACCGTACGAGCCAGAAATCGTCTCTTCTTCCCCATCATTTCACGGATGGCATTGACCCTAAATGTCGAGCAACCGCGCCGCGAGACCGTAACGCAGGTTGTAGAACGACTGCATGCAGCGGTCGAAATTGCCAAGTCGGAGAATCGCCAGCAGGGTGGCGAGCGCGGTTGGGTACACATCGGCCCGTTCGGGCGGAAGGCCGGGGAATTCGCGCCGTTCGGACAGGGGGAGCGCGCCGAGAGTGGACAGCAGATCCCCCAGGTATTTCACCGAAAGGGTTGGGGACGAGGAGGCGGGGTTGGCTGTTTCACGAATGAGACGCGCCACGGCGGCCGATCCTCCGGTGACGACTGCTTCGGCCGCCTCGGGAAGATCGAAGGCGAACAGGGAGGTCGCCATGACTTCGCGCGTGTGCGTTTCGAGCCGCACCCGCTCCGTGATCCCGAGCGCTCCTTCGCCATTCGCGATGAATTTCTCGGTCAGCCGCACGCAACCCAGGGGCAGGCTCACGGCCTGTTCGATATTGCCACCCCTGATCTTGATTGCTTCGAGACTTCCTCCCCCGAGATCGAACACATAGAAGTTGGTCAACGAACCAAGGCCGGGATCGCATCCAATGCCCAGTCCGATCAACCCAGCCTCTTCGCGCCCTTTCAGAATCCTGAGTTCGATGCCGGTCGCCTGCTTCAGACGGTCGGCGAACAGGTTGCGGTTGACCGCGTCCCGAACCGCACTCGTCGCCACGATCACCATCGACTCGGCCCCGGATGACTCAGCCTCGGCCTTGAGCCGACTCACCGAGTTACAGGCGGCTTCCATGACAGCATCCGACAGTCGCGGCTCTTTCTTCGAAATGCCGGCGCCGATCCGCGTTTCATCAGTCATCTGGAGGATCGGCACGAGGTTGCCGCCTTCGTCTCTTGAAGCCACCAGAAGCTTGATTGAGTTGCTTCCGATGTCGATGACCCCGACAGACTGCTTGGTAACAGGCATTGTCTACAACTCAAAGGATGACGGCGCTATCAGGACGGTGAACTCACCCTTTTTCGCCGCTGACGCCAACTGCTCAGCCACCCTTTGGGCTGAACCCACAAAGACGGTTTCGTGGATTTTCGTCAGCTCCTTGCCGAGTGCGACAACCCTTTCCGATCCGAGAGTCGAGACGATGTCGTCGAGGCATTTGCCGATACGATGACAGGATTCGTACAGCGCCAGGGTATAGGCAAAGTCCCGATGCCTTTCGAGGAATGTCCGCCGAGCCGCCCCCTTGGGGGGAAGAAACCCGACGAAGAGGAATCCGTTGGTCGGTAGGCCCGACACACTCAGAAGCGCGGTCAGCGCGCATGGTCCGGGAACAGCTTCGACCGGGAGACCGCGTCGTCGACACTCGCGCACGATCCGAAATCCCGGGTCGCTGATTCCGGGCGTTCCGGCGTCGCTGACGAGGGCGATTGATTTTCCGGCGGAAAGCTCCTCGCCCAGTTCGATCGCCTTCGTTTTTTCGTTGTGCTCATGGTAGGCAACCAGCGGCGTGTTGGCTCCAATGTGGCGCATGAGCTTTCCCGTTACCCTCGTGTCCTCGCAGGCGACGAGATCCACCTGATCGAGCAGGGTTCGGGCCCGGGCTGAAAGATCGCCAAGGTTGCCGATTGGCGTCGAGACGACGTAGAGCCGGCCCGGTAGTGGCTGGTGAGAGGGTGAATCCACGGGAAAGAAGGCCTGGTGAAGTCCGTCGGGCCGTATCGACCGGGCTCACCCGGGTGTCACATGCCCATTCCAGGCTGCTTCTGCTCCCAAGCCTGAGGGCGACTCCAGGGAACCGCAGTGTCTTCGGACTCTGCCATCGTCTGGCATCCGGATGCGGCGAAACCAGCCACGGCAAGCAGGGAAAAGGCGAACAGGATTTTCAGGGATTTCATAAAAAGTTTCAACGGGCGGCAACATCACCGACCCTGATTGTGCCGGTGGGCGAATCTGGTAAAATATGGGCTATCGTATAGCCAAGGCGAACATCCGTCAACTGCACGCGTGCAACTGTTCTTTCACGTCTGCGGAGGAACATCAAAAGCCCTTCAACCGCTCCGTCATCGGTCCCGATATTCAGAACCACAAACGACGATCCCGGTCCCACCTGGACAACCGCGCCTTTGAGATTGGGCGGGGCGATCTCCTCGGGATCAGGCGGCGGTGGGCCTTTCTCGGCGACCGGCCGGCTGGAGAGCTCGTTTTCCAGAGTGTAGATCCTGAGATTCAGGCCTTCAATGGCTTCCTCGTAACGCGTGACCTGTGCCTGGTAGTCGCGCTCGCTGAGAGGCGCGGCCGTCTTGACGTCGATCAACTCGCGCTTCAGACGGGCGGCTTCGCTGTTCAGTCGGCCAATGGTACGGTCGTGCGCCTGGTTGATGGTGCGTACTTCGGCGATCTCACGGGCAAGCTGGCGATTTCTTGCCTCCAAGCTGATGGTCATGCCTTTTGACTCAGACGTTTCGTCCTCGATGATCTGGAGTTGATGACGCAGAGAATCGCGTTCGATCCTCATGTCGGTGGTGAAATCCCGGCTCTGTTTCAGATCGAAGGCCGCCGATTCAAGTTCCTGTTCCAGGTTGAGCCGGATGTTACGGTGCCAGAGGAAGAGGCCAACCAGGCTGACTAAGGCGGCCAGGGCAACCAGATAGGGGAGCAGTGTGGATTGCCTCGTGGAAGCCATAAGCCGGAACGAGAAGACTCACACCCACCGTTCGGGAGTCAAGATTCGTCTACGTGGCCTGTTGTCAGGAGCGTATCGGACAGGTGTCTTCTGTCATCGCGGGTAAAGAAGTCCTGGTCCCAGGTTGCGCCGGGGGTACGCGAGATCCTTCGGTCAGGATTGGCGGCGAGATGGGTCAGGAGCTTGTAAACCCTCTCCGTGTCTTTTTCGCGACCCAGGGAAGCGGCGATCGCCTCCGCGGTCTGATGTTGCCCGGAATGCTTCTTCAGGGCGTCGAGTAACTCCCTTTTCAGGTCCAATGCCGCTTCGGCTGCCTTCTTACCTGCTTCGACGCCGGGCTGGTGATAGGCATTGACGTGGATCAACGAGGCGTAGAGCCCGACCGTCCTTTCATATAGAGCAATAAGCAGCCCCACGGACTTCGGGGAGATCTCATCCACCGTGAGAGTGATCGAGGTGCGCTCCATTTCACTCAGGGCATCACGGGTGCCCAGCAGAAAGCCCTGCAGGTAATCGCCCGACGTGAATTCGTCTTCGACGCGCATCGATGAGGCGGCCCGGTCCTTGAGAACCTCGATGAAGGTGACGAAAAAATTGGCGACACCTTCTCGTAGCTGCTGAACGTAAGCATGTTGGTCGGTTGAGCCCTTGTTTCCGTAGACTGCAATGCCCTGGTTCACCCTCTTTCCATCCAGGTCGAATTCTTTGCCCAGCGACTCCATGATCAATTGCTGGAGGTAACGCGAAAAAAGGAGCAACCGGTCCTTGTAGGGCAGGATGACCATGTCCCGCTTGCCTCGTCCTTCGGTGGAATAATACCACATGAGGGCGAGCAAAGCGGCCGGATTCCGGGTGCCCGGTCGTTTGCGGGTCGCCGAGTCCATCTCACGTGCTCCTTCGAGCAGGGCGCCGATATCCAATCCCTGAAGAGCGGCCGGGAGCAGGCCGACCGTTCCTGTCACACTGGTTCGCCCTCCCACCCAGTCCCACATGGGGAACCGCCCCAGCCACCCTTCCGATACGGCCACCCGGTCGAGGGCACTTCCGTCGCCCGTGACGGCCACGGCGTGTGCGGCAAATGACAGGCCGGCAGCCTCGTATGCGGCCTTGGCTTCGAGCATGCCGTTTCGTGTCTCCTTGGTGCCGCCCGATTTCGAAATGACGATGGAGAGGGTTCGGTTCAGACGATTGCCGATTTCGGCCAGAACCAGGTCGAAGCCATCGGGATCGGTATTGTCGAAGAAGTGAACCCGGAGGCGATCGTTGCGGGGATCACCCAGAGCGTGGGAAACGAATTGCGGCCCGAGTGCCGAGCCGCCGATTCCGATGACCAGCAGGTCCGTGAAAGCGCCCCCGGCGCCCGCCACATTGCCCGAATGAACCTTCGCCGTGAAGGAATTTATCCTGTCCAGAGTCGCTCGAATTTCGTCGGAGATCTTCGGATCCGGTGCCCGATCCGGATCCCGGAGCCAGTAATGACCGACCATGCGGTTCTCATCCGGATTGGCGATCGATCCGCCTTCGAGGGCTTCCATCTGATCCAGGGCCTTCTCGAGGTCCCCTGCTTTTTCCTCGATGTATCCGTCAGGAAAGGGAATGCGGCTTATGTCCAGGGCGAAGCCCAAATCCGGATAGACGGTGTGGTGCTGCTTGAATCGGTTCCAGTTCATGATCTGTGAGCGGGTTCGCTGTGTTCAGGTTATCTGGAGATCGAGATCCGTGACCGCACCCAGTGAGGCGGAGGTCACCAGGGCCGCGTACTTGGCCAACGCCCCCCGGATCTCCTTCGGTGGGGGCTGCTTCCACACGGCCGCGCGGTCCTTCAACTCCTGATCCGTCAGCTTCAGGTTGATCTGGTTGACCGACGCATCGATCGTTATTTCGTCGCCGTTCCGGACGAGGCCGAGAGGTCCTCCGACCCACGCTTCCGGCGTTATGTGGCCGACCACAAATCCATGGCTTCCGCCGGAAAAGCGGCCGTCGGTGATCAGGGCGACGTCCCGGCCGAGTCCACGGCCCATCACGGCCGAGGTCGGAGCGAGCATCTCCCGCATGCCGGGTCCTCCCTTCGGACCCTCGTTGCGCACCACAATGACGTGGCCGCTCTGCACCGTTCCATCGAGGATGGCGGCCAGAGCGTCCTCCTCGGATTCGAAGACGATCGCTTTTCCGGTGAAGGCCAGGCCTTCCTTGCCGGATATTTTGGCCACCGAACCCTCGGGGGCCAGGTTTCCGTAGAGGATGCGCAGGTGGCTGTCCTCCTTGATCGGGCGATCGAAGGGTCTCACGATGTCCTGATTTTCCGGATACGGCCTGACCTCTTCCAGGTTCTCGGCCAGCGTCTTTCCGGTCACGGTCATGCAATCGCCGTGAAGGAGACCCCGGTCCAGGAGCATCTTCATCAGGGGCGTGATGCCCCCGATGGTGGAGAGGTGGGACATATTGTATTTGCCGCTCGGTTTCAGGTCGGCCAGCACCGGGACTCTCTTCCCGATTTCGGTGAAGTCATCGATGCTCAATTCGACCTCGGCCGTATGCGCGATGGCCAGCAAGTGGAGGACCGCGTTGGTGGACCCGCCGAGGGCAATTACCATGGTGATTGCATTTTCGAATGCCTTCCGGGTCATGATGTCGCGCGGCCGGATACCTCTGCGGATAAGTTCGAGCACGGCGGCGCCCGCATTCGAACAGTCGGCCATCTTGTCCTTCGAAATGGCGAGCTGGGCGGCGCTGTTGGGCAGGCTCATGCCCATTGCTTCGATTGCGGCAGCCATGGTGTTGGCCGTGTACATACCGCCACAGGCGCCTGCGCCGGGGATGGCGCAGGACTCGATCTGCTTCAGCTCGTCCAGATCAATCCTGTCGTTTGCATGCTGACCGACGGCTTCGAAAACAGAAACGATGTCGACCGGCTTTTCCTTGTGAATTCCCGGCAGGATGGTTCCACCATAGACGAAGACGGACGGACGGTTCAAACGGGCCATGGCCATAACGCAGCCGGGCATGTTCTTGTCGCATCCGCCGATGGCAACCATGCCATCAAAGCCCTCGGCCCCGGTGACCGTCTCGATCGAGTCCGCGATGACTTCCCGGGAAACCAGCGAATAACGCATGCCCGGGGTTCCCATTGAAATGCCGTCGGAAACGGTGATCGTCCCGAAGATGATCGACTTGCCCGAGGCTTCATCGACGCCTCGACCAGCTTCACGGGCCAGTTCATCAATGTGCATATTGCACGGTGTTACCATGCTCCAGGTCGATGCGATCCCGACGATCGGCTTTTTGAAGTCGTCGTCGGAAAACCCAACCGCGCGCAGCATGGAGCGATTGGGCGCTCGATCGGCACCGTCGAGGACGATGGATGAATGGGCTCTCTGGGAATGTTCGTTGGTTGTTTTCATGCGCGTGGCTTCCGTTCTGGAGTCCCTCCCGACAGATTGGCAAACAGCATCTGTTCTCATCCTTGAGGTGGGTTCCCGGCCAATGAGTCTGTGCAGGCCGAACTCCGGTTACAGCAAACATTTACATTGCGATCAAGTTCTAGTGTAGGCCGCCGCACATATTGAAGCTTATGGGAAGGACTGTTATGAGACTGATGGAGTCAAAGAGTGGAAGGATATGGGAGGTATGACCAGACATGGTCTTTTTCCCGACTTCAGCGTTGCTCGTCAGTCACGAATCTACGGATTCGCTCCTTCCTTTCGCCTTGAACTCCGAAAAAACTCCACGTCCATAAGCGCCAATCTGTTTGACGGACTACACTAGTTCGCTCACAACCAGCTGGATCTATGGCCTTTGATCTCACGCGTGTTCTGCGTGCTCTTCTCTTTGCCTCACCGGGCCCCCTTACCATCCGCGAAATCCAGACCGTGATTTCGCGCTTCCATGAACAGGCGCCGAAGGGAAAGGAGGGCGGCGCGGGGGATGACGCTTCGGAGGACCTTGTCCTCGTGTCACCTTCAGAAGTCCCCTCCCTGGTGACCGCTTCCCAGATCCGGGAAGCAATGGGGGTGGCCGGACGCCACTTCAAGGAGACCAACGAGGTATTTCGACTCCAGGAGACACACCAGGGTTACCGGCTGGTGACTGCGACTGACTCGGCCGATTGGGTCCGTCTGCTCCACAATGCGCCCAAGCCGGCCCGTCTCAGCCGGGCCGCCCTCGAAACCCTGGCCATTGTTGCCTATCGGCAGCCGGTGGTTCGCTCCGAGATCGAGAGCATTCGCGGAGTCTCAGCCGACAACGCGCTCAGCCGATTGCTGGAGAGGGAGCTGATACGGGTAATCGGTCGGGCCGATCTTCCGGGACGTCCGCTGCAATACGGGACCACGGATGCCTTCCTCGAATTGGTGGGGGTGCGTTCTTTGGAGGAACTGCCGGCGTCTGATGTACTCTCGTCGCGGGAAATCGATGATTGGTTGCGCAAGGACAAGGAACTCCATCCGCTGACCGAACATGAAATCGGATTGTCGGGGGTGGATGGCGACGCCGAGGAAATGCAGGAAGTGGCGCCGGATTCTGGCCACGAGACCGAGGAGAAGGAGATACTCAAATGAACCTGGAGGATCTGCGTTCGGAAATTGATCGTATCGATCGTGAAGTCCTGGGCCTGCTCAATGAGCGGGTTCGGCTGGCTGCGGAGATCGGCAAGATCAAGCATAGTCAGGGTCTGGCCGTCTACGCTCCCCAACGTGAGGAGGAGGTCTTCCGCAAACTGCAGGAGATGAACAGCGGGCCGCTGGATGAAAAGGCAATCCGTTCCATCTACCGCGAGGTTATTTCGGCCGCCATTGCCCTGGAAAAGACGATGATCATTGCCTACCTCGGCCCCGAAGCAACCTTCACCCATCAGGCGGCCCTGAAGAAGTTTGGATCCAGCGTGGGCTATCTCGCACTCTCGACCATCAATGATATTTTTACCGCGGTCGAAAAGGGTGAGGCCGATTATGGGGTCATCCCGATTGAGAATTCAACCGAAGGGGCCGTCATCCATTCTCTGGATACCTTTGTCGATTCGGATCTCAAGATTGTGGCCCAGGTCTTCCTGGAGATATCCCATCACCTGATATCCCAATCGGGACTCCAGGAGATCAAGCGGGTATACTCCAAGGATCAGGCCCTCGGCCAGTGCCGGCGGTGGCTCCAGCGCTACCTTCCGCATGCGAATTTTATCGAGGCGGACAGCACCGCGGGCGCGGTCGAAATTGCCCGGGATGACAAAACAGCCGCTGCGGTTGCCAGCGAACTGGCGGCCGAGCTCTACAAGGTGCCGATCGTCGCCCGAAACATCCAGGACAAGGCGGACAATATGACGCGGTTTCTGGTGGTGGGGGAGAATTCTGCGGGTCCGGTCGATGCGGGCAATGACAAGAGCAGTTATCTTTTCTCCATTCGCGATGAGCCCGGCGCCTTGCAGCGCGCCCTCGAACCTTTCAGTGCGCGGGGGATCAATCTCTGTAAGATCGAGTCACGCCCAAGTAAACGGAAGGCATGGGACTATTACTTTTTCGTGGATATACTCGGTCACCATGATGACCCGCAAGTCCGGGAAGCCATTGCCGAACTGGAACGCCGCAGCCCGATGGTCAAATGGCTGGGCAGCTTTCCCAATTCGGCCTGATTGAGGCCGGTTCCATCCGGATTGATTCTTTTTCTGCCCCGCCTGCTCATCGATACCGGTAGGGCGGGGCGGTCTACCCGCCGGCACGTCCGGGCGTAGCCTGAAGCTTTATGCGAAGGAGGGCCCGACCCGCCGCCTCCCGTGCTGGCGTTCCCGATTCAGGATAAGCGGGAGAACGGATGAGCAGATGTAGCAACGCCGATGTGTGTCCGCCATCTTGTCCGGGCGTAGCACGCGAAGCCTGAAGCTTCAGCGACGGAGGGTGCCGGCGTTCCGGAAACTCTGGCAGGCATACGATTTGGGGCCAGAACCTCGAGATACCCGAAAAACCCTCTCGCGTCAGAGGCTCGCATGAACCAGCCTTTCCTCAGGCGAAGGTTATGCCGCTCTTCTCAAAAAAAAGCTGGGGCGACGAGCAGACGCGCGAGCGTATGGTCGAGGTGCAACTGCGGGGTCGCGGGATAGGGGATCAACGGGTTCTGGATGCCTTTCTCCAGGTACCGAGACACCGTTTCGTCAGTGTGCAATACCAGAATGAGGCCTACGCTGATTATCCCCTTCCTATCGGTTCCGGGCAGACGATTTCGCAGCCCTACATCGTGGCCGCCATGGTGGAGGCCCTCGGCCTCACTCCGGAATCGAAGGTTCTCGAAATAGGCACGGGATGCGGCTACCAGACAGCCATTCTCGCCGAGGTTGCGGCTGAGGTATTCACGATTGAGATCATTCCGGGGCTCGCCGTTCGGGCCCAGGCGTTACTCGAATCACTCGAATACCCGGCGGTCCATTTCCGGACCGGCGACGGCTCGCTGGGTTGGCCCGAGGCGGCGCCGTTCGACGGCATCGTGGTCTCGGCCGCACCGAGTCGGGTGCCCGATCCGCTCTTGGAGCAACTCGACGATGACGGGTGCTGCGTGATCCCGGTCGGCGACACCCAGCAATTACTGAAGCGCCTCCGGCGCGACGGGGACAGTTGGAAAGCCGAGACCATGATGGCGGTCCGCTTCGTGCCCATGACGGGACCTCGGTAACCACGGGTTCATTCCTTGCATACGGCCACGGGGTCATTCCTTGCATACGGCCACGGGGTCATTCCTTGCATACGGCCACGGGGTCATTCCTTGCATTCGTGCATGCCAATGCAGGAAT
>QNAI01000058.1 GCA_003641745.1 Verrucomicrobiota bacterium | reverse complement strand
TCGGTGTACGGAACAGTCCGACCGTCTACAATGCCGCCATCCATGTGGCCCAGTTCTGGGATGGCCGCGAACCCACCGTCGAGGCTCAGGCCAAGGGGCCGATTCTCAACCCGGTGGAGCACGGAATGCCGACGGCCGAAGCAGTCGAGGAAGTATTGCGGGCCATTCCCGAGTACCGTCCGTTGTTCGAAGCCGCCTTCCCCGGCCAGGACGAGCCGGTCACCTTCGACAACGTGGCCATGGCCATCGGCGCCTTCGAGCGCAAGCTGGTCACCCGTGGCAAATGGGACCGCTGGCTGGCCGGCGACGGCAACGCCCTGAACGTGCAGGAAAAGCGTGGCCTCGACGCCTTCATGGACATCGGCTGCACTACGTGCCACATGGGTCCTAACCTGGGTGGCTCCCTGTACCAGAAGATGGGCCTGGTGGAAGCCTATCCGATGGAGGACAAGGGACGCTCCGAAATCACCGGCAACGAGACCGAAATGTACTTCTTCAAGGTGCCGGCCCTGCGCATCGTCGCCGAGACCGGTCCCTACATGCACGACGGTTCGCTCGAGACCCTGGAGGAGGTCGTGCGCATCATGGCCAAGCACCAGCTTGGCAAGCCGGTCACCGACCAGCAGGTGACCGACATGGTGGCCTTCATGAATGCGCTCACGGGCAAGCTGCCCGCCGAGTATATTGCCGAGCCGACACTGCCGGGGATGTAGCGGCAGGGTAATCGGGAACTGGCTTCAATCATCAATGGGCGGCCCTGGGGGCGCCCATTGTTTTTTACCTCCGAGGCGACATTGTCGGTGCAAAGTCAGGTGGAAGAAGAAAAATAAATTTCACCGGATTGTCTGTGAAATAAACCCCCCCCATTGGATTCGGCCGCCAAATCATAAGCGATTTGTGGGTCGGAACGATTTTTTACATAAAGGGTTAGGATTCAAAAAGGGGAGTTAAGACACCTGAAAGTCCACTAAATCAATATATATCATTTTAATGTCTACTAATTCAATATGATAATGATTTTCATTTACAACTAGAGGGAACTTTGTTAACGTGGTTACGGATCGGTCAGGACCCGGTCGATAAACACATTTTGGACGGACCAAATAGTCGACTTCGGACCACCTTCCTGACTTCCGATCCCAGTCGATGATGGGACAGTCGCCCGCTCTCGAATCATCGTACGTTGCGCCGGTCGCAGTGCAAGAAATTTTCCGGTGCAGACAAAATTTTTGTATGACGTGGGGCGCCGGCCCGTTTGGAGCCGGCAGGTGGAGGGGAACACCAGACCACGCCGGGTGGCGTGGTTTGAAAACCACCCAAAGGGGGATGTCATGTTTAACACCTCGTTTAACAAGATCATCATGGCGTGGCTTTTGGTTGCAGTTGCAATCATCTGGGTCGCACCTGATGCAATTGCGGCAGGCCAGGGTTATGGGCCGGGCCGCGTGGGACTGCAGATCCTGGCTGGACGCGACCATGTCGAAGCCGGCACGGGCGGGGTTTGGAACTCCCGCGACAAGCTGCACATCCAGCTCGATCCAACGGGAGATTGGCGGATCAAGGGCTACAAAATTGATCTGGGGGGCGGGGTGGATTATTCGCCACCACTTACCAATACCGGTAACCCGAAAATCGGGCACTTCGACTACAAGGAAGAGTTCACCTTTCCCTACGACAACGCGGTGGGTGACGAAGATCACATCTACCGGCGCACCATGGTTCTCGACCTGGGTGAAGATCTGGGTTTCCAGTGGGGTTCCCCCTGGGCGGACCTGCGCGTTCAGGGCGTGGCCATCTTCCTGGAACTGGTCAAGGTGGATGGCAGCGGCAATGTGTACGCCGAATCGGGCGCCTGGGCGGTGCCTGAGCTGATCACCTGGGTCGTCGCTGTCGATGAGGATACCACCCTCGTGGTCGGTGAGGACATCGTGGCCGACGAGGATACAGGCGAGATCGTCGAAGTTGACGTAACAAAGGTTAAGAAAACCTCCAAGGGCAAGGTCGCCAAGAACGAGCACCAGAGCGCCCAGAAGTCCTGGGAAGTCGAAGAAATCGAAGAGATCGTGGCCTTCGACGGTGGCCGCTGGGGCTGGTGGTTCAGCTACGAAATGGCGCACCCCCGGACCGGGCACTTCATCGATTCGCCTGTGGCGGGTCTCAATGTGGATACCCCGACCTACTCGGACAAGACCGATATCAATGCAAGATTCGACTACTTCCCCGGCGAAGAAATCGAGATCGCCATCGGTTCGGTGGTCCTGGGTTCCACGGTGGCCGATCACAAGATCTCCCCGCTGGATATCTTCCCGATGGCTGACACCGAGGATACGCGGGTCATCAACATGGCCCGGTTGATCCAGAGCCTGGACGCGGACGGTGATCCGCAGGGCGGGATCGTCATTACCGATGGAACGGTTACGGCCTTTGAGTCGGCAATGGGTTCCATGGGGCTGACCAGCATCGATTTCAGCGATGACGCTCAGGTCGAGAACATCATCCAGGGTACCATTGACAACGCTGCTTTGCTGGATCCCCCGGTCCTGCTGGTAAGCCAGTCGGCGGAGGATGCCAAAGGGCACCTGGATGAGACGCTGAACAATGCCATGTTCCGCAAGAACATTTCGAAGACGCCGGTGGAGGCCAGCACGAAGGCGAAAATGAACATCTCCTCCACGTGGTTCCCGGCCCTGCGCGCCAATGGTGAGGCGGCCACGTATACGGACGCCAGTGGTGCCATCCATGATGGGATCCCGTACTTCGACGATGACGGCAACCTGATCCGGGTTGCCACCGAGGCCAAGCCGATCGTCGTTACCTATACGGATGCCGACCCGGTGACCGGTGGCCACGATACCTGGGCCGCGGTCTCCCGCGATGATGGCAATACGTGGAAACGCAAGAATCTGTCCCGTGCGGGTGACCGTTCTTCCTTCGAGTTGGCCAACGGCGAGGAGTCCTTCGGTCACGTGAAGAAGCCGGTCTTCCAGATCAAGGGCAACAAGATCCTGGTCGCATGGCGCGGTACGTACTGCCGGGGCGGCAAGCCTCGCTACGCAATCAAACTGGATGACGAGTACACCTTCGACGATCCCTACTACGTCGAGGACATCTGGGGCGTCAGTGGACCCCAGCGTTCCCATGACTACGTCGAAGACGGCTTCCCCGAAGTGGGAGAGGTTCCCTTCGCCGCCTTGTGGGTCTGTCGCGGCGTTATCGCCACACAGACCGACGTGAACAATGGTTTGGGCACATTTGTCGGCGACATCATCTGGTTCAAGCCCGAACGCCTGACAAGTGGCCGGCGTGATGTCAACCAGATCTTCTGCGGCGCCGCTCCGGGCGCTGGCTTCGGTCTGGTCTGGCAGGAAGATGCCAACGGCGTGCGGCCCGGCAAGGCCGTGGGGCCCGGCCCGGGTTGGGGTGGCGCCACCACCAGTCACAAGACGGACATCTGGTACAGTTATCTTCCCTGGGGTGATCACTCCAAGGTCGATGTGAATTTTGTGGCCGGCGGTGATCCCGATCACGAGTTGGACCACATCGAACGGCCCAAGTCGCTGGTGCCCATGTCCCTGCCGGTTCGTATTACGGACAATGACGTGTTGAACCAGAAGAACATGGGTGTGGATGAAACCACCACGGCCGATGCCGTGGTCTATACCCAGGACAACCTGACGCGGTGCGTCAAGTACGAGGGCGGAAAGACCATCGTGGAAGCGGATGCTCCCGATGCCTATTCGTACGATTACACGAATCTGCGGGCTCTGCCTGAAGACCACTTCTCGACCATGAACTGCACGAACTGCCATGCGCCCTGGGTTGAGGGTTACACCAACGAGGTGACCCCCCAACAGGGATCGCCCGTGCCTCTGGTCGTAGTGGATGCAACGACGAATGATTATCTTGGCGGTTTGACGAATGGCGACTGCGTGAGTTGCCACTATAGCCACATCGTGCCCCGTGACCGCCTCGTTGCGGTGACTCCGGGACTTGATGAAGCCGGTAAGTGTGCCGAGTGCGAAGCCAATGGCGGTGTCTGGGATACGACCGTCGAGGCGTACTATCCCTATGATGGATACCCGTACATCAACGACGAGGACTCCGTCAATGACGGAACCCATGGTTACGGTCTGGCGCTCGACGGGCTGTTGAGTGGTGAATACCATACCTTCACCAATTTTGGCGGTAATGAAACATCCGTAGCCATCACCACTGACGGCAGATTGATGGACGGGGACACCGGGGCTGCCCGGGGTAATCTCTTCCTGCAACCGTATACCAATGCGGCCGGCAAGAAGAGTGCCTGGGCCATCATCACCTACGAGGAGACGAAGGGCGCAGGGGCCGGTCCTCCGGACAACACCGGGGAATCGGAAACCCACCGCGATGATTATCTGCCCGAAGCGGGCAAGAACATCATCTTCCACAGCTTCGACTTCAAGAACCCCGACCTGGTTGCCGCCGGCGACATCATCAACCAGCCGGAGTGCGAATACACCGAGGGAGTGGATGATTACGGTAATCCCATCATCATGCCGGTGTTGGATGGATCCGGGCATATCACCCCTACCTACATTCACACCGAGGAAGGTGATAATATTCTGGATTGGCAGGGTCTTCCGCAGCTGGCTTACGAAAACGCCCGCCGTGGTCGGTTCATGATGCAGGGGCCTGGCGCGGTCAAGACCTCCGGGACCATCATGCTGATGGTTTACAAGCAGGGTGTGGAAGGCGCCGGTCGTCCTTCGGATATCCTGATGCGGCGTTGGGTGGTTCCCACCACGGATGATCCGGCGGTGAACAATCCCTACCGCTTCGAAAACATCGTTGGTGACCGTGCGACCGATCTGGAAAGCGGACAGGATTACTGGGCCAGTGGTCCGGTGAACATGAGTTCGGTCACGCCCACGGTGACGACCGAGAGCTCGGGCGATCCCGAATATGAAGACGGCTATGGTGCGGTCAAGGTCGTTGAATGGACTCAGGGAATCGGGAACATGGAAGATCTGTCCGACAAATATCCCTACGATGACGCCCGCGCCCATCGCGGTGCGATCCGAGGCAATTTTGTCGCGCTCGGCTTCTCGTATACCGCCAACTGGGCAGCGGCCCGTCGCGGGAACGACAAGTACGACTTCTACATTCGCCGGTCTTTCGACGGTGGCGCTACCTGGACAACCAAGCCCGCCGGTCAAGGTGGCCTTGGTACGGAACATTCCATCACTTGGACCTATCCTAGCGGTACCGAAGGCGCCGGTACAAAGGTGGAGGAGTTCTTCACCTTCGGTGCTGGCGAGTTCGAGAGGATGCGCAACCTGACGCAAATGCCGAACCACAAGGAATCGGTAATCGAACCGCGGATCGTGGCCGTTCCCGGTACGATCAAGATCAACGGCGTTTGGTCCGGGATTCCCGAGGACAAGCAGAACCAGAACGTGTTCTACGTGGCCTGGGGTACTTCCACCAACCCGAGGATTGATCCGATCACCAAGGAGCAGGATGATGCCACTCCTGCAGACCTCTACTGGAGCTTTACCCGGGACAAGGGTGAGACCTATTACGTAGAGGAATGGATCGTGAACCCGGACAGCCAAGGTGATTACGCCGGTGATTCGGTTTTCCGTACTCCCTGGATGGCCAAGGGCGACCAGGAGCAGGGCGAAGTGCAGCTTCGCATGACTCCCGACGGCTCGCGGTTCTACGGCAGCTGGTTGGACGAAGGCGAAGAAGGCAGCGATATCGTGTTCCGCAGGATCATGCCCGCTGACTTCCCCGCGAACAACGTTACTACTGCTACGGAAACGGTGGCCGCTCCTGAGGATGACACCTCATCGGACGACTTCACCAGCGATTCCGGAGGTGCCAGCGACTAACCTGGTTTGGAAATATCCGGCGCCGGTTTGACCGGCGTCCGGAAGAAATTCTCGACCGGCGGCCCGTGGGAACTCCCACGGGCCGCTTTTTTCCCATTCGGGTCAGCCATTCGCAGAATTCTGCGTTTTCCGGGGAAGACTATTCGCAGAAATCTGCGATTGTTCTTTGGGGGAGTACAATTCACCTGTTTTTCGAAGTCTGCCATCATTCTGATTCCCAACGGTTTGTGGAATCCCGCATTTTTTTGTGAAGCATTGGAACATTATATGCGAACAGGGGGTCAGGGAGGGGCATTCATGATGCCGTGATGGCATCCCAAGGAGGACAAAGTGATGAAGAGGTATATTACACTTTCGGTATTGCTGATCAGCATGGTGGCTGTCGGCGCTTACGCCCAGGCCGAGGGTGACCCTGTGAAAACTGAGACCAAGACTCAGGAACAGATCAAGACCCAGACCCAGACTAAACTGCAGCTTGCGGAGCAGATCCAGAATGGGGAGATGGTCCAGAATCAGGCCGGGGAAATGGTCCAGACCCAGACGATGGAGCAGACCAGGGAAAACCGTGATGGCGTGGAAGGCGACAAGTCTTTGGACGGCGATCCGGTGAAGGACCAGACCAGGCAGATCGGCAGCGATAATGCCCAGAATCCTGAAATCGGCGACGCAAACCAGAATTATATCGACCGCGAGGAAGGGAAGCCTGGGGAACCGTATGCTGATTCCATCGGTCCCAATGGTGAAACCGGTCACCAGGGCGACAAGACCCTGTCCGGCGACAAGGATGGCGACCAGACCCAGGAACTGAATTACGGTGATGGCGATGGAGACAACCACGAGTTGGGTGAAAACCGCCGCCACGGTGATGAGTATTCTGGTGTCGGTGGCGCCAAGGGTCCCGCGAGCAATGGCGATAAGGTCCTGGACGGCGAATGTGATGGCGACCAGACCCAGCAAAGGAATTACGGAACCGGCGACGGCGACAACCACGAGTTGGGCGATACCCACCGTCGCGGTGATGAAAATACTGGCGAAGGCGGACCCCATGGTCCCATGGATGGCGGGACCCTCAGTGAATTGCTCAAGAACCTCGGTGATAACGCCGACGGTACCTTTGCCGGCGACATGCTGCAGCACAGATGGGGCCCCGGCTCCAGCGACGGCGACAGTCCTTTTGGTCCCAACATAGACCATGTGGGCTACGGCCAGCGCAGCAAGCATTCCGGTGACAGCGATGACCCGACCAAGAGCGTCCGTGGCCAGGCCCGCGCCGGCCGTCGCTAGAGAGTTGTATCGATAGTATCGACGTCATTTTTGTCGATGAAAACGAGCGGAGCAGGGCTGAATACCAGTCCTGCTCCTTTTTTTACGTCTGATGCCCCTTGGACTTCCTGATGAAGGGGACTCGAAACGACATAACTCCTAGCAAAATATAGGATTTCCAAGACATTTCAACCTTCTAAATTGTTGAAAATTTCGGGAAAATATGTTAACCTTGTTACATAAATTCGATCGCCCAAAAAGAATCGGACAATTAATAGATAACCTACTTAAAGGGTTGCTATTCAAGGGGGTTGGCGATTGTGGCAATGAGCTTTTTTCTGAATCGGAAAAATCCCGGGTCTTCGTGGTCCCGCCGCGGTTTCACGCTCATCGAACTCCTGTTAGTCATCACAATTATCGGGGTCCTGGCCGGCCTGGTGATACCCCGTTATGCCCGTCGCGCGGAGCAGGCAAAACTGGCTGCCGTCCAAGCGGATATCTCGGGCAACCTGGCCGCGGCCCTTGAACTCTACGAACTGGACAACGGAACTTTTCCGACCTCGACCCAGGGTCTGAGGGCCCTGCTGGAAAAACCGGGTGTGCCTCCGATTCCGTCCAACTGGAATGGTCCCTACCTGAGGGGCCGGTCCCTGAAAGATCCCTGGGGCAATGAGTACCAGTATCAAAGCCCGAGCACGAAACCCGGATTCGATTACGAGCTCACATCCCATGGCCCCGACGGCATTGCAGGGGGAGATGATGACTTCAGCAACGTGCAGGAATTCTGAGGGGTTCACCCTTCTCGAACTTCTTCTGGCCATCGGGTTGATGGGCCTGATGCTGGGGTTGACCCTGCCGAACGTCGGTGCGGTGAAGCAGGCCTACTTCGCCACCGAGGAGGCCAAGGCGGTGGCCAATACCATCCGCTCGGCACGTGTCGACGCCATTTCCAACCGAACCACGGTAGCCCTGACGATTACGCCCGACACCCGGAACCACCTGGAGGAGCGGCGGCTGCCTGTCCAGTCATGGTATGCGGGTGATTCCGCCGGCCTGGCCTCGGAGGACCGGGGCTGGAATGGAATCTGGGAAGCTCCCGTCGTGCGCAGCACCGAAGTTTCGGGCCACCTTCTGCTCGAGTCTCCCGAGGCCGGGATCCTGTTTTTCGCCAACGGATCATCGACCGGCGGAGAAATCATGCTCCACGACCAGGACGGCGAGCTAAAACGCCACTTCCTCATCGATTCATCCACCGGCGAATTGTACGTGCAGCAATGACCAGGTTTCCAATGGCATTTCATCCCGTAAAAAAACAAGACCAATCCTCGCGAAGCGGCTTCGTCCTGATCGAGGTGCTGGTCTCCATGGTGGTGTTTTCGGTGGGCATCATGGCTGTGCTGACATCCGTTCTTTCGGCACTGGACCTACAGAAGGATTCGACCCTTCGCTACCGGGCGGGATTGATCCTGCAGGAGAAATTGGCGGAGTCGATCCTGGTTCCGTACAACGGCCAGCCAATGCGCGGCATCAGTGCTGATGGAGTATTCAGTTGGACAGTCGCCGGCGAACCCTGGACTGGGGCACCGCAGGTGGAGAAAAAGAAAACCAAGGTCAGCAGGAAAACGAAGGGCGGCAAAAAAGCGAAGTCCGAGGACGCTTCGAGCGAACTTTTCCAGATGGCCGTGGAGGTCAGCTGGCAGACCAACAAGGGAACCCGCAGCATCAATGCCACCCAGCTGGTGCATTTATCCTCCCATAGCGGGGGGACACAATGAGGCCGCGGTTCAAAACCGGATCAAGTGGTGCCGGACCGGGAAGCGGGGGATTCACCCTTGTCGAAGTTCTCGTCGCCCTTTCGGTGCTGGCAGTGACCATGACGACCGTCTTTACCCTGTTCTCCGCGGGAATGAATCTGCGTAAAATCACGCGTGACCGTATGGCCTTCGATCGGGACGCCCGACTTGTCATCGGCGCCCTGAAAAACGACCTGGCCAACCTGGTCCCGTCGGGCCCTGCTCCGCTGGTGTCGGCCGATTCCATCGTCCTGTGGCGACAGCAGAAGGAGATCGAAAAGGGAGCCGAGAAGGTGGGGGCGCCGCAGCTGGTGACATACCAGTGGTCGGGTTCCGCCATCCAGGACAGCGTGTTTGTGAGGGTGGCCACTCCGTTGGCAATCGATGTCACCGATTCGTCGCTGGTGCATCATGAGTTCATGAAGTGGGCCAGGGTTTTCCAGGGGATGGACGTTACGGTCAACTACCTGATCCGCGAAGACGACGGTTCACGGTTCGGAGATCAGGCCACACTCAATGAGTTGAGCGGCAGTTGGCTGGCATTTCCGCACGTTCAGGGGTTTGCCTTCGGTATCGCCGAGGATCCGGAAGGGGACACCATCGAGGACACGCGGTCCCAGATCCTGGTCCGCCTATCCCCGCAGAAAAATACAACTTCCGTTCCCTGGCAGGATCCGTTGACCAGCCTGGCGCTCCTGCCCGATGACGGTTCGGGCATGGAAGTGGGACTCTGGTTGCCGGTGGTGGCAAAGATTCCCATCCCCGTGGAAGAAGATCAGTTGGAAGGGGGGCGGCCATGACTGTCGTAGTTGTGTCCTGGATCCTGGTATTGCTGGCGGTTTTTGGCGTGAACTATTCCCGCGATGTGATCGCGGAATCCCGGTTGATCCAACTTGAGGTCGAGCAACACCAGTTGAGGGCCTGGGCCACATCGGGAGTGGAACTGGCCAGGGTTACCCTGGGGGACACTCCGCGGATCGAGTGCGCAACCCTGGGATACTCTGGCCCGGAAAACCTGTTCGCCTTCCCGCTGACTTGCGGGCAGGGACGCTTCGCGGTGGGCGAAGCTGTCGCGATCGATAACCAGGAACACTGGCTGCCCGGTATCGGTGACGAGGCCGGCAAGTTGCCGATGGCCCTGGTGGATTCGACGGCCCTGGCCACCTTGCCGGGGATGACGTCCTACGGAAGGGCGGTTCTCCTGGACGCCAAGGAAGCAGCGGGTACCAACCGTTTGCCGCCATTCGAACTGTTGGCCGATCTGGATGAAGCAAGCTGTGAAAGCGCCAACCGATTCCTGTCCCGGTACGGGAACGCGGTGAACATCAATACCGCTTCGGAAGAAGTCCTGGTGGCTGTGGGGCTGCCCCCCAGGGCGGTGTACAAGCTTCTGGGCTGGCGTTCGGGTGAGGACCAGATCCCGGGCACTTCCGATGACAGGTTGTTCCAAAGCCTGGGCAACGACGACGAAGGGATCAGGTCCAGCGCCCTGAACAGTGAGGAGGCAGCGGTGCTGGCTTTCCTGCTCGGGGGCAAAAGGCTGACGGTGGAACCCCGCTTCTTTCATCTGGTCTCCCGGGGATGGGGCGAGGGATACAAGGGCATCTGCGAAATCAGGGTCGTTCTCGAAAAACAACAATACGGAGCACCGCAAATTCTGGAATGGACCGAAACCTGGCTTAACTAGGGGCATTTCATGCGTCTCGGTAGAGAACTGAAAATATATTGCCCTTCCGAAACAGGGAAACCTGTGAGGAACAAGAGGACCGGTCTGTTGCACCGGGTTGGCCGCTGGTCTCCTTTTGTTTTCCCCTGGTCCCCAATGCAGCGCATGACGAGCGTCATACTTTCCAAATCGGGAATCACTTTGGCTCGCGGCCGGC
Source organism: Verrucomicrobiota bacterium (assembly GCA_003641745.1). GTDB lineage: Bacteria > Verrucomicrobiota > Verrucomicrobiia > Opitutales > Opitutaceae > B12-G4. The sequence goes on along the minus strand of QNAI01000058.1, from coordinate 8,720 downwards.
TGGACGGCAACTTTTTCCACGTGGACGGGGCAACCCATCTATCCGGGGGCGAGGCTTCGCTGAAACTCGCCAAACTGGAAATCCCCGGCAAGGAACCCGTTTGCGTTTGCCTGCCCAGGAACCGGACAATGGTCCGACACTTCCGGGTGCCGGCCGAATCCACTGCTGAGATCGAGGCCATGCTGCCCCACCTTCTGGCCGGTGAATTGCCCATGGGCATCGAGAATTTCTCGTGGGTGTGGTCGCCCCTGCCGACCCCCGAAGAAGGCTTCACCCTGGTCGCGGTGCATGTGGCCAGGAATGATCGCCTGGAGGAATTCCTGGCGCCCCTGGCCGAAGCGGATCTGAACATCGTGGGCCTGATCCCGGAAGGCTGGATTTGGGCTCACGCCATCGGGCAGGTAACCGGACGCCAGGACCCGGCTGAAGTACCGGAAGCGCGAAGCATCATCATCCGGACCGATGAGGCATTCCACCTTGTCGTGGAAAGCTCCGGACAGTTGCTGTTCGATCAGCTATTTCCACTATCGAAATTCCAGACCCTGGAGTCACTGGAATGGGACGGATCCGGTTTTGCCGAGCCCCGCCGGGAATTCGAGGATCTCCTGGGATTCCCCCTGCCGAAACCCGAGGTCTGGCCCGATGCCCTCGAGTCGGACGAAAATCCCGAACCGGAAAAATTATTCTTCGCCGCTTCGGTGGCCGCCGCCGGGCTGGGACATGAGCGGTTGATGATGCCTCTGGAAATGCAGCATCGCACCCGCCGGCGAATGGCATTGGGGACGTTGGCCAAACTGGGTCGCCTGGGAGCGTTGGCGGCCATGCTCTGGCTGATATTTACGGTGTACGAAGATGGTCAGACGCGGCGGTATCTCGCCGCGCTGGAACAGCAGGTCACCGAAGAAGCAGTCCGGGTGGAGGACCTGGAAAAGGAATACAAAGCCATTCGGGAAAACAACAGGCAGCGGGCGGGCAGCACGGAAATCCTGCAGGTTCTGGCCAGCCTGCGCAGTCACGTGAAGGCCCCCATCCAGCTGGCGCATATGAACTATGTGCAGGAAAGGGGAGTAACGCTGCGTGGTGTTGCTCCGTCCAGCGTCAAAGTTTTGGAAATGACAGAAAAGCTGGAAACCGATTCGCTCTGGCAGGGATTGAGGGTGATGCAGCTGCGTTCCGAAAAGCGGGACGGAGTCAACCAGGTGCAATTCGTAGTCGAAGGCCGGCTGAAATGAAAAGACCACAGATAAATTTCCAACCGGGTTTGAGGTCGTTGAGCCTTCGGGAACGGGTGATTCTGCTTTGTCTTCTGGTGTTGGTAGTCGTGTTTGGCGGGGATTTCCTGTTCAACAGGGTTTATCTCGAACGGGCCAGGGAACTGAAGGCAGCCGTAGCCGGCGCCGAAGAGCAGATCCTTCACCACCAGCGGCTGCTGTCCCGGGAAGAGTTGATACACGCCCAGTACGCGGAGCTCGAGTCACCGATGGCCGCGGTCGAGGATTCGATCCTGACCGAGACCGAAATCCTGAGGGAGTTGTCCGAGCTGGCCGCCAAAATGGTCCATGTAAAAAGCATCGTGCCGCGTCTGGGACATCACGAAGGGAAGCAGGTCATGTTTGTGGCCCTGGACTTCGAGGGGCCATTCGAATCGGTGGTCGGGTACGTGGAAAAGATACTGAACGAGATGCCCAGTGAGGTGGGAAGTCTCTCTCTTGCGCCCCGGTCCGGTGAAGGTGGGGGCGTCGTTTGTCGTATATCGATCAGGGTGGAATGTTTTGAATCGTAAACGGGGAAATGAATCAGTCATCCAGTTCGGCCGGGGGCGTCCTCTGTCGAAGGAGGCGCTGACGGCGCTGGGACGGGCGTTCATTTCGAAGAACCCGGCCACGGACTGGACCAAGGGACGCGTCCTGACCATGGGGCTTTCGGTCCTGGTCCTGGTCTGGGGCCTGGGTGGGATATTCGACCTGGTTGTTTCGGATCCCGGCGAGGGATTCAGCAAGCAGGGTCTGGTACTCGAGGGAGCGGAGAGCGGAACCGGCGGGGATACGAAAGTTGCCGCGGGGGCCAACCCGAGGGAGCGGTTGCGAAACGACCTTTTCAAGGTCCTGAAGCCCAAGAAGAACAACAAGAAGAAGCAACCGAAAACCAATCCGGTTGAGCTGCTGAGGCTTCTCGAACTGCAGGGTGTGCTGGGGGGAGAAAGTCCCCGCGCGATAGTTTTCTATAAGCGCACCAAGAAGACGGCCACCGTTTCGGTCGGTGACGATCTGGGCGAGTTCGAGGTGATGGAAATCCGGGAAAAGAGTGTGATCCTGAAATGGCGGGAAGAATTGTTCGAACTATCGCTGTAGCCGCGTGCGCCCTGCTGGTGCTCACGACTTCTCCAGCGGCCCAACCGGATGCCGGGTCGGGCATGATGCAGCTGAACGTCAAAAACGTTTCGGTGCAGGAGGTGTTGAAGCTGATCGCCGAGTCGGGTGATTTCAACCTGGCCATCGGGGGAGGGGTCAAGGGACAGGTCACCCTCTTCGTCGACGAAATGGCTCCCCGGGATCTCCTGGATGTTGTCGTCGGGATCATCGACGCCGCCTATATCGAGGAGAACGGCGTCATCTGGGTCATGAGCAAGGAAAACTACGAGAGTATCTACGGCCAGAAATTCGTGGACAACCTCGTGACCCGGACCTTCACCCTGAAACAGGCCAAGGTGAAGGAGATCATGCCCACCCTGAAGAGCCTCCTGGGGGACAAGGCCGTCATCACGCCCGACCTGGCCGGGAACATGATCAGGGTCAAGACCAGCCCGAAGCTCATGAAGGAAGTGGCCCAGGTGCTTGCCGCCATCGACAAGCCGACCCTCACGCGGGCCTACCAGTTGCAAAGCATGCCCGCCGAGATGGCGGCCGGGCTGCTCGGCAAAATGCTGTCGGAACAGGCCACTATTATCGAGGATCCCATCAACCAGCGTCTGGTGATCAATTCGAGTGAATTCGAGCTGGACCAGGTCGGCGATATCCTGGGAATGCTGGATGTCGGCGGTGGGATCACGTCGACCGTCCTGACAGTCGGTTACGCCCAAGCCGACACCCTGGCGAATGCCTTGCGGCTCCATTTGACCCCGGATGTGGGCCAGATCTATTCGGACAGCCGGTCCCGCAAGATCGTTGTCGTTGATTACCCACAGGTGGTCGATATCATTACCCATCTGGCCGCCGAGTTCGATGTGCCCCTGCGCCAGGTCCTGATCGAGGCCAAGATCATCCAGGTGGCGACTTCGAAGGAAGTCGCCACGGGAATCGACTGGGCCGTTCTGCAGGACCAGATGAACCTGACCGGTACCTTCCCCGCCCTGGCGACCACGTCCCCGGGATTTCGGGGTGACTTCGGAGACCTCGCTTCGAAGAACTACCAGATCGTGGTCGAAGCGCTTGAGACCTACGGCGATACCAAATTGCTGTCCAGCCCCCGCCTGATGGTGGTGGACGGCGGCTCGGGTCTGATCCATGTGGGCAGCCAGGTTCCCTACAAGACCATCGACACCCGGGAAACGGCGGCGGGAACCATCAACCAGTTCGAGACGGTGGTCATCATCGATGTGGGCGTGAAACTGGAAGTCGAAGTCAACATTCAGGGCGATGACATGATCGCCATGAAGGTCCGGCCCGAGGTGAGTGCGGTGGTCGGGGAATCGGACGGTATTCCCATCGTCGATGCCTCCACTGTCGATTCGTCCCTGTTGATTCAAAACGGCAACACCGTGATCCTGGGAGGCCTGATCAAGGATGAAACAAGGACGATGCGGGAGGGGGTTCCCATTCTGTCGAGCATCCCCATCATCAAGTACCTGTTTTCCCACATCGTGGAAAAGGATATGCAGGGGGAACTCGTCATCCTGCTGACCCCGCGGATCATGACCGGTCGCGAGGCCCACGAACAGAAGTACGAATTTTGACATGACCGTTCAACCTTTTGCAAACGCGTCGGCCGTTATACCGGCCAGGTACGCCAGGAAGTTTTTCGTGGTGCCCCTGAACCTGGAAAACGGAGTGTTGCACGTGGCTCACCGGCAGGATGGCGACGGAAACGTTTTGGGCGAACTGGCCCTCCTTCTGGGCCTCGAAGTCACCGGCGAACCCTATTCCGAGACACAGCTTTTCGACCTGTTGCAGAAGACCTACGGAGTGGGCGCCGACGCCATCGACAGCCTGAACGCCAACGGCCATGGCGTGGACCTGGACAAGGAGGAAGACCAGGCGCGCTCGGGGTACGTCCAGCGCGAGTTGGTCGACGACACCGCGGACGACGCTTCGATCGTATCGGTGGTGAACGAACTTCTGCTGCGGGCCCAGCAGGAAGGGGCCACCGACATCCATCTGGAGCCCCTCGAATACCGGGTCCGGGTTCGGTTTCGCATCGACGGGATGCTGCTGGAAATCGCGGTGCCCGAAGGATTGGTGCGTTACCATCCGGTCGTCGTGTCACGAATCAAGGTGATGGCCAACCTGGACATCGCGGAGCGGCGGCTGCCCCAGGACGGGCGCATCAAGGCCACCGTGGGCGGGGTGCAGAACGAGTACCGGGTGTCGGTCCTGCCGACCCAGTTCGGCGAGACAATTGACATCCGGGTGCTGACCAACTCGTCCATCCTGACAGGGTTGTCAGGGTTGGGCATGTGGGAAAACGAGCAGGCTTTCATCCGCAAGACACTGGAGTCTCCCTACGGCGTAATGCTGGTGACCGGGCCCACCGGCAGCGGCAAGACCACGTCGCTTTATTCGTTCCTCAACATTATGAACGAGACCAGTCGCAAGATCATCACCATCGAGGATCCCATCGAATACCACCTCGACGGCCTGACCCAGCTGCAGGTCCATCCCCGCATCGGATTGACCTTCGCTCGCGGCCTGCGGTCGATGCTGCGTCATGATCCCGACGTGATGATGGTCGGTGAGATCCGTGACCAGGAAACCGCCGAGACGGTGATCCGCGTGGCTTTGACCGGGCACCTGGTATTCAGCACCGTGCACACCAACGACGCCCCCAGCACGCCGGCCCGTCTGTTGAACATGGGAATCGAGCCCTACCTGCTGGCCTCGTCGGTGCGATGTATCCTGGCCCAGCGGTTGGTGCGGAAAATCTGCCCGGCCTGCGCGGAAAAAGATACCCAGTCATATGTGAAGGAACTGGCGGCCGAGATGGCGGACCAGGAAATTGCGGGCCGTCTGGACGGGGATATCGTCTTCATGACGGGAGCCGGGTGCGACAAGTGCCACCAGACCGGGTTCAGCGGCCGTACGGCGATCTTCGAGATCCTGCCGGTTACGGCAAAGGTGCAGGAACAGATCCTGTCCCGCGCGCCCGCTTCGGAGTTGCGCAAGGAGTTGAAGGCCGTCGGCACCGGAACATTGCGGGAACGCGGTCTGGCCCTGGCCGCGCGGGGGGAAACGTCCGTGAGCGAAGTGTTGCGGGTGACCGCGGGTCAGGACGGGGTTTAGTAGGCATGAAAGCTTTTCGCTACATCGCCAAGAGCGGTCCGGGTAACCGGGTCGAAGGGATCATGGAAGGCGAGTCCGCGTCTGGAGTTTCGCGCGCCCTGGTCACCAAGGGGTTGTTCCCCGTCGAAGTGACCGAGGTTTTTTCCGATGGCGGCGTGCTCAACCGGATCGGGGTTCTGAAAGGGCTATGGCAACGTGTCCGGCACCGGCCGTTGAACAGCCAGGCCCTGGCCATGTTCACGCGCAGGTTGGGCGATCTTTTGGATGCCGGACTGCCCATGCAGAAAGCGATGGAGCAGCTCCACACCCAGACCAGGGAACGCGCCCTGAAAGATGTTCTGCGGTCGGTGTCCTTCCGCGTCAAGAGCGGGGAGTCGTTGTCGCACGCGCTGTCGGGTTACGGGATCCTGTTCCCGCGTTCATTGATCGGCGCTATCGAGGCAGGAGAGACCGGTGGGGGATTGATCACCATCCTGCAGGGCCTGGCCGAACTGTACGAGAAGGAGGACGACCTGGAGCGGACCTTGCGGGCCGCTTTGTTGTATCCGACCCTCGTGCTGCTGGTCAGTGCCGCTACCCTGGTGGTGATGTTCACGTTCCTGCTGCCCAAACTTAGCGTCCTGTACAGCGACCTCGGCCAGGATCTTCCCGGTCCCACGCGGTTCCTCATCGATACCTCCGCCTTCTTTCAATCCTTCGGGGTTTTCATTTTGATCGGGGGACTGCTGTTCCTGCTGGGAGTGACGGTTCTCCACGCGCGATCACCCCGCTTCCAGCGGCTGGTGTCGCTGGTGGTCCTGAAAATTCCCGTGGTCGGCCAGATTATTTTGAACCGTGAGATTGTCAGGTTCGCCCACACCCTGGCGAGTCTGGTGAGCGGAGGCGTTCCCCTGATGCGGGGACTCTGGTTCGCCTCCAGGTGCTCAGGCAACGCGGCCATCGTTGAGGAGCTCGGCGGCTTCGGACAGCGCGTGGGCGAGGGGGCAAGCCTGAGCACCGTTCTGAGCGAGAGCAGGATGGGCGACAGCGTATTGGTGATGATGGTCCAGGTGGGTGAGGAAATGGGCGAGTTGTCCCAGTCCCTCGAGAAGGCCTGCCGCGTCTACGAGCGGGAACTACGGGAACGGATGAAGGTGATCACGACCGTTTTGGAGCCCATGATGATCGTTTTCCTGGGACTAGTCGTGGGATTTATCGTGTTTTCCATGATGCTTCCCATCATGGAGCTGGACCTGGCCTGATTCCGATCCGCAAAATCTAGAAAACGAATGAGACCCCCAACAAAGGCCAAACTGCAAAAAACAGTATTATCGGTTAAATAATTGACAACATTGTAGTTCCAAAATCCCCCCGGGGGACACAACCCCCTAAAGCAACCCTCCAAAAAGCCCGAAAACCAGAGAGCTACTAATAGGTTACGCGCCGACGGACCGGCGCGCTGTTCAAGGAAGGATCCGATTTCGTGAGATTGGTATCTCGCCTGTTTCTGGTGGCGGCGTTCAGCCTGCTTATCGTGACGTGCGCTTTGGCGGACGGCACGCCGGCCGGCACCGACATCACCAGCCAGGCGACCATCAACTACACCATCACCGGCACGGGTTACACCGAGCTGAGCAACACCGTGACCACTTCGGTGGCCGAGGTGCTCGATCTCAGTCTGGTGTGGCAGGACGCCGCGCCGGTGGAGGTCCAGCCCGGAACCGTTGCCCAGGCGTTGGCCTTCCGGCTGACCAATACCGGCAACGGCAGCGATGGCTACAATCTTGCGGGGCAGAGTACCCTGGGTGGCGACGACTTCGATCCGGTTCTGGGGAACATCCACCTCGATACCAACGGCAACGGCCGGTTCGATCCTGGTCTCGACGAACTCTACATTCCCGGCGGCAACGATCCGGTGTTGGCCGCCGATGCATTCACCCTGCTGTTCCTGCTGAACGACATTCCATCCAACGCCACCGTAAACCAGCTGGGCGCCAGCATGCTGAGCGCCGCCTCCAACACGGGGGTCGGCGCGCCCGGTACGGTTTTCACCGGCGCGGGTGAAAACGGGCTCGACGCGGTGGTGGGGACAAACGGGGGCCAGGGCGATGGCCAGGGCTCCTATCGCATCGTGGCCCTGTCCGCGCAGGTGGCCATTCTCAAATCCGCCGTGGTTGTCGATCCCTTCGGGGGATCGCAGCCGGTGGCCGGCGCGACCATAACCTACCAACTGTCCGTGATCGCCACAGGCACGGGCTCGACCAACGGCGTCGTTGTCAGCGACGCCATTCCACTGAACACATCCTACAACCCGGGCACCCTGATGCTTGACGGAACCCCAGTCACCGACGCCGTGGACGGCGATCAGGGCGACATGGGGGGCACTACACCAGGCGCGATCACCGTTTCTCTCGGTGACGTGGCCGTCGGCGGTCCCGGTAAAACGATCACTTTCACTGTCACGATCGATTGAACCAAAGAGGAGGAGAAGTCATGAACAGAATGATCATCGCAACCGTCCTGGTCCTGTTGTTTGCCGGCGTCGCGTCAGCGGCCGTTGAGCTTAACACCGAGGCGACGACGGAAATCATCACGACCAACGAGATGGGACAGGAAGTGACCACCCGCGTGCCGGCCGGCAAGGTCGTGCCCGGGGACGAGGTCATCTACACGGTCCACTTCGTCAACAGCGGGACGGAACCCGCGTCCGACGTTGTGATCACCAATCCCATTCCCGACCACATGGTCTTCACCAAGGTGGAGGACAGTCCCAACTCGGCTTCCGTCAGCATGTCCGCTGACGGCGGGTCGAACTACGACTCACCTCGGAACCTTACCGTCGAGGATGCCAAGGGCCAGCCACGTCCTGCCAAGGCGTCCGATTTCACCCACGTGCGCTGGGTCTTCCAGGATTCCCTGGAACCGGGCGCCGAAGGAAGCGTGTCCTTCCGGGCACAGTTGCAGTAAACCAAAGCCATTTTGGCAAGGAGGCTGAAAATGTCTAACCGTAGCAAGAAAAATCTGTTCGTGGTCCTGATGGCCGGCGCCCTGGTGTTCGGTCTGTCCACCGTCGCCCTGGCCCAGACGCCCTCGGGCACGTCGATCGACAACACCGCGACCCTCGACTACTTCGTCGGCGGAACGCAGCAGGCCCAGGTCACCAGTAACACCGCGAGCTTCGTGGTGGACAACAAGGTCGACCTGACCGTCACCACCGTCGACGCGGCCATCGTGTCGGTTGTTCCG
>QNAI01000057.1 GCA_003641745.1 Verrucomicrobiota bacterium | reverse complement strand
CGTGAAGTTAATGGGTGATGACTATTGGCGTTACGGCATCAAGGCTAATGAAAAAGAACTTGAGCATGTAATGCGCTACACCCACGAACAGGGACTTGTGAAGCACCGGGCAGATTTTCGGGAAATGTTTCATCCATCAACATTGAACCTTGAAGAAACATTGGGTTGACCGTCACATAAACAGTCGCTTCATGTGGGTTCCTAAAACGCTGCGCTATTTTCGGAATCAGTAGCGCCCCAAAAGGGGTCAAACGTCAAAGGTAATATTTTCAGTTTTCGGTCGGGCGGACTTGATTTTCCTCCTTGCAAACCAGGGGTCAAACCTGAATGGCACTGAGAGAAATGCTATTCGAAGGGGTCAAACCTGAATGGCAATGTTAAGGGGTATCCAGGAGGGCTTCGAAGGGGTCAAACCTTGATTCCCGCATTGGCATGCAGGAATGCAAGGAATGACCCCGTGGCAGGCAAGGCACGCCCCTTGTAGGATCCGAGCACCTCTCCTCAGGAAGTCGTATCCGGAACTTCCCGGTCGGAACACGTCTGTTCCTTGACCGAGGCGGGTGATGATCCCGCCTTCGCGGCCCCCGCTTTGTCAGTACCCAGAACAGGCGATCCCATGAGCACGGCGATCCACCGGGTTTCAGGACCGGCCTCAAGGCCGATCTTTATCGCCATGGTCAGCGGGACTGAGAGCAGCATCCCGACCGGCCCAAGCACCCACCCCCAGAAAAACATCGAGATGATGATGACGAAGGGCGACAGGCCGAGACCTCGCCCGAGCACTTTGGGCTCCAACCAATTGCTGATACCCACGTTTATCAGAACATAACCCAGCGCCGTGTACAGCCCATGAGACACCCCGTGCTGAACCACCGCCAGCATCACCGCCGGCACCGCGGCGATGATCGATCCGATGGTGGGGACATAATTCAGGAGAAATGCCATCAGCCCGAGCAGGATCGGATAATCGATCTGCATCACCATCGCGAACCCCATGACCAGCCCGCCAGTCAACAGGCTCATCACCGTCTTGAGGGCGACATAATGCCGGATATCCTCCACGATGCGGCCGACATACTTGATCGTCTCCTCGGACAGGCCTTCCAGATCCCTCACCTTGGACGGGAGAATCGCCACTTCGAGAAGGAAAAACACCACGATCAGGAGGATCAGAAAGCTGCTGCTCAGAAGCGAACCGATCGAAGCCAGCATATTGCCGACAAAACGCATGGCGGCCTGGGGATTGATGGTGATGGCCTTCAGTTCCTCCGGGACATCAATCCCTTTCCCCTCAAACCATGCCACTGTGCCTTGAAGCTGAACCTGAAGCCGTTCCTGGTACTGCGGCAGGTTGCGTGTAAAATCGGTGACTGACGTACTGACCACACCCACCAGACCGAGAACGATCACCACCAGCCCAAGAACCAGGATCAGGAGCGCCAGCCAGGAGGGTACGCCGTGCCTCTGAAGGGCGAGAAAAACAGGGGTGGCAATCACGGCCACAAAGATGGCCATCAGGAACGGCACCGCGATCGGAGAGGCCGCCTTGATTCCCGCCACAAAGATGACGGAGGCGGCGGCTCCAATCAGGAACCGCAGCACAGGTTGTCGATTACTCACACGGGTGGCGGGGCGCATATGTTCGGGACGAGGTTCGGTGGAAAAACTGTGCTCTTATGGCACGGACCAAACGCAGGAAGCAATCCGAATCAGGATTGGCCGGAGACCTCGCCTCGGATCTTCGGAGGGATCAAAGGAGGGTGGCTTTGTTCAATAGGAGTTACGGTCAACCTGGCTTCGAGGGGGTCAAAGCACATAGGCTGATGTCGGCAGATTGGCTGCCTCGGTACTCGCATTGGCATGCAAGATAATGAGCAATGACCCCCTCCTTCGCGTAAAGCTATGGCGGACACGCCATCGGCTGTTCTTCGTCAGGAATTCCCAAACCGGTGCTTAACTTAGGGGTGTCCAGGATGAATAACGGTCAGCTTGGCTTCGAGGGGGTCAAAGCACATATCTCGCATTGGCATGCAAGATAGTGAGCAATGACCCCTCATTTGACATCGGTCGGCGGCGCCTCATCCGCTTTCTGTTCGGAGACCGGACCGCCTTCCGGCATCACGATCACCCGGAACACCTTGTCATCCCCGAGGTAGGCTTGGGCCAGGACATCAAGTTCGCTGGTGGTGATCCCCTCGATGTCGCTGTAGCGGGAGCGCGACCACTCGAGGCGTTGCGGAAACTCCTGGGCGCTGAGCAGGACCGCCCCCAGCCAATAGCCGTTCGTGCGGGCCGACTCGCGCAGCGCGGTGAGCACCGGCTCCTTCGCCCGTTCGAGTTCGTCCTCGGTCACCCCGTTGCGGGCAAGGTCCGTCGCCAGTTCGATCGCCACATCGGCAATCCCGTCCGCCTTGTCCGGTTCGACCGATATTCGGGCGTTTATATATCCGTATTCTTCATACGTATCACTTGGACTACTGCCGGCCCGCGGACTGTAGGCGCCTCCGAGTTCCTCCCTGATCTTCACCCGAAGGCGATCGGTCAGCACATTGGCCAGGAGGGACAGACGCCGGGCCACCCGGACATCACGACTGTCCGTCGTCGGCCAGTAGAGGGCCACGATGCTCTTGGGAATCTCGGTCGGCACGGTGTAGTTCCGGGTGAATGGTTCATCCGGAAAGAAAACCTGCCGGGCGGCGGAATAGGCGGGTTTCCCCGTCCGGGCGGGCAGAGCACCAAGGGTCAACCCCACCGCCTCAATCGCCTGATCGAGGTCGAGATCGCCGACCAGACCGATTTCGATCGCGCCATCCGCAAGGTCAGGGGCGAGCCAGGCCCGCACTTCGTCCATGGTACGAACGCTGAGTTCGGATTCGAGTGGCATGCCAAACCGGGGATCCCCACTGGCCAGGAGACGTGCCACTTCCAGTTGCAGGGGACCGTCCGGGACATGGGCCATCCGAGCATAGTATTGCTGGATGCCTTTCCTGATCTGTCGATCGGCTTCGGGACGGTAGCCCGGATCGGTGATGGTGGCGGCGGTCAACTGAAGCTGAAGAAGCAGGTCCTCGGGAGTTGTGCCGCCGGTAAAGACGAAAGCATCATCCCCGACTGAAAATCCGACGCCCACGTTACGGCCGGCCATCATGCGGCGGAGGTCATCACTGCTGTGCGCGCCGAGGCCCCCGGCCGTGAATACGCTGGAGGCAAACACGCCGAGACCGGGTGTATCGGGGGATTCGGTCAGTTTTCCGCCTCCCAAGCGGACACTCATACCGATTCGACCGGCCTCGAAGTCGGTTTTCTTCACATTCAGGCGGACACCGTTTGAATACACCACCTGGGTGAGGTCGAGATCTTCCACCCATCGTTTCTCGACCACCAACCCCGCCGGCCCGAAATCGGTGTAGGCGAATTGGAGATCGTCAATCGGGTCCGGTGCTTCCAGCCCGACCAGCCGGGCCTCCTGATAGACCGCCGCGATTGCTGACTCGGCATCGCCCTTGACTGGCGCGTTCCCGATCACGGTCAGAAACCGATGGGGAATCGACCAGGCCTCCCGCAAAGCCGCCATGCATTGGTCGACGGTTATCTGATCCAGGACCCGTGAATAGAGTTCGAGGTTCAGTTCCGGCGTGGTGAATACTGATTGGTCGGCAATGGAACCGATCAGTTGCCCGGCCAGGCCGGACGAACGCCGGGTCGGCGCTCGCTTGACCGCCTGTTCGAGGCCGTTCCGGAAAGACGCGACGACTTCGGCCAATTCGGGCTCCTGAAAGCCATACTGCAAAGCCCGGCGCAATTCATGGTCCGCAGCTACGAGTGCCGCCTCCCATTGATCCGGCTGGCAGGTGATCTCAATGTTCGCGTTGCGGAAGAAATCGAAGTCCTCGGATACACTGGTTCGACCGGATGAAAACGGAGCGTTTTCTTTCTTCGCCAATTCAGACAGGCGTCGGTTCAGGATTGAAACCGCCATCGATCGGGGCAGGTATTTGAGTCTGTTTTCAGCCGTATCCGGTTCGAAGCCGTAGGTCGATATCGATTGGATGCCCACGGTGGTCGACCCCGCCTCCGGCTCCTCATGGTAAAGGACGGAGATCCCTTCCGATTCAAGCAGGGAACCCATATCGGGATCCGTCCGGGCCGGCGCCCGCGCGACCAGGTCCGAAAAGGCCGCCACGATATTCTCCTCGACCAGGATTGGATCGAAGTCGCCGACCGCCACCACCGTGATCCGCTCCGGAGTGTACCAGGTATCATAAAAGTCCACGAACTCGGACCGGGGCGCCGTCTCGATGACTTCTTCCAGGCCGATCGGGATCCGGCTTGGAAGCCGACTCTCGCCGAGCACGAACTCAAGTTCCGCAACGAACGACCGGAATTCCACCGAGTCACGGGTGCGTTTCTCACTCAGAATCACTCCGCGCTCATGATCGAGTTCCTTTTCGCCCAGGAGGAGTCCGCCCGCATAGTCCCGAAAGACCTGGAAGCCCTCCTCCAGCGTCGCCTCCTCGGTATTCGGCAGGTCGATCATATAGACGGTCCTGTCAAAACTGGTGTAGGCGTTGGTGTCCCCTCCGAAGTTCATGCCCATCCGCTGGAAGAACTCGACCAAGGTACCGGGCGGGTAGTGCTCACTTCCATTGAACGCCATATGTTCGAGAAAATGGGCGAGGCCACGCTGCTCCTCGGTTTCATGAAGGGAGCCCGCCTCAACCAGCAGCCTCAATGCGGCCCGCTCCCGCGGCTCGCTGTTTGCCATGACGGCATAGCGGATGCCATTGGGGAGCCGGCCAAAAGTCACCGCCGAGTCGACCGGAAGATCACTGTCGGTGTGGGCGAAACCGGAGGTGCCCGCGAAGAGTCCGGGCGTTGATCCGATCAAAGCGGCAAGGAAGAAAAAAAAGTGGTTCATGTCAGGTTCAAGGTGCCCATATGAGACCGAAACCGTAGTCCCTGTTCCATTGAATGCGAGTCCGATACCGAAAAATCAGGTATCCTGAACCAGACTCGATATCTGCCGGTCAAAGGTTGCCACGACCCCAAACTCCCGTTTTCTAGTGGTGTGATCACCATGAGCATGCTTCGAATTCGCAATCCTCTCGCCCTGCTTTCCGCGTTTGCCTTCATCGCGGTTTACCTTCTTCAGCCGGTTTTCGGATCATTGGACGACCTTCCGGAAAAGGCTTCGACCGACCGGTCCGAATACCGGCACCTCGTTTTGGACAATGGTCTCCGCGTGATCCTCCTGTCCGATCCCGACCTGAACAAATCGTCCGCCTCCATGGCCATCGACGTCGGGTCCCTGAGTGACCCGAAGGAACGCCAGGGCACCGCCCATTTTCTGGAGCATATGCTCTTTCTGGGCACCGAGAAGTACCCCGGGGAGGGCGATTACGGCAACTATATCAGGAGCCATGGCGGCTTCAGCAACGCGTATACCGCCGGCGACCACACCAACTACCATTTCGAGATCAATCACGACGCCTTTGACGGCGCCCTCGACCGTTTCGCCCAGTTCTTCATCGCGCCGCTTTTCACCGAGGAGTTCACCGAACGGGAGATGAACGCGGTCGATTCCGAAAACGAGAAGAACCTGGAGAATGACCTCTACCGCATCGACCGGGTACAACGCAGCTATTTCAACGAGGACCATCCGGAAAACCACTTTTCGACCGGTAATCACGCCACTCTCGAAGGGATCCGGAGGGCGGAGTTCGTCGGATTCTACCAAAAATACTACAGCGCCAATCGGATGGCGCTGGCCCTGACCGGGGCGGTCGGCCTGGACGAACTCGAAACCATTGCCCGGACCCATTTTTCCCCGATCGAAAACCGCGATGAACCTCCCATCGTCTATTCCTCCAGGCTGCTGGATCCCGAGCCGTTCGTCCGCTTCCTGCAGATCGAACCGATCAAGGACCTCCGTCAGTTGACCATGGATTTTCCGCTGCCCGCAACCCGGCGACTCTACGAGAGCAAGCCGGCCCGGATCGTCGGCTTCATCTTTGCTTATGAAGGCGCAGGCAGCCTGCTGTCCATCCTCAAGGAAGCCGGTCTGGCCACCGGCCTCGGCGCCGGCGCCTATGAACCCACGGCCGAATACAGCATCCTGTCCATTACGGTCGAACTGACGCCGGAGGGCCTCGAACGATGGGAGGATGTGATGAAGACCGTGTTCTCCTATGTGGAGTTGATGCGCACATCGCCCTTCCCCGATTTCATCTTCAATGAACGGGCCACCTTGGCCCGCCTGGACGAGCTCTACAAGAACAAGGGCGAGGGCAACGCGCGTTCGACGTCCCTCGCAACCGACGCCCTCCACTACCCGCTGGAGGTGGCCGAGCGCATACCCTACCTTTACACCAAACCGGATCCGGACGCCTATTCTGCGATTCTCGACGCCATCCGACCGGGCACGATGATCGCCGCCCTGGTGGCCAAGGGCGTTCCGACTGATCGAAAGGAACAGTATTACGAAACCGACTACAGCTATTCCGAAATCTCGGGCGAACTGTACGACGCGCTGGCAAGCCCCACGATCGATCCGGAGATGGTCTTCATCCAGCCGAACCCCTTCGTGCCGACCAAGGTGGAGTTGTTGGCCGAACGCCCGATCAAGCTGATTGATGAACCCGGCCTGACTCTCTACTATTCCCAGGATACCGAATTCGAGCGGCCCGTGGTGGCGACCGTGATCAAGATCCGGCAACCCACCCGCGCGGCGACTTTGAGAACCGCCGTTCTGAAGTCGTTTTACCAGGCAACTCTGAACGAGATGATCAACGAGGTGACCTACGCTGCCTCGGAGGCGGGTCTGAACTACAGTCTCATTGCCAGTCTGGATGGCGTCACCCTGAAGATCAGCGGCTACAATGAGTCCGCCGATCGCCTGATGCGTTTCGTGGTTGAGAAGCTGACCCGTATCGACCTTCCCCGGGAACGCTTTGAGGCGATCAAGGACAGGATGATCCGCGACCTGGTCAATGCCGATCGACTTGATGCCTACCGGCAGGCTCGCGAGACAAAACGCAAGGTTCTCCGAAAGGTCTATTTCACACCGGCTGAGCAGCTCACGACCGCCGGATCGATCACTCTGGGTGATGTTCAGGCGTTCGCTCCGTCCCTTTTCTCGGAAGGAAAGATCGAGGCGCTTGTCCATGGGAACGTGACGGCTGAAGAGGCGGTCGCGTCAATCGAGTATGTTCGTGATTCGCTCGGTATACGATCGGTGTCCCCGGATGAACTCTTCGAAATCGAATTGCTGAGCCAGGAACCCGGGGAAGTGGTGACCTCCATCGACCGGCTCAAGGTGAACAATTCCTGTCTCTGGTCGGAATATTACCTCGCACCCGACTCACCTGCAAACCGCGCGGCCTCCCTGTTCATCAACAATTTCATGGAAGAGCCATTCTACACCGAGATGCGGACCCGCCAGCAACTTGGCTATATTGTGTGGAGCTTCACTTTCCCACAGGAGGACGAACTCTTCGGCGGCTTTATCATCCAATCCGCGGATTATCCAGCCGATGAGATCCAGAACCGGGTGCGCGCTTTCCTGAAGACGGTGCCCGATCTCCTGGCCGACCTGCCTGACGAGGATTTTGCGTCCATCGTGGCCGGCGTCCGAGCCCAGATTGAGGAGAAGGACAAGAGCATCGCCGAACGGGCGTCACGATACTTTCTTCGTGCCTATGAATACGAAGAAGACTGGGAGCGCCGCAGGAACACACTCCAAGCTCTCGACAATCTGACTCGTGAGCAGGTGGAGGAGGCGCTTGGCCGGATGCTTTCCCCGGAGACCAGCCGTATCCGCACCGTTCTTGCCTTTGCCCGCCAGCATGAGCCAGTCGCCGGGACCACGGCCTCCTACGAGGATGTCGAAACGTGGAAAGCCGAACAACGCTTCGATTGACCCGACCGACTTCCTCACTCCTGCAGGGGCGTGCCTTGCTTGCCTCGGCGTAGCTGGCGGCGCGTAGACGGGTGTGCGCCCTCCGACGCTCCGGAAAGGGCGCACACAAGGCACGCCCCTACAAATACTTCGCTTCGCCTGCTTTGTTGACGAGGATTCGGAGAGCGCTGTCCGATCCGACCATTCCGTTTTCGATCTCCCTTTCGCTGAATCGGGCCAGCAGGATTTCTCGGGCTCCCCGGCGGTCGAAATCGTAAATCACAAAAAGAATGCCGTCCGCCGTATCCACGCTGTCCGGATAGGACACCCCTTCCCGCTCGTCGAGAAGCAGACCACCCACCCAGGACGCGCCGTCATCACGGGAAAGGAAGGCGGTCAGATGGGACCTGCCGATACGCTTGCCCAGCGGCCCGTGTTTGATCAGCAGCAGGTTACCGCTGAACAGGCGCCGGATATGAAAACGCGAGGTTGGGTGTTGAACGACAGAGGGGGCGACCTCGGTCCAGGTGCGACCCCGATCGAGCGACCGGCTTTCGCCGATACCATAAGTGGTTCGAATCCACATCCAAAGGGTCCCGTCCGGCAATTCAACGATCTGGTGTTCATCACAGCTTCGATCCTTCTTCACCGGAACATTGGCCCGGCCAATCAATTCCCAACTTCCTCCCTGGTCCTGCGATGATACCACTCCCGCACTACCCTCCGTGAACCAGGAAGCCACCGGATGCAGCCACTCGCCCGTTCGGAGGACGATGGGCTTGTTCATCATGATACCATCCGACAGGCGTTGGGGTTGTGACCAGACCGGATGCGCCCGGTCGGGATCCGGAGTCGACATGGTCCAGACGCCGCTGCGACCATCCGCCTGTCGCTCGTAACCCTGGGCCCAGAACAACCAGAGCCGACCCGTCGGGTCAGTCCAGAGACAGGGATCAAACGCGCGGGTCGGTCCTTCACCATCCGGATCGACCACCATGCATACCGGGGACCAGGAATCTCCCGCGCCTGAACTCCGAGCCAGCAAGAGATGGTTCTGATTGTCCTCGGTGACCCCACCTCCATACCAGCAGGCCCATAGCTGCCCGGTCTCCGTCCTGGCGATCCCCGGGATGCCTTGAAATTTTCGGGTTGCGTCAGCGTAGGATTCACCCGGGGAGGTGATGACCTGAGGGGGCTGAAGAAAAGGTTCTATCATTGCGGAATGCGGAATGCGGAATGCGGAATGCGGAATGCGGAATGCGGATGAAAAGATAAACCTTCATTCGCGTTCATGCGAATGCAGGTGATTCGATTTCCCACTTCTGCCTTCTAACTTCCTACTTCTAACTTCCCCTAAAGCGGTTCGACCTGCTGGATCATTGGCCAGAGGGTGACATCCTGAGTCACCAGGTGTGGGGGGAGTTCGCATACATGTGCCACCAATTCCCCCAGATCCCCGGGTTGGATACACTTGGCGTTGTCCTCCGCACTCCGTGCCTCCAGGCCGGCGGCATCCAGGAATTCGGTGGCTCCCCAGGAGGGAATGACCGTGGTCACACGAACGCCATGTTCCCGAAGCTCGGTAAAGAGGCAATTGGAGAGTTGGGCCAAGCCGGCTTTGGCCGCCGAATAGGGTGCCCATCCCGGCCAGGCCTGACGCTGGCACACACTCGAGATATTCACGATGATGCCGTTGCCCTGTTTCTTCATCACCTTTGCCGCTCGACGGCACCCGAAAGCCGCACCCACCAGGTTCAACTGGATGCTGTCCATGATCTCGTCGTCGCTCATCTCGGTCAGGGGAGCGATGCGGACGCCGCCGCCGGCATTGTTGACGAGTATGTCGACCGAACCGCTCGCTTCCTGCACCGACTGAAACAAGCGGTCCCAGTCCCCCGGGACGGTCACATCGGCCTTAATCCACCTCAGGTCGAGGTCGGTGGCAACTTTCTTGAGAGCCTTCTCATCCCGGCCGGTTATCCAGACGGTCGCTCCGCGTTCGCGCAGCGCGCCTGCGATACCCTCCCCATAACCCCTGGCCCCACCTGTGACGATGGCTGTCCTGCCCGCCAAAGTCCTGTTCTTTTGAGTTGCATCCATGGCTCATGAAGAAGGAAAAACCCACCGCGGCGCAACCAAACGATTTCGTCCGGTCGGGAGAACGGATTCGGTTCGTCATTCAGGGCGGCCGACTCTACTGATTCACCATGATCCCTGATCTCGATCCGCTGGCCCGTCTGGATGCGTATGATGTTCTCTGGGACACACCTTCGCCGGGTTCCTCCGGCAGCCTGCCGCTCGGCAACGGGGAGGTCGGGATCAACGCCTGGGTGGAGACCGATGGGACGCTCGTATTCACGCTTGCCCGCACTGATGCTTGGGACCGCTATGGCCGGCTCCTGAAGATGGGCAAAGTGCGCGTCGCCTTTGACCGATCGCTCTGCCAGGGTGGACGCTGTGTCCAGAGACTGCGGCTTCGCCACGGGACATTCGAGATTCGCGGAGGCGGGCCGACGATCCATTTGCGCCTCTGGGTCGACGTCGAATCCGATTGCGTCCGGGTGGTGGCGGAAAGTGCCGTTCCCTTTGGGGCAACCGTCGCCTCCGAGCCCTGGCGGACGAGGACCCGCACGCTCGGCGAGAAGGAGTGCCACTGCGTGGATACGTTTGGTGAGCCCGTCATCGAGCATCCGGACACGGTTCTCGCGACCGGCGATCGGGTCTATTCCTTCCATGCTTCGCAATCTCCGACCACCGTGTGGCGCCGGGGCCTTGAATTGCAGGGGTTGGCCGATTTCGCCGCCGATCACGCCGATCCCCTGGATGGACGCATCTTCGGTCTGGTCATCCATGGACCTGGTCTTTTCGACGACAGGAAGGGGGGGCTCGCAACCCACCGGCAAAGCCGCCGATTCGAATGCTGTGTGACCACGCTTACCAGAACCGGCACCACGCCCAAGGGGTGGATCGAGCACGCGGCCCTCTGTGCCGACCGTGATGCAGCCAGACGGGCTGATCTCACCGCGCGAATTGCAGAGAACTGGTGGAGTCGATTCTGGCAGAGAAGTTGGATATTCATCGACACGGCGGACGAGGAGGGGCACGACGTGACCCGGGCTTATGTATATCAGCGCTACATCATTGCCTGTTCCGGCCGCGGCCGTTTTCCCATCAAATTCAACGGAAGCCTTTTTACGGCCGAGTGGAGCCTGGAGGGGGAGGATTTCAACTGCGACTACCGACGGTGGGGAGGCGGGTATTGGTTTCAGAACACCCGTCACAGCTACTGGCCACTCCTGGCCTCGGGCGATTTTGACCTGATCGAACCCTTTGTGCGCCTCTACTGCGACACCCTGCCCCTGGCCCGGCACCGCAGCCGCACGTGGTATGGTCACGACGGGCCATGGTTTCCGGAGACGATGCAGTTCTGGGGCGCCTATCTGTGTTCAAATTATGGATACGACCGATCGAACCGGCTTCCCCGGGATATCGAGAACACCTTCATCCGCAGCTACTGGAACCCCGCGGTCGAATTGACCGCCTTCGCCCTGGAAGCATGGGACCATACCCGAAGCGACGAATTTGCCAACGCATACCTGCTGCCGCTCGGACGCGCCGTCACGTCGTTCTTCGAAAACCACTTCAACCGGACCGGCGACGGCCGACTTCGGCTGTCGCCCGCCCAGGCCCTCGAGCAGTACCACGAAGCGATCAACCCGATGCCAGAAATCGCCGGAATGAGAGGGAACCTTCCGAAACTCGCCGCGCTCCCCATGGCTGGAGCCACGGATCGCCGGGCTTGGGAAAAGCTTGCCGCTTCCCTTCCTGAGATACCCATCCGCC
Source organism: Verrucomicrobiota bacterium (assembly GCA_003641745.1). Lineage (GTDB taxonomy): Bacteria > Verrucomicrobiota > Verrucomicrobiia > Opitutales > Opitutaceae > B12-G4. Next base: position 7,960 of record QNAI01000057.1, on the reverse strand, counting down.
AAATCGGACGCCGACGCCTGTTGGCGCCGGCCCAAACCTGGACGGGCCCCGCGCGAAATTCCGAAAACCCCGAACTCTACGCCGTCTTCCCCTACGGTGCCTGCCTTGAGGACCCCGAGGTCCGCGAAATAGCCCTTGAAACCTTCCGGCAACGCTCTTTCAAGGGGCTCGGGGGGTGGAGCCAGGATCCGATCCAGGCCGCGCTTCTGGGCGAGACTGAAGAGGCGCGGGAGCTCATACTGGCCCACGCACGGGAGGAAAACCCGCTCGCCCGTTTTCCGGGATTCGGCCCCGCCCACTTCGACTGGATTCCCGACCAGGATCAGGCCGGAGTCGTCATGACCGCCCTTCAGAGAATGCTCCTCCAATGGAACGGTTCCGAGCCGAAAGCGTTTCCGGCCGTCCCGGACAACTGGAGCGTTCATTTCGCCCTGCACGGACCCGGGCGGAGACGGGTGATCAGCTCAAAGGCCCCCGGCCGGAAAGGACGGTCGATGACCGACAGAGCCAATCAGGAATAGAGTGACCTTTGGTTGATTCGAGACTGTCCGTAGGGCGAGGATTCGGGCGCGGGTCAGTTCGAGGCAGAAGCGACCGCCGCCGGCAAGTTGCGACTGTGCTCCGTGATCTGAAGACTGGCCTCCGGCCTGAACAGATCGGAATCCAACGGAAGGCCGGTCTCATAGTAATCGTAGGCAATTTCCACAAGCAGCTCATCACCCTCACGAACCTGGGTACGCAACGGCGAATTCGAATCCGGTGCGCAAAACACGGTCAGAGTAACTCCATCGACAACCGTCTCGTACACATCGAAAAAATTGCAGTCCTCTCCCCGTCTGATCGGCTCCACTTCGTTTTCCGCCATGAACGTGAGTTCCCGACCAATTTCAAACAGCGGTGCCCGGTGATCACCAACCGGCGATCCCGATGGCACGATGGGCACCCGAAATCCCCGCTCCGGATCCGGAGCTATGAAATGCATTCCTGATTCGTTGACCTGATTGATCATCCAGATGTCGCGCCCGTTCAGAATGATCAAGGCATGCATGCCGAATTCGAGATCACGCGTCTCCTCCACCCGACCCATATTGTCGCCGACACGATAAACAGTCCGTGGAAGCCCGGCATAGGCACCGGGTTCAATATCGGGACCCTGCAGCCGGTAGACAACCTTGACCATGGCCTCACTGCCGAGGAGTGAGGACGCCAGAAAGGCAAATAGTGTCAGGTATTTCATCGGTAATGTTGGGTTGCCGCGCCAGCTCCAGAGATTCGCCATTTCGGTTGAACGCCCGAAGCGAAAAATGCCCCTGAGGGAAACGCCCTATCTCAATCGTCGGACGATCACCCGGTCTGAAGCACCTGCGGGGGCGGAAAATCGGCTTCACACTGTTTTACGGTTACGGGCGGGCGGATCCGTCAACCACCGTGTAGAAAAGGCACCTGCCGATAGTAGAATTACGGAAAGAGATTCAAAACAATGTCATGAGTTTCCGGCCTCGTTCAGAGAGCACAGGACCGGTTCCCGCCAAGTTCGGTCGGCAGATCTGAATTCCGGACAGGCACCGGATCACTCGACCGACTGTGATTACCAGTTGCCCTCGACCGGTAAATCACTAGGGAAAAGGAAGTTGATGACCGAACCAGTCCAATCAGAGCCGTTTCTTGCCGACCGGGTGGATGATGACCTGATCATTACCCTGCAGAGCGATTGGCTGATCGGAACCGGTGTGCCGGACACGGCCCGAATCAAGAGAGACCTGAAAGATTCGTCCGCCCCCCGGCGCATGGTTTTCAAGGACGCCCTGGGCAAGTGGGACAGCAGCCTGCTCACCTTCCTGATGAACTGCCAGGACCTGGCGGCCGAACAGGGCATTGAGTTCGAGGATGCGAACCTGCCCGATGGCGCCCGAAGGCTTCTCACCCTGGCCCGGACCGTTCCACCCAACAAAGATGCAGGCAAGACCGAGGGGACGAGTGGATGGGTGACCCGGATCGGAGAGTCCGTCCTTTCAGGATGGTCGGGCACCTGGCGCTTTGTCGAGTTTCTCGGCGAAACCGTGCTTTCACTCGGTCGTCTCATGCGCGGCCGAGCCCAACTGCAGTGGTCACAGGTCGGCCTGATCATCCAACAGAGCGGTCCCTCCGCCCTCGGCATCGTGGCCCTGATCAATTTCCTGGTCGGGATGATCCTCGCCTTCGTCGGCGCGGTGCAGCTGATCCAGTTTGGAGCCGGCATCTTCGTGGCCGACCTCGTGGCCATCGCCACGGTCCGGGAAATGGGGGCCATCATGACGGCGATCATCATAAGCGGTCGCACCGGGGCCGCCTTCGCGGCTGAACTTGGAACCATGACGGTCAATCAGGAAGTTGACGCGTTGAAAACATTCGGCATCTCGTCGGTCGATTTTCTGGTCCTGCCCAGGGTTCTCGCCCTGATCCTGATGATGCCCCTCCTGACCGTCTTCGCCGACGTGATCGCCATCGGAGGTGGCATGATGGTATCAGTTCTGGCCCTCGGCCTGAACCCGACCGAGTACCTCCAGCGGTCGATCGATTCGATTTCCCTCAATGGATTCCTGCTCGGCGTGTTCAAGGGCGGTCTGTTCGGCGCCCTGGTGGGCACGGCCGGGTGTTATTACGGCATCCAGAGCGGGCGGGACGCGTCTGCGGTCGGTCAGGCCACCACCTCGGCGGTGGTCGCCGGAATAACGTCCATCATCGTGGCGGATGGCCTGCTCGCCGTCCTGACCAATATTCTCGGCATCTGAATCATGACCCACGGCCCATCAACCGAAATCAAGGCGGTAATCCGCGACCTGACCATGGCTTTCGGTTCCTATGTCGTGATGAGGGACGTTCACGCCACAATCAGGAAGTCGGAGGTGTTCATCATCATGGGCGGCAGCGGCTGCGGAAAAAGCACGCTACTCAATCACATGATCGGGCTTCTCCGCCCGGCGAAGGGAGACATACTCTACGAAGGGAAGAGCATCTGGGGGGTCGACGAAACTGAGCGAGCGCTCATGCTGCGCGGTTTCGGAGTCCTGTTCCAAGGTTCCGCATTGTGGAGCTCGATGACCTTGACCGAAAACATTGCGCTTCCCCTTTCTGAATACACGGACCTTTCACCGACTGAGATCAATGGCCTGGCCCGCCTCAAGCTTGCCTATGTAGGACTGAGCGGTTTCGAGGGATACTACCCCTCGGAGATCTCGGGCGGCATGCAGAAGAGGGCCGGGCTGGCCAGGGCCCTGGCACTGGACCCGGACATTCTCTTCTTTGACGAGCCGTCTTCCGGCCTCGATCCGGTCAGCGCCCGGAATCTCGACCGGCTGATTCTCGAGCTCCGGGACAGCCTGGGCACCACACTGATCGTCGTCTCCCACGACCTTGAAAGTATCTTCACCATCGGTGACAATTCCATCTTCCTCGACACGCAATCAAAGCGCATGCGGGCGCAGGGCAATCCTCGCGAGCTGCGCGACCATTCCGACGATGACGCTGTCCGGAATTTCCTGACCAGCGGACTGGCGTAGGCCGCCGCACATATTGCAACTTATGGGAAAGACTATTATGAGAGACTGTCCAAGACAGACGAAGTCAATAAAATGGGAGGATTGCGGATAAATGAACACTAGAAAACCCAACACCGTCGACCCCTTGATCGACCCCACCCATCTGAAGGCACCATGAGCAAGAAAGCGAATCCCACCGCCGTTGGCCTCTTTGTCGTTATCGGCACGATCCTGTTGATCGCCGGCATCATCTCGTTCTCGTCCTTCAAGGTCAAAGGGGAGACCCAGGAGTTCGTGCTCTACTTCGACAGTTCAGTCAAAGGCCTGAGCGTCGGTGCTCCGGTGACGCACCGCGGGGTCAAGATCGGTACGGTCATCGGTATGCAGCTGCGATTCAATCAGGCGGATGGTGATTTCGATGTGCCCGTCTTCATCGAACTTGACCACGATATGCTCAAAGCCCGATCCGACCGGGAAGTCGACTTCGACAACGAAGCGCTCCTGAAAGACCTGATCGACAACGGTCTGCGGGCAAAACTGGAAGCCTCCAGTTTCGTGACCGGACAACTCTACATCGAGCTGAGTATCATGCCCGACGCCGAGCCACCTGTATACCACCAGATCGAGCCCATCTATTCCGAAATGCCCACCGCCCACGCCGATATAGCAGCGTTCATGAAGAGTCTGGGGAAGATGGATATCGCGGGAGTCACCGAAAAGCTTTCCTCCGTACTCGAGCTGCTTGAAGGCAAGATCGAAAAGATGGACGTCGCCGACATTTCAGCAGGCCTGACCAAGGTCTTGGCCGCCATCGAACAGACGCTCAACGATCCGACCCTGGACCAGGCCCTGGTAACCACTGAGGCTGCGCTCAATGACTTCAAGGAAACCTCAGAGGTCCTGCGCGGTGAGGTTGTCTCTGTCTCCGGTGACATCAAATCGTCATTGAAACAGATTGATGGAACGATGATTGAAATTCGCGAAGGCGTTGCCGACATCCGACACATCATTTCGTCGGACAGCGTCCTCGCCCATGATCTCAGGGATGCGCTGGAACAATTGGCGAAGGCCTCGGGTTCCATTTCGGAACTGACTGATTTTATCCTTCTCAACCCAAACGCCCTTATCTCGGGACGTGAACAGAAAGATCAAAAATAATGAACACATCCGCTCCGATCAAATGGGTCCTTCCGGTGATGCTCGCGGGCGTATTGGGAGGTTGCCTGAATACCTCACCCGTGGCTGATAACAGGCGGTTTTTTGTGATCGAGCCGGGTCCGTCATCTTTTGAACAGACAACGGTCACCGACATCGACCATCAGTTGGGAATCAAGCCGATCCTGGTGCCGGGCTATCTGCGCGACTATCGTATCGTGGTCAGGAAATCCAATACTGAAATCGGATACTCCGAAGTCGTACGGTGGGGAGAACCGATCAGTCTCGGCCTGCAGCGTGTCATCCGCGACAATCTCGACACCGCCCTTGAGGATGTCCTGGTGGCCGGGGCGCCATGGCAGCGAGGGGACGTCGATTTCGAAGTCTCGATCAGGTTTCAGCGTTGCGAAGTCGATATCTCAGGGCTGATGGTTATCGATGCCGAATGGCTCTGCTCGAAGGTCGACGATCCCACGACGGTGGTTTTTGGACAAGACCACATTGATAAACAGGGACCCCGACCCTCTGAGGACCCCAGCGGTGCGGTCACCACTTTGAGCGAGGCGGTCCACGAGCTCAGTCTCCAGATAGCCGAGACGGTCAGGGCGTGTATAAATGGAGCAAAGGAATCTCCTTAAGATCGTCATCGCGGGAGCTCTCGGGCTGGCCTTTTCCGGCACGGCCTTGGGCCACGAGGAGGTTGGAGCCGCAGCCGGCCTCCTCAGCGGGCTTCACCACCCGGTATCGGGCTGGGACCATGTCCTGGCCATGATCGCGGTGGGGCTCTGGGGTGCCCAACTCGGGCCGCCCGCGCTCTGGGTCCTGCCGGTCGCCTTCCCCATGGTCATGGCTCTGGGGGGAATGCTCGGGCTGTTGGGCATCCCCATCCCCGGGGTGGAGATTGGAATCGCGCTTTCAGCCCTTGTATTGGGAAGCATGGTACTGACGGAGTGCCGCCCCCCTCTCTGGATCGCGGGAACCCTGGTCGGGTTCTTCGCCGTATTCCACGGTCACGCTCACGGGACCGAGCTTCCCGAAGGCAGCAGTGGCCTGCTCTACAGTGTCGGCTTTGTGGCCGCCACCGGCCTGCTGCACGGAGTCGGTATCGCAATCGGCCTCATCCACCGATGGAATGGCGGTCGACAGTTGATCCGAATCGCCGGCGCATTCGTGGCCGGATCCGGGATCTATTTTCTCTGGCAAACCGTCTCTTGAACGAGCGTCGCCCACAGTTACCTCCACCCCTCAGGATCCCGTCGAAAGGTCGTGGTCACCTGTGGTTCGTCTTTCTATTGCCACTGGCAACCACGCAGCTGAACGCCCATCTCGTTCAGACCGGTTTTGGGACGTTCTACGACGGTATCGCCCACCTTCTGATCACGCCGTCCGACCTCATGGTCACGGTGGGGCTCGCTCTGCTGGCCGGCATGCAGGGCAAACCGAGCACCCGCCGAGTCATGATCGTCCTCCCGGCTTTCTGGCTGGCCGGCGGTTTTCTCGGCATGGCCGTCGCGCCCCCGCCCGTTGCAGATTGGATCGCAACTCTGACCGTCCTCTCAATCGGAGTTCTGATCGCCTTCGATCCCCGAATACCCGTCTGGCTGACCTCTGCCCTGGCGATTCTGTCCGGGCTGCTGTTCGGATGGGTCAACGGGGCCACCATGACCCCTCTGGGCACCGACAGACTTGCGCTCGTCGGCGCAGTTTCCACCGTTTTCGTCATCGTCACCCTCCTCAGCGCCATGGTCGTCGATCTGCGTCCGCCCTGGGCGCGTATCATCGTTCGGGTGGGGGGCAGTTGGATCGCCGCAATCAGCCTCCTGATGCTTGGGTGGCTGGCAAAAGGATTGATGGGGTAGCCCTGCTCCCCGGGTCACACGTTTCCGGGCGCCTGAGCTTTTTTCAATCGGTGTTCAAAGAGAGCGGAGATGACCCAAAGAACCAGCATGACGGGGGTGGAATAGACCCCCACGAAAAGCAGCGCCACCGGCCCCTGGGGATCCGGATTCAGGTAGAAGATCTCCACAAAGATGAATGAAAACCAGGAAAAATAGACCACCAGAGCGATGAAAAGCGTGATCTGGGCGCCCCTTGACCGGGCATAAAGGATACCGACATGGGTCAGGATCTGCGGTCCGAGGGCAAAGGGGAGGAAGAACAATCCACCGTAGAAAGGTTCGGACTTGGCGCAAAGGGCAACCATGCCCACGACCCAGAACAGCGCAGCGACGAACTTGTTGAGCTTTTTCACGGAATGACCTCTATCGTAAACGGGGCAAAGAGTTCCTCCCCGGCCACCAGGACCTGGGCCCAGACCCGGTACCATCCCGGGTCCGGCAGATTCAATTGAAAGCTGAGCTGACGGGTCGCTCGATCCGGGCTGACCGGTTCGAGTTCCTGTGGATGAAGATGCGCGAATCCCTGTCGGGCAAAATCAAAAGCGACCATATGCGCATAAGCATCCATGATGAGTCCGAGGTCAAGTCTGCCACCGTCCGCACGTCGTATCGCCAAGGATAGCGTCGTGGTTTCATTGATACGAACCGGTTGCTCGGCAACCGAAAGGACAAACTCGACCCCGGCGACTTCGGTGGACCATGAAACGATCGATACCGGCTCCCCCTGGAGACCGCAAACCTCCAGAATGCTCCCCGCGTAAAGGGCTCTTCCGGTCGCCCGCGGTGTGAAATCAGCGTAAGCCCGGTAGTGGCCATTCAATCGAGGGGTGAAGGAGAACTCGAACTCCCCCGGAACATCGGTCGGTTCGGGGTGAAGGTGCTGGTAGTCCTCAAGACTCGAATCGGTCACCAGGAGATGGAGTTTTTTCGTGTGGACGACGAGCAGGTTCTCTGCCGTCAGGGGTCTGCCGCTCGCAGCGGTCAAGCGGACCCGAGCGTTGACCTGCCGGTCTGTCTCGATCGGTTCGTCCGTAAAAAAAGCCATGGTCACCGGCGAGCGAACTGCCTCGACCGGCACGAAAGAGGCGGATCCCGGTTCGCACAGATCGAGCAGTCCGGTTTCACCCGTATGAAAATCCGCGTAACTGAGATGGCTCTCAGTTGTAGGCAACGTCCGAAGCAAAACGTACAATGCGATGGCGCCCACCGTGATGACAATCGTCTGACGGACCCTTCGACCGGACACCGCACTGGATCCGATGTGTCTCATCGTCTCAGAGGCCGTCTTAAAAGTGCTGAAGCATGTCGCAGAGATTGATTTGGGGTGCTGGGCAAGGCAGGCGCGAGGCGCCCAGGCCCAAAGGCCTTGGTCCTCGTGCCCAACGCCGG
>QNAI01000056.1 GCA_003641745.1 Verrucomicrobiota bacterium | reverse complement strand
TCTGGCTATCTCTTTTACAGCCCCGATCTGCATCGGGATTTCGTTTCACTCAACCTACAGCCCTGGCCTACGCTTCCTCCTCGTTGACCTCGACGATCTTTGCGAGGCCGATCAGTTTGTCTCTTTTGGCCAGATTGACCAACCGCACGCCTTGGGTGACCCGTCCGATGATGCGGATATCGTGGACGGGGCAGCGAACGGTTTGACCACTCTTGGTCAGCAGCATGATCTCGTCTTCGTCACGCACGCTGAGAGCTCCGGCCACAGCGCCTCCTTTCTTGATATCCATTGCCTTGATGCCACTGCCGCCACGGTTCTGGCGACGATAGTCGTCGAATTCCGAACGCTTGCCGATGCCTGATTCGTTGGCCACCAGCAGGGTTGCCTCGGGATCGACGATTTCAATCGCCTCCACGTAGTCGCCTTCGTGTTTGAAGCGGATGCCGGTAACGCCCTGGGTGGCGCGTCCTTGGTCACGCAGGTCCGATTCGTGAAAACGAATGGACTGGCCCTGCCGGGTGACGAGGACGATGTCGTTCTCGCCATTGGTCAGGCGGACCCCCATCAGGTTGTCGCCCTCCACTATCCTGATGCCGATGATGCCGCCCTTGCGCGGATTTGAGTAGTCGGAGAGATTGGTTTTCTTTGCGATCCCGTTCCGGGTGGCCATGACCAGATGCTGTTCGCTGTTGAATTCCTTAACGCAGATCATGGCTGCGATCGTCTCTTCTTTCTGGAGGGCGAGCAGATTGGCCACCGAACGTCCTTTTGAGGTGCGACCGCCTTCAGGAATCACATAGACCTTCTCCACGTAAACCCGGCCGTTATTCATGAAGAACATGATATAGTCGTGGGTGCTCGCGGTGAAAAGGTGCTCCACGAAATCCTCCTCGTAGGTATCCGTACCGATGATACCTTTCCCGCCGCGTCTCTGGGACCTGTACTCATCGGCGCTGGTGCGTTTGATGAAGCCCTGACGCGAAACGGTGATGATGCAGCCCTCGTTGGCGATTACATCCTCCATCCGGAATTCACCCTCGGCGGGAACGATCTCGGTCCGACGTGGCTGGGAATACCTGGGTTTGAGCTCGAGGACCTCCTCTTTGATCAGGCCGAGGAGCTTGGGCTCGCTCTCGAGGATGCTGCGCAGCTCCTCGATCAGCTGGATGAGCTCCATGTACTCCTTTTCGACCTTCTCCCTCTCAAGCCCGGTCAACTGGTAGAGGCGCAGATCGAGGATGGCGTTGGTCTGCCGGATCGACAGGGGATAGCGCTCCATCAGTCTTGTCCGGGCTTCGTCGCGGTTGGCCGACGCCCGGATGATGCGGACGAAGTCGTCGAGGTTGTCGAGGGCTATCTTGTAACCCTCGAGAAGATGGGCGCGACCTTCAGCCTGGCGCAGGCGATGCTGGGTGCGGCGGTAGATCACCTCGCGGCGATGATCGACGTAGCAAGTGATCATCTCCTTGATGTTCATCTGCTTGGGGCGCCGATTGTCGAGCGCGAGCAGGATGACGCCGAAGGAACTCTCCAGCGGGGTCATCTTGTAGAGCTTATTGATAATGACACGCGGAACTTCGCCGCGTTTGAGCTCGATCACGATGCGCGTATTCTCGTCCGACTCATCGCGAAGATCGCTGACCCCTTCGAGCGATTTATCCGCGACCAGGGAGGCGATCTTGGTCACCAGCGTGGCCCGGTTCACATTGTAGGGGATCTCGGTGATGATGACCTGTTCGCGGCTGTTCTTGAGCTCTTCGACCAGGACCCGGCCCTTTATCCGGACGATACCCCGGCCCGTGCGCAGGTAGGACTCGATACCGGTGCGACCGGCGATGATGCCTCCGGTCGGAAAATCGGGTCCGGGCAGCAGTTCAATGATCTCATCGATACTGATGGCCGGGTTGTCGATGGTCGCACAGACCGCGTCGATCAGTTCGTCCAGGTTGTGCGGCGGTATATTGGTGGCCATGCCAACCGCGATGCCGGTTGACCCGTTCATCAGAAGGTTTGGCAGTGCGGCCGGAAGCACGGATGGTTCGGTGGTCGATTCCTTGTAATTCGGAACGAAATCGACGGTGTCCTCGTCGATATTGCGCAGGAGCTCTTCAGCAACGCTCGACAACCGGGCTTCGGTGTATCGATAGGCGGCCGGTGGGTCGCCGTCGACAGAACCAAAGTTTCCCTGTGGCTCAATCAACGGATAGCGCATGACCCAGTTCTGGGCCATGCGAACGAGGGTGTCGTAAACTGAAGTGTCGCCGTGCGGGTGGTAGTTTTTGAGTACCTCGCCGACCACGCCGGCGCATTTGTCAAAGGCCCGATTGTGAAGCAGACCCTCGCGCAGCATGGCATAGAGGATGCGACGCTGGACCGGTTTGAGTCCGTCGCGGGCATCGGGCAGGGCGCGGGCGACTATGACCGACATCGAATAGTCGATGTAGGCCGTCTGCATGACGTCGGTGATGTTGACCTGCGAAATATTGTCGGGAGCAGAATCCATTTACTGTATGCGGGAAAGGGTCTTGGCGAGATGTTGGGGCTGTAACCGCGGCACAGCGCGGTTGCTACAACTCGAGCTGCAAGTGAAACAGCGTCGCTGTGTCGACGCTCACGGTGGGTTGATAAAGCAACCGCGCCGCCTGGCGGTTGCTATGGAAGCCTCTGGATGGAGCCTGCATTGATGACCTCAAAACCGGTCAGACATCCAGGTAGGATACGTTAAGAGCGTTGTCTTCGATGAAGGCGCGTCGCGGCGGCACCTCGTCGCCCATCAGTATGGTGAATAGTTCATCCGCCCGAGCCGCATCGGAGATATTGACCCGAAGCAACCGGCGTTTTGCGGGATCCATGGTCGTTTCGAAGAGCTGTTTTGGATTCATCTCTCCGAGTCCCTTGTAGCGCTGGATGCTCAGACCACGGCGCCCGCTGGCTCGGATTTCCTTGATGATCTGCAGGATGGTGAAGAGCTCAACCCGGGTCTCATTCTTCTGGTCCTGGTTTTCAATCAGGGTGTAGCGGGATTCCTCGGTTTTGCTGAAAACCTTAACGTCCATGCCTATCCCTGCGATTGATACGAGCAGCTTCGAGATCTCATTGCCCTCGAATATCTCGTGGATCGAGAGGCGGCGACTGGCTCCCCCGGCTGTGGTTGGCGCCTCAATCTGTTCAGATTGATCCGCATCCATCCCCATCCGATGGGCAAATGCCGCACGGGCCGCGTCGTCCATGAGGAATTCAAAGCTCTCCTTGTTGCCCTCGCGCACTCGGGCCAGATAACGGGGAAGTTGGTAATTTTCGCCCTGGTGCTGGTCGAGGTACGATTCGAGGGATGTGCCGTACCGCGTTACGCCGCGCCCGAGCCGCTCGAGTTGGGCCAAGGCTTCGACGATGGTGTCGATCTGGGCGGATGAATAGGTGTGACCATCTCTTTTCCGAATCAGGGTGACGTCCTCCGATCCGAGCTCCAGCAGGATGCGATTCAGGACCTCGTCATTGTCGATGTACTGCTCGCGGCGCTTGCGCTTGATTTTGTAGAGCGGCGGCTGGGCGATATAGACGTAACCGTTTTCGATGAGTCCGTGCATCTGCCGGTAGAGAAACGTCAGCAAGAGGGTGCGGATGTGGGAGCCATCCACATCGGCATCGGTCATGATGATGATCTTGTGGTAACGGGCCTTTGTTGCATCGAAGGCGCCTTCACCTTCGTGGTTCCCGATTCCGGTCCCGATCGCCGTGATCATGGTGCGGATTTCCTCGTTGGCCAGGACCTTGTCGATGCGGGCTTTCTCGGAATTGATCAGTTTGCCACGGAGCGGGAGGATCGCCTGGGTTCGACGATCCCGTCCCTGTTTGGCCGAACCGCCCGCGGAGTCACCCTCCACGATATAGAGCTCGGTCAAGGCCGGGTCACGTTCTGAACAGTCCGCCAGCTTTCCTGGCAGTCCGCCTCCGTAAAGGGCACCCTTGCGGACGGTCTCCCGGGCTTTGCGGGCCGCTTCGCGTGCCCGGGCCGAATTGAGGCATTTTTCGATGATGCGTCTCGCGACCTTCGGGGTTGTCTCGAAGAAGAACCGGAGCTTCTCGCCCACCACGCGCTGGACGATGCCGTCGACCTCGCTGTTTGAGAGCTTCGTTTTTGTCTGACCTTCGAAGCGCGGCTCCGCGACCTTGACCGAGATGACGGCAATCAGACCTTCGCGAGCATCATCTCCGGTGATCGGGGGGTCCTTGTCCTTGAGCAGATTGTTGTTCTTTGCGTAGGTATTGACCACTCGGGTCAGGGCGGTGCGGTAGCCGGACAGGTGCGTGCCGCCCTCGGTATTGGAGATCGAGTTGGCGTAGGCGTAGATCTGTTCGCTGTAGCTGTCGTTGAACTGCATCGAAACGTCGACCACGGTTGCGGGGAGATCCGGACTGTTCTCGTTCTTCTGCGAGTCGCTGAACGTGATCGGATCGGGATGCAGGGTTGTCTTGGACCGGTTGAGGAAGCGGACGTATTCGGCGATCCCGTCGTCGAATTTGAAGGATTCCTGCTTCTCGTTGCGCTCGTCTTTGAGGAGGATTTTGATGCCGGGATTCAGAAAAGCCAGCTCACGCAACCGCTTGGCCAGCAGGTCATACTCAAAGGATAGAGTGTTCTCGAAGATCTCCGGGTCCGGCTTGAAGGTGATCTTGGTGCCGGTTTTTTTCGTGTCTCCGACCACCGTCAGTTTGGAGACGGTCTTGCCCTTCTCGAACCGCATGTGGTGGATCTTGCCCTCACGGCGCACCTCGGCCTCAAACCATTCCGAGACCGCATTTACGCACTTCGCGCCCACTCCGTGGAGACCTCCGGATACCTGATAGGCACCTTTGTCGAACTTGCCGCCGGCATGCAGGTTGGTCAGGACCAGTTCCAGAGCCGGGATCTTGTAGACCTCGTGGATGTCGACCGGGATTCCGCGGCCGTCGTCTTCGACGCTGCAGGACCCATCCAGGTGAATGGTGACCGTGATTATTGTGCAATAGCCGGCCAGGGCCTCATCGATCGAGTTGTCGACGACTTCGAAAACACAGTGGTGGAGGCCCCTTTCGTTTGTGTCCCCGATATACATGTCGGGGCGTTTTCGCACCCCTTCAAGACCTTCCAGCTTCTGGATTTTTGAGGCGTTGTATTCGGAGGTTCCCTGTTCGTGAAAGGATTTGGTTTTTGGTTCTTGTTCGGAAGGCATGCGGTGATTCGTAGAATTGGATATTCTCTTCGAAAACCGGGCCTGCGGACAACCTTTTTCTGGATTGGATGTCGTGAATTATCTTTTTGGGTTGGCAACTCAAGATATAGTCGTAACACATTGATCACGTGAAACTTTCGGTAAAGGTTGAGTATGCGTGCCGGGTCCTCGCCCATTTGGCCGGGCGCTATGGGTCCCAGGAGTTGCTTCATATTGAGCACCTCGCGGAAAAAGAGGAGGTTCCTGCCAACTACCTGGTCCAGATTCTGAGTGAACTCCGCAATGGCGGTTTGATCATCAGTCGGCGCGGCAAACAGGGTGGTTATGCCCTGGCTCGTTCGCCCGACACGATCACTCTTTACGACATCGTGATTGTCATTGAGGGCGACCTGATCGAGATGAATACCAAGCCGGCGGGTATTTCGGGTCCAAGGGTGACCGAGATCTGGGAGGAGGTGCGGAAGGACATGGAGACCAAGACCAAGAGCTTCACGCTCGACACATTCGTCGCCAAAGAAAACGAGCGGATGTTCTACATCTGAGGCTGGATCGGATAGGGAGATTGACGGGAATGGTCCGAAGTGAAGCTCTAACAGGAAGGGTCGAGTTGAGGCATTTGAGTCATACCGACTCGCTCGAACCCACTGGCAGTCGTCCACCAGCCACGCCGACACCCTCCGTCGCTAAAGCTATGGCGGACACACAGCGGCGTGGCTACAGCCATTCAAAGTTGAGCTCTTGTGTGGCAACGGCGCTGTGCCGCCGTTGCCGGATGCTGGGTGCAGATGGCTGAATATCATCCCGTACACCCCTGATCTTAGTGCCATTCGAGATTGACGGTTTTTCGGTGGCGTCCATGAATGCCCGATATGGCTCCCGAATGGCTGGAGAAATTGCTTGTCCTACAGGATCGTGACGTTCATCGCCTCTTGGTCGAAACGCAACTTGCGGCGATTCCGCGTGAACGTGAGGCGGCTGCACGGAAGATTGCCCAGCATAAGGTGGTTATTGAGGAAGCTCATGGGCGGGTCCGGGAGCTGGAGCTTGAACGGAGCCGACTCGAGCAGGAGATCGCCACGACCGAGGAGCAGGCCCGCAAGTACCGCAATCAGCAGATCCAGGTTAAGAAAAACGATGAATACCAGGCCCTGACCCACGAAATCGCAGGCACGGAAGCGAAAATTTCCGACCTCGAAGGGAAGGAGATACAGACCCTCTACGATCTCGACGCTGAGCGCGAGAAAACGGCGACGGAGGAAAAGGTACAGGGCGAGGAAATTACTTTCCTGGAGAACCAGCTCGTCAGATTGACCGAGAAGGACGGGAATTTGAAGACCGAGCTCGTGCGGGCCAGGGAAACGGTTGAAGTGGCGCGCAAGGAGGTTCCAGCCAGGAGCCATCGGGTCTACGACCGCCTCGCCAAGGTGCTCGCCTTGCCTGTGATCGTCCCTCTGCGAGGCCAGAAGTGCTCGGGTTGCCACCTGCGGGTGTCGGCCGGAGTGGATGCCGAGGTGCGGGGGGGCGGGGAAATGACCGCTTGCGATAACTGCACCCGTATCCTATATTCGGAAGCTTAGTCGGTCCCGGAGCCGGGCATCCGCTTTGGTCGTTCTCTCAGACGCCGTGCCCTGTGCACGCTCTGCAGGGTCTTCCCGAGAGGAAAGTCCGGACACCTCAGGGCAGGATTCCCTGTGAAAGCAGGGGCGCCTTCGTTCAAGCGGAGGTGACGGATAGTGTCGCAGAAAATATACCGCCTCTGGCTTCGGCCAGGGGTAAGGGTGAAATGGTGGGGTAAGAGCCCACCGCCGGGCGAGTAATCGTCCGGGCAGGATAAACCCAATCCGGTGCAAGACAGAATAGGGGACAGAGCGGCCCGCTCGATTGTCCCGGGTTAGTCGCACGCGCTCTGCGCGGCTCCCGTTCGCGGGAGCAGATAAATGGATGCCCAGGCTCCTTCGGGAGCCGGACAAAATCCGGCTTACAGGCTCCGGGACCGACGCTTTTCAAAGTAAGAAGTGAGAAGTTTGAAGGCAGAAGTTCGATCTATTCAGCACTTCTACCTTCTTACTTCTGCCTTCTCACTTCCTATCAGCTCCTCCTCCTTTTCCCGGCGGAACTGGTTGGTGTAGAGCTTGTAATAGTGGCCACGCTGTTCGATCAGCTCCTCGTGTCGGCCGCTCTCTTCGATCTTGCCCTGGTTGATGACGAGAATGCGATCGGCCGCGCGTATGGTCGATAGCCGGTGGGCGATTACAAAACTGATCCGTCCGGAAAACATGGTCTGGAGGCTCTCCTGAATCAACTGCTCGGTCGCGGTATCAATCGAGGAGGTTGCTTCGTCCATGATGAAAATCTGTGGTTTGGACAGGAGGGCGCGTGCAAATGACACCAACTGCTTCTGTCCGGTTGAGAGTCGGTTGCCGCCCTCGCCGACGTCCGTGTCATAGCCGTGCTCGTGGCTCAGGATGAAGTCGTGGGCATTGACCAGGCGGGCGATCGTCTCGATCTCCTGGTCGGAGGCGTTGAGACGACCGTAGCGGATATTGTCCCGTATGCTGCCGCTGAACAGGTGAGGCGTCTGCAGGACGATGCCGAGCGCTCCCTGGAGCCAGGCCAGGCTGCGCTTCCGGTAGTCGATGCCGTTGACCAGAATCTCTCCGCCGGTCGGCTCATAGAAGCGACTGGCCAGGTTGACGATGGTGCTCTTGCCACCGCCACTGGGCCCGACCAGAGCGATCATCTGCCCCGCCTTTACGGTCAGGTTGAAGTCCTCGAGCACGGTCTGGCCGCTGTCGTAGGCAAAGTCGACCTGCTTGAACTCGATCTCATCGATCGTGTCCGGCAGGCCGTCGATGGCCGTATCTCCCGGAAGATCGGCGTGCGCGGTCTCTTTGATGCGTTCCAGCACCTCGGGCGAATCCTTGATTGCCGGGACCGTGTCGAGGAGTCCGATCACGCGTTCACCCGCCGCCTGGGCACCCTGAAGCTGGACCAGGACACGGGCGATCTGGTTGATCGGATCGAAGAACATTCCGGCGAACATGATGAACATCATGAGTGTGCCAATGGTCACGGTTCCGGACACGACATCGAAACCTCCCTTCCAGAGAATGAGACCGGTCGCGAGGGCTCCGAGAGTGAGAACGATGGGCATGTAGACGGCCGACTGCAGGGCGTTGCGCACGGATGCGCCGTACATCTGAGTGGAGAGTCCTTCGAATTCCTTCAGGTTTTCTTCTTCCCGGACGAGCGTCTTGGACGTCCGCATCCCCTGGATACTCTCGTTGAACGAGCCCGTGATGAACGAGTTGTACTTCCGGGTTTCGCGGGCGCTGAGCAGCAGCCTTTTCTGGAACACGGCGCTGATTATGATCAACGGCGGCACAACCGAAAGGAGGACCAGACCGAGTTTCCAATTGATGACGAGCAACGCGATCGTGATTAGAACGACAAGGCAAAATGCCCATACCAGGTCGAGAAATCCCCATGAGATAATGCGCGATAGCTTGTCGCAGTCCGATGTCATGCGCGAGATCAGCCAACCGATTGGCCGCGCATCATAGAAGGAGAACTCGAGTTCCTGGAGGCGGGCGAAACTCGCCGTCCGGATGTCGTGCGCCACCCGGTTGGATATGCCGCCGGCCATGGTGATAAACACCCAGACCCCACCGGCCAGACCGATGGTCAACCCGAGATAGATCAGCCCATACATCCAGATCCGTACGTCGGTGCCCACCGCCATGACCTCGTCGACGGCTGAGCTGGTGACGAGTGGAAAGCTGACATCCATGGCGGCAATGGTGACTGCCGCGGTTGCGAGGGCGAAAAGGTGCCCTTTATAGGCGAGGGCGTGTTTGAAGACACGACGCCAGAGGTCGAAGTCCAGACGCGACTGGAATTCGTCCTCCTGCTGCTGAGCTGCAATTGTGGTCATGGCTGGAAGTGTGAATTATGATTGGTGAGTGATGCAGTCGGAGGCAGGTGCCTGTCGTCATACCGCATGAGTCATTTCCATTCTGAAGTCCGTCTCCAGGCTGCTCTGGATCTGCCAGAGGCGCCGGTAGAGACCGTCCTCGATGACGAGATCCCGGTGATTGCCTTCCTGAATGACGCGACCGCCATCGAGAACGATGACCCGGTCGGCGTGGGCCAGGGTGGACAGTCGGTGGGCTATGACGATGGTGGTCTTGCGGCCCTGCCGCTGCTGAAGGGCTCCGAGAATCGTCGATTCCGTTTCGCTGTCGACGGCACTGAGCGCATCGTCGAGGATGAGGATGGGCGGATCACGAACGATGGCTCTTGCCAGCGCGATGCGTTGACGCTGGCCGCCGGAGAGGGTGATCCCCCGTTCGCCGATCTGTGTTTCGTAGCCGAGGTCAAATCCGAGGATGGTATCGTGGATGTGGGCGACCCGTGCCGCGTCCACAATCTCGTGCTCAGTGGCTGAACCGCGACCCAGGCGGATGTTTTCCGCGAGAGTCTTCGAGTAGAGAAAGGGCTCCTGCATGACGACCCCGAACTGGGAGCGGATCCACTTGCGGTCGTAGGTCGAGAGCTCGACATCATCGATTCTCATCGACCCCCGCTTATACGCGTAGAGGCGGAGGAGCAGGTGAATGATGGTCGACTTGCCTGAGCCGGACGGACCGAGAATGGCCAGCGTCTCGCCGGCACCCACATTGAAGGAGACTCCATTCAGTGCATGGTTGGAGTCTTCATCGGCCGATGAATCGTCTCCCTGGTGGGCAAACCAGAGGTCATCGATCGCGATGCGCCCCTGAATCATGCGGGCGGAGATGGAGTGTGATTGCCCTTCACTGCTTTCGTGCTCAACCGAGAGAATGTCGCGGGTCCGGGAGATCGCCACCATGGTCTTGCCCAACTCGGTCAGGATTCTGCCCATCTGGCGAACGGGCCAGAGTAACATGTGGATGATGAAGATGAAGGCAAAGAGGGTGCCGACGGAAAGGCTCCCGACGCTGATGAAATACACGCCGGCTATCAGCACCAGGCCGAACTGAGAAAGGGCTACCAGGTCTGAAGCCGACCAGTAGATGGCCATGATGCGGACCATGCGCAGCGCCTGATCGCGATAGCTGGCATTGGGGCCGGCGAACTTCGCGATCTCATGGCTCTGCTGTGCGAAGGCGCGCACCACGCGGATACCGGTCAGGTTTTCCTGGACGACGGTGGTGACCTTTGCCTCTGCCTGATCGACTTCGCGGAAGAGGTGCTTGACCCGGCCGAAATAGAAATAGCCGAAGAAGACCATCGGCAGAATCAGAACGCAGGAAACGACCGTCATGCGCACATCGAGATAGAGCATGATCGGAACAGCCGTCATGATAAGGATGAAGGCATTGGCAATGTCCACGATCTGGGTCGAAAGCGCCATGCGCAGGGTTTCGACGTCTGACGTACAGCGTTGGACGAGATCGCCTGTATCCGCCCGGTCGTGGTAGGCGGAAGGCAAGTGGTGGAGGTGATCGTAGAGCTGGTTCTTCAGCCGCCGGGCGATCCCGTCAGATGCGAGGGCCGCGCCGCGTCCTTTCAGGTAAGTGAAGATTCCGACCGTGAGAGTGATGCCAACGATGGCGGCCGCCGGTATCCAGAGGTTCGCTCGAAAGAAATCAACACCACCGATCACATCGAAGATGCGGTCTGTTATTTCGCCGGGTTCGGGGGTCTCTTTTGAAATTCCGAAATCGATCGTCGCCCGGATGATCAACGGCATCAGGTAATTCAGGGTGTTGGCGACGAGAAGCGCGAGGATGGCGCCGCCGTAGAGCAGGCGGTATCCGGACATGAGCTGCCAGATCAGGCGGAACTGTTGCCAGCCTGTCTTCTCCGGCTCGGTCTGGCCGGTCTTCTTTGGCTCGGGATTCATGGTGATGGGTGAGGTTTGGAGTCTGGGTTGGGTCGGAAAGAGAAATCGGGTCGGTCATGTCGGAAAACAAAAAGGCCCGCTGTGCATTCAGCGGGCCTCGGGGTGATTTTGGTATTTATTCACCGGCCCGCTGATCAAAACGCGGGCAGCTTTCGTAGGTCAGAATCGAATCGCTGGTTCCGCGCGCACCAATGCCTTGATGCAGAAGTGATATGTCGGGATGCGGGTTACCATTCAGAGACCTCCGGTTGAAGCTGGGATGAGTCATAAACGCATGCGCGGGAACAGGGCAAGCCGAAGATGATATTTATTTTGAACAGAAGGAAGCGAAGAGAGCGAAGGCGGATGGAGCGGTCGGAAGATCGCGGGGAAGTCCCAATGCCGGGCTATCTTTGCCGCTTCGCTCTGTCGCGCGTTTCCCGGAGGTGGAGAACCAGATCCGTTGATGATAATAATGATAATAATGATAATAATGATAATAATGATGATAATGATGATAGGATGGACGGGGAACGGAATGAAGGATGATACCTTGAGGCTGAAGAAGTGGATCTTCTTTCTGAATTCGGTCTTCGTTCTCTTCGCTTCCTTCTGTTCAAAATCTATCACCTGGATCAGTGTAGGATTGTTTCCGGTGCATCCTCGGTTCATTGCTTGGACCTCGTATGACTGAGCCAGCATACAGAGGGCGATTGGCGCCCACTCCGACCGGGAGACTTCATCTCGGGCACGCGTTGACCTTCCGGGCAGCCCATGAGCGTTGTCGTCAGGCCGGAGGCACGCTGGTCATGCGCAACGAAGACCTCGATCTGGCCCGGTGTCGTCCGGAGTATTTCGACGCTGCCCTGGCGGATTTGAGATGGCTGGGAATGGATTGGGACGAAGGTCCGGAGATGGGTGGGCCTCATGCCCCTTATCGCCAGAGCGAACGGACCGGGTGCTATCGCGCCGCTTGGGAAAGGTTGAGGGGTTCCGGTTTGATCTACCCCTGTCGATGCTCGCGGAAGGATCTGCAGCGTGCGGCGCAGGCCCCGCATGAGGATGGCGGGGAAGCGCTCTATCCGGGCACCTGTCGTCCGGACGCGCCGGGCGGACTGGATCCACGCGACTGGCCCGATGAACCGGGGATTGATGAGGTCTGTTGGCGTTTCCTGGTGCCGGATGGGAAGGGTGTTGAATTTGAAGATGGTGGATTCGGCAGGCAACGCTTCGCGGCGGGAAGGGATTTCGGCGACTTTGTGGTCTGGCGTCGGGACGGTGTGTCGGCCTATGAGTTGGCCGTGGTGGTGGATGATGCCGCCATGGGGATTTCCGAGGTGGTGCGGGGAGCGGACCTGCTTCTTTCGACTGCGCGACAGATCCTGATTTACGAAGCGCTCGGGCTGAGTCGTCCCCTGTTCTTTCACACGCCGCTGGTGAGGGACGGCGAGGGTCGGCGTCTCGCCAAACGGGATCGTGCGGCATCGATCGGGAGTCTGAAGGAAGAGGGTTATTCGGCTGGGCAGGTTCTTGCCATGGCCAGGGAGAGGACGATGCTTGAGGCATGAAGGGTCGTGAGAGGTCAGAATCGCCGGGTGTACGCGGTCTTGCGGGTGCCCTGGTCTGTGGAATGGGCGCTTTTCTGGCCGGTTACTCGGTCCTGGTGAAGCTTGCGGCGGTTCCCTGCTTTTCCGCCTCGTGTGGAACGGTCATCAACAGCGTCTTCGGATCTCTGATGGGTGTCCCGGTCGGAGTATTCGGACTCTTGATCTGGGGTGCATTGCCCTATCTTCCGCGACCGGGACGACTGGCGGCGAAGGCGGCGCTGGTCGGTGGATCGGTCGTATTCATTGTGGTTCAGTTTGCGATCCTTGAGCAGTTCTGCCCGATCTGCGGGGCACATGCTCTCGCCTGCTTCTTGGTCGCGCCGCTGCCCATACCCAGACGCCAGGCGGTCATCTCCGCCTATGCCGGCCTCGTGCTGGCCCTTGTGGCCGCGTCCTGGGCAGATCAATGGAACCGAAACCGACTTCGGCAGCAGATGTTGATGCCGCACCCGGTCGTCGCCGAATCGATGGAGGTTACTCCGGGTCTGGCCTGGTTGTCCGATCGACCGCTCGAGCATTCGAGGATCGTGATCAGTCTTTCCTGTGGGCAATGCCAGCGAATCCTCGAGGAGTTTCTTGCTTCGAGATCAATTCCCCGCGAGGTGGCCCCCATTCTGTTTCTGACGGAGGAAGAGAATGATGGAATCACCCGGGTGGTTGTGGCCGCAGTCCTGTCGGCCGGCCGTGGCGGGGCTGTCGATGCGTTTTCAAAGATCACCGCTATTCTTCTGGAGGATGAATCCATCATCGCGCGCGACGACGAGGTGACGGCGACCTTTCTGCTCAGCGAAACGTTTCCGGATTTGGAGTCCTTTCTCGATCAGGCGGAGGGTATCCTGAAACGTCACGAGGAAGCATTGGCGGCTTTCGGCGTATCGACGACTCCAACCGTGATTCTGAACGGAGTGCCGGCCCCTTACGACCGGGCGGATATTGTTCAGGAGTCTCGCGGTTCGGATTGAGGCTCACGGAGCCCACGGAGAGGTAAATCTGATCAGGACTGATCACTCGTCTGAAGAAGGAATGCCAGGCAGAGAATTGGGGCGGCGGGCTGCGACCCTGATTCACTTCATCATCCATCCGTCCTTCCACCCACCCATCCACTTCCTCCTCATCTCCGGGCTTGGCTTATGGGTGGTCGGGAGACGGGTGCCCCTTCGGCTCCCTCCGAGACAGGACTGGTGTGGGTAGTTGGCGACCCGTCAGGGAATAATGTAGATCTCCACCAGAGCCACGCCGGTGGTGTCTCCGATGCCGAAAACTTTCACCGTGTAGGCTCCGGGCAGGAGGGTTGCCACGACGGCGGCATCACCGCTTCCCTCTTCCAGATCGAAGGCGCCGACCACCGCCGTGGCGGCCGTGGTTTCGTCCACTGCGGGGTTGGCTTGCCAGTCGTCGTTGGAGAAGAGCTCGGTTGGGCCGGTGAATACGGTGAGCTTCGGATCAGCCAGGGTCCCAAGAACCCCGAATCCGCCCAATGTGGGTCCGACGGCGCGAATCAACAGACGAATCGTGCCTCCGGACACAACGAATCCCGGAATGACAATGTCTTTTCCTGTGCCGACAAAGGCCCGGATCGAAATATTGACCAGATTGAGGTCAGCGGCAGAGGCATCCGCATCGTAGAGCTCGACCAGTGCCACCCCGGTGGTGTCGCCAACTCCGGATCCGACCACGGTGAATTGACCGGCGCCGAGATCCTGCATCAACACCGCGTCAGCCGCTCCGGCCACCAGGTCAAATGCTCCGATCGAAGCGGATGTCGTCACGATTTCTGCGGCGTTTGAGTTTGTTTCCCAGTCGTCGTTTGTCGCCACCTCAACTGCGCCGCCGATCTCGCTGTGATTGAGCACCATCTGCGGGTTTTCGAGGAAACCGGTGAGACCAAAATCCCCGAGCCGGGGGCCGATGACTCGAATGAGCAGGCGTTTTGTGCCCGTCCCGCTCAGGACAAAGCCCGGGATAAGAACATCGGCGTCGGTCAGGGCCAACGCCCGGGTGGAAAGGTTGATCAGGCGGCCGGTGGAAGACGTGACCGGATCGATCGTCACGGTAATATCGCGGGATACAACGGTGACACCGTCGGATGTCACCTCGACCGTGTAGGTGCCGGCGTGAAATGGCTGCGCACTGGGGATCGTGTAGGTTGACTCCGTGGCATCCGGGATGGTGATGCTGTTGAGATACCACTGGAAGGTCGGCGCTACCGGGCCGGTCGCAGTGACGGTCAGGGTTACCGTGCCGCCTGCCGTCCCGGTTTCAGACTCTGGTGGTGGCTCTGTGATCGTCGGGCCATAAACGGTGAGCGACACCTGATCGGAGGTGGCGTCATCGCCGACTCCGTTGCTGACCACACATCGGAAGAGGTCTCCGCTCATCGCCTCAGTCGCCGGATCAACAACGAGGTCCGGTGTATCCGTGCCAGAGAGGCTGCCACCGTCGTTGACGTCGTTCCATGTGTCGTTGCCGGCCGGTTTGCGTTGCCACTGAAAACCGGGAGCCGGACTTCCGCTTGCCGTGACCGAGAACGTGGCCGACTGCAACGGAGCGACGTTCGCATCCTGCGGCTGCGTTTCGATTTGCGGGGGTGCGGTGACGGTCAGAGTCGCCTCGCTCGACGTTGTAGATTCGGTGTTCGCGTCAGTCACGATACAACGGAACATGTCGCCGTTCATCTCGGGTGTGGCGGCGGCGACGGTGAGAGTTGGGGACGTTGCACCTGAATAAGCGCCACCGTCGACTACGTCACTCCACGATGCGCTTACCGCCGGGTTGCGTTGCCATTGGTAGCTGAGTGTTCCCTCTCCGGAGGCCTCTATCGCGAACTGCGCGTCTGCTCCGTTTTCAGTGGACTGATTACTGGGCTGAGTTCCGATCACGGGGCCTTCGGAAATGGTGAGCGTGGCGGCATTTGAGACCGCATCCGGATCGATATCGTTGGAAACCGTGCACCGAAACTGATCGCCGTTCATCTCAAGTGTTGCTCCGGTGATCGTAAGCGTGAGCGAGGTTGCTCCGGCATAGGTGCTGTTGTTGGTGATGTCGGACCACGTATCGCTACCCACGGGTTTCCGTTGCCATTGCAGCGAAAGCGTCGGGCTACCCGCCGCGCCGATACTGAAAGCTGCGCCACCGTCCGGTGGGGTCGAGAAGTCTTCGGGATGGGGAAAGACCCCAGGTGCCGCAGGTTCCAGGTTGATCTCAAGCAGGCTCGACGGTGGCCGGTCCGTGAACTCCGTGTGCATCCCGCCGACCAGCACCCGGCCCGACGGAGCGACCGCGATCGCGCGCATCTCGTGAGAAAAGACCGATCTTGATATGTGCGAGGCCACGTCCTCGGCCAACGTCCCGTTGTCGTTCAGGACCGCTATGTAGTTCCTGAACTCCGACGGTGAACCGGAGAAGGAGGTAAACGCGCCGCCGGTGATTAATTGATCGCCCCGAATCGCCACGACGTGGACCGGCTTGTCAAACCCGTGGAAAGTGGTGGGGCCGGTTGAAAACGTGGCATCGAGGGTTCCGTCGTTCAACAGCCTCGCGACCCGTGGAGCAGCGGTGGTGCCGTAGGATCTGAACGTTCCCGCGACATAAATGGTGTTGTCAGGTGCCAGCTTTACATCATTCACCCACGAATCAAATGTATCGGTCGAGGCAAAGCCGGCGTCCCGCGTGCCATCCGCGTTCAATCGTGCCAGTTTGCTGGCCGGTGAACCGTTGAAATTGGAGAAAAATCCACCGGCGAGGATCTTTCCGTCTGACTGGATAGCGATGGATTCCACCCAGACGTCGAACCCGGTACCGATGTTGAATGTGTCGTCCTTCGAACCATCGGTGTTGAGGCGCGTGATGCCGGTCGAGACAAATGATTCGTTTGATATTTTCCCACCGGCAATGACCTTCCCGTCGGATTGAACGGCCAGGGCCAGCACGTCGGTGAACGTCGAGCCGGCCGCAGCGAAATCAGTGTCGAGTGCGCCGTCTGCTTCAAACTGCGCCACGCCGGTCGTGGTTGTTGATCCATATTTGGTAAAGTCTCCGCCGGCAACAACTTTGCCGTCTGCGTGGCGCGCGAGGCTTTTGACCACACCATCAAAATCCTCGCTGGGGTTGAATGTGGTATCCACGGTGCCGTCTGCCTTGAGCAAGGCGACTCCTCCACGGATTTCGTTGTCCACTCGATTGAAATCACCGCCGATAAAGGTACGTCCATCGTTGAGTTGGAGCAGTGCGTGGACCTCTCCGGGCGTGCGCAGTTCGGAATCGAATGCCGGGTCCAGTTGGCCAGAGGAGGAAAGCGCAGCAAACCCGGTTTGCGCGGCGCCGTTGTAACTGATGAAGTTTCCTGCCAGCAGGATCCGGTCGTCGTTGAGCAATGCCGAAGAGTAGACGAACCGGGTGAAGCTCGCAGCAGGATATCCAAAACCTGTGCCCGGATCAAAGCTCTGATCGAGTGTCCCGTCCGCGTTTAGTCGTGCAATCCCGCTGGTGGGGGTTTGGTTGAAGAATGAAAACTTGCCGACGGCGATCATCTTTCCATCGCTCTGGGCAACCAGCGTCTGAACTTCGGCGTTGAAGCCGAAGCCGATCGCGAAGGTGTCGTCGATGGTACCATCGGCGTTCAGGCGAACGATACTGTTGTGGCTGATTCCGCCCGCGCTGGTGAAGCTGCCACCGACGGTTACTTTTCCGTCTTGGGAAAGCAGGACCGTGGTCGCCCAGTCGTTGAGATTTGGCGCGAAAGTAGCGTCGCGCGATCCGTCTGCATTCAACCGCACGACTCCCTTGGCCGCGGCGCCACCTGCCTTGTCGAACCATCCGGCGACGACGTACTTTCCATCGTCCTGCTCCTCAATATCCCATGCCCCACTGAAGTCGAGACCGTCTGGTACAAATGATTCATCCACGGCTCCGGTGCTGTCGAGACGAACGATTCCCTGGCGTTCCAAGCCTTCGATCTGTGAAAAACTACCCCCACACATGATCTTTCCATCGCCGAGTACTTTCAGCGTATTGAATCTTACTGTCGATCCGATCGCGGTGGAGAACGAGTCGTCCAACGAGCCATCGATGTTGAGGCGCACGAGAGACGAGGTACTCACTCCATGCACATGGGTAAAGTTCCCCTTGATGATGATTTTCCCATCCGGTTGCACGTCGAAAGCGGTCACGGTTAGAAATGCCCCGCTTCCCGTAAGGGCTGCGTTGAAGCTCGGATCCAATGAGCCGTTGGAATTGAAGCGGGCGATACCCGAACGATCCACTCCGTTGATCGACGAAAAATGTCCACCGACATAGATCCGGCCGTCGGGCGCAACTTGGACGGTCTGGCCCAAGCCAAGAGCGTGCTCGATTCTTGGAACATAGCTATGGAGAGATTGCGCGAGTAGCAGCGAGCAGATGGCTCCGCCGATGAGAAGCCACCGATCGCGACGACAGATGGGGTCGTTGGCTTCGGAGCGGCTCAGCCGGGACTCGCGACCATCGCAGGAAATTTTCAAGTGGGTCGCGCCAAGTGAACTTTGCAGGGGTAGATTTGGTTCCATGGGGATGTTGGGGTAAGAGTCCAGGCAGCCGCAAAAACGGCGGAAGAGTGGTTGCGCGACAGAGGGGTTGGGCTTTCGCACTGGTTAAACCTTAGCTGATACACCATATTAGGCCATCTCTTCGTATGCAAGCGTAGAGAATCTTGAGCACGACGGGACCATTGGTTGAGTTCGTGCATGCCAATCGAGGTACCGGGGCAGCTACGCTGACCGTCTCGAATGAATCAGAATGCCCTTGGGACCATCCAATCTTCCACCCATCCACTTCCTCCTCATCTCCGGGCTTGGCTTATGGGTGGTCGGTCATTCACCATGGGCATCCCATGGCCAAAGCGAAACAGCCGAGAATTGCCGATTCGGACGAAGTCTATACCGTTGTCCTGAACCTGCCGGGGAAGAACCTCTCGTCAATCATCGAGGGTTTGCCCGCGGATTTCACCGTCGAACAGGCGATCCTGTTTCGTCTCTTTCGGGACACCGAGCCGCGGGGTTTCAATGCCAAACATTTCCGTGAATGGTGTGAGGCCTTTGAGGACGCCCTGACCGAGATCAAACCGGTCAGAGTCAAGAAGCGGGAACGCATCGATCCGATCCCACCCCTGGCTCCCGAACCACCGGCGGTAAAAGCAGCGCCCCCCAGAAAAGTGGTTGGCAAGGGCAGGAGGGCCCCGGCCAAGAAGAAAAGGTAGGGCACGACGTCCTCGGCCCGCCCCTACAGTTGGTTGAACTTTCCAGGACGGACCTGCCATCACTCGGCTTTGAGGGTGACATACTTATAGGGGTGATTGTCCAGAATGGTTGGATACCAGCCTTTGACCGAGGGATCCATAAGGACGACGTTGGTGTAGAAGTAAACCGGGAGCATGGGGGCTTCTTCGACCAGGATGGCCTCCATCTTCTGGAAGAGGGCGAATCGTTCCTCTCGGTCGCCGGTTCGGGCGGCCTGCTTGAGCAGTCGGTCATACTCCAGATTTGACCACCCCGTCCGGTTGTTGCCGTTGGTGGTTTCAAACATGTCGAGGAAGGTGTTCGGGTCGACGTAGTCGCCAATCCAGATGCTGACGGCCAGATCGTAGTCCAGGGTGTTCATCGAATCGAGGTAGACCTTCCACTCCTGGTTGACCAGAATCACATCGATACCGAGTCGGGATCGCCACATTTCCTGAATGGCCACGGCGATGACCTTTCCGTTCTCCGAGGTGGGATATAGAACGTCGATCCGGGGGAGCCCCTCGCCGTTGGGAAAACCGGCTTCGGCCAGGAGGGCTTTGGCCTCCTCGACTCCGCCCTCGAAGCGGGCCTCGGGGGTGAATCCGGCCGTCTTGGGCGGTGTCAGGTTATAGGCCGGGATCTTGCCGCTCTTGTTGACGTAGGTCGTGAGGTGTTCGCGGTTGATGGCCAGGGCGAGGGCCTTCCGTATGCGCGGATCCGACAGGTGCGGCCTTGTCACATTGACCCGAAAGTACATGGTGCCGAGGAAGGGGTCGATATGAAGCACATCGGGATTGTCCCGCTTGTAGACGTCGAGCTTGGAGAGGGGCAGGCCGTTGGTTATGTGAAGCTGGCCGGATCGGAACATGCGCTCCTCGGTTTCACCACTCTCGATCGGAT
>QNAI01000055.1 GCA_003641745.1 Verrucomicrobiota bacterium | reverse complement strand
TGGGCCCAGGTCAACGGCTTCCGCGGAGACACCGACTTGGCACTGCGCATCCAGCACGACATCTACTATATCGAGAACTGGACCCCACTTCTCGACATCCAGATCATCCTGATGACCTTCCTCCGGTGGCGGGACACCTCGTTTGACGCCGACCGATCGGCCAAAGGCCAACCCGGCATCAAAGTGGCCGAACCCGACGGTGGCCTCGAAACCCCGCCCGGAATCGGGCGACCCATTTCCAGAGCCCAAAGGCAAGACCGTATTTCAACCTGACCAAGAAACGGTCTTTGCGGTTGAAGTGCTTGAGGTAAAAAGCCTTGTTCGCATCGAAGATCGCCTCCGACATGCGGTCGTAGTCCCGGGCGACGCTGGTGCCTTTCAGGTGGGTTATCGATACCCGGCCGTCGTAGACCACTCGATAACCGGCCGCAGCAAAACGATAACAGAGATCGAGGTCGTCGCCATACATGAAGAAGTCCTCGTCGAAGAGGCCGACTTCTTCGAAAACCGTCCTCCTGCCCATCATGAAGGCGCCGTTGATCGCGCCCACGTCGTAGGTTTCCTCATCGTCGAGATACGTGAGGTTATAGCCGGCACACAGGCGCGATCGTGGAAACCGCCCGGCCAGACCACTGGCCCGGCAGAATCCGTCCCAGAGATTCGGTATCTTGCGGCGGCAGGCCAGATCCATCGATCCATCTTCCTTGACCAGCCTGGGTGAGATCAACCCGATCTCCGGTTCATCCTGAATACGGGTCAGGCAATGTTCCAGCGCCACCCGGTTGCAGACGGTGTCCGGGTTCAGCACGAGGATGCAATCTCCACGGGATCGTCGAATACCAAGGTTATTGCCGCTCCCGAAACCAAGGTTTCGCTCCGGTATGTAAGTATCGACATCCGGATACAGATCCCGAATCAGGTCACCGGTCCCATCCGCGTTCAAACTGTTATCCACCACCACAATCTCGACCGGACGACCTGCCAACCGGTTCGGAATCGACGCAAGGCAAGGCCCGATTTCCTCTTGCGAATACCAGGTGACAATAATCACCGAAAGACCTGTCTTCCCACTCTGGATCTCCGTCATGACAAAGACGCCAGCAAAGCCCTCCATCGCTTCTCCAGTTCAGGACCGCTGAATCGATCGAAATTCAGAGAAGCGGCCTGTCGCATTTCATCGATCTCCGCCTCTCGTTCCCCGCCGCACACTTCGGTCAGCAAAGACGCCAGGGCCGCATGATCCCGCGGGTCCACAAAGAAGGCGGCCCGGCCGCAGGTCTCCCGCAGAACAGGTATGTCACTGCAGATCACCGGGCAGCTCCGTCGGAGCGCTTCGAGCGGCGGGAGACCCTGCCCTTCATCAAATGAGGGGTAGACCAGGCAGTGGGCCCTCTCATAGAGCTCCCTCAATTCCAGGTCCAAGGGGAAGTCAAGCGTCTCCAGCAAGCCCTCCGCCTCCAACCTGCACCACGAATCCCGATCACTCCAGAGCTCCCGGCGGATTCCGGCCACAACAAGCCGCTCACCGCGCCCCTTCTCCGCCATCAAGGCCATTGCATCGAGCACGAGGGCAAGATTCTTGTGCGGATAACGGGCGCCCACCGCGAGCACGTGTCGCAAATGGGAGGGTCGGCGGGTGGATGTTTCCGTCGGCGCCTCCAGTGCTTTCGAATAAGCCGGGATGACATCGATCTTCCGGTCCGCGAGGAAGCCGAAGGTGCTCTTGAGCTCTTCGCGGACAGCGCCCGAGATCGTGACAATGCGAGTCGCCGACTTGAGCACCCGCGGAAGCAAGAGGCGAAAAAAGACATTCTGCATTCGTGCCTGGTCCGGATGGCGGAGGGAGATCAGGTCATAAACAATGACCACATGCCGACCGGTCTTCCATAGCGGGGCATGGTGGGAGGAAAAAACCATCAGCGCCCCGCCCCGCTCCACGAAGGGTGCGATCTGGGCGACCCCCATACGGGCGACCAGGCGCAGAGGTCCCCCGATCATCCGATCATTGACCCATTGAAACCAGCGGTTGAGTCCCGCCGCTTCCCGCGCCTGGCCGGGCACCAAAAGCTCGGACAGTCCCGATGCGGCCACGCCCATTCCGGTTGGAAACGAGGATGCGAGGGGGTGGATCAGGGTCACGGCTTTCACGGTTCTTCTCTCCCGATCGACCCGGCGGTGCGCCAATGTCCGGTTCGCATTCGACGGCTGAGGATCTCAGGAAGATGACGGAGGCGGAAACATGCCTGGACGCGTGCGCGAGCCAGACGGCCCTGTCGCGGCAGGTGGGTGGCAATAATTGTTTCGATCTCAGACCGCACCCTTCCCTGATCGGCTGACAACTGCCCCTTCCTGAGCCGGAAGGACCCGGTCTCGACCGGCAGGTATCGAAACGAAATGCCTGCCCGGACGGCCCGGACCCAGAAATCAAAGTCGGCAGCCAGGGGGTATTGGGAGTCGAATCCACCGAGCTGGTCAAAGCAGGTGCGCCGGACAAGGGTGCCCTGCTGGGTGAATGGCGGTATCCCTGCGGCCATCAGGGAGGCCAGCCGACGCGGCCGGCTCTCCACCGGAAACGCACCCAGAACCTGTCCCTCGGCGTCGATATAGGAGACCCGTCCATAGATGACGTCGGCCAGATCATTCGCCGCGGCCTCGACCACCCGTCCAAAGTCGGGACGGAGAATATCGTCATCGTTCACATAGGTCAGCCAGTCCCAGTCATCGGATGAGTCTGCGGCGGTATTGATTGCCCCATACAGACCGGTCTTACCTGGCACTTCAACGATCACTTCCTGGTCGGGAAAGGCCGCCTTCAGCCTGTTCAGTTCCGGAGACGGAGTGACCAGCAAATGGCGCAAATTCGATCCGGCATTCATCAGCTGGGCGACCGAATCTACTGTTTGTTCAAGCCAGGGTGAACGCCCCAAAGTCGGGGTCACCACAAGAATCTCCTGCGACTGTTGCATCAAAGAAAAGTGGTATGCTGTCCTCGACGGCTCGTACAAACAAGATGGTTTTCTAAACTTATCGGTCATCAGGTACCCCTTTCGATCAGCCAGGCGGGCGCCGACGGATCAACTTCGACAATGAGCGAAAGATGTGTTTGCAATGACCTAACTGAGAAACGAATGAGAATCCTCTACGATTTCGAAGCATTCTCCGATCAAAGTCACGGCGGGATTTCACGCTATGTGATCGAGTTGGCGTCCCGCATAGCGAAAGCAGACAACTGCGAGGTCATGCTTTTCGCAGGTTGGCATCGGAACCAGCATCTGAAGAGTCGGACGGATCCGTGGATTCGCGGTCAATATCTGAAGCCCTTTTGGCGTACCGGTGAGCTTCGACGCCGTTTCAACGGATTTCTCACTCGCAGAGCGATCTCAGATTTTCGGCCCGATATCATCCACCGGACCTACCACCGCCACGTCCCGGACTACCCCGGCAAGCACAAGACCGTTGTTACCATCCATGACCTGACCTATTTTCACTACCCAGAGAGCTTCCCCGGGGGAGAGATCGTGCGACGACGTCTCGAACGAGCTGCCCGCGAATCCGATCACTCTTTATGCGATACGGAAAATACACGTCAGGACGTCATCCGCATTCTTGGGCTGCCGTTAGAACAGACCTCAGTCGTGCATCTCGGCGTCAACCTTCCGCAGAACAATAATGCGCATCTATTTGACCCCTCAAATCCCTTCCTGCTGTATGTCGGACAGCGAAGCGGGTACAAGAACTTCCGGTGGCTGTTGGAAACCCTGTCCCGACATGACAGGCTTGCCAGCTCAAGACTCATTGCATTCGGAGGGGGCGACTTCACAAGGGACGAAAAGGACCTGATTTCTGGTCTCGATCTGCAAGATCGGATTCAACACAAAGCGGGAGACGATTCGTTCCTCGCCGACTTTTACCGCAGAGCCGGAACACTCGTCTACCCATCCCTATATGAAGGATTCGGCCTTCCTCTACTCGAGGCGATGGCGCATGGCTGTCCCGTCGTGTGCAGCAATGCGAGCAGTCTGCCCGAAGTTGGAGGGGAAGCGGTAATAACTTATCCTCCGGAGGATTCAGAAGCTTTCGCGAAGGCTGTACGGACCGTTGTTTCCGACATCCAGTTCCGTCGCCAATTGGTGGATCGTGGTTATCAGCGCGCAAGAGAGTTCTCCTGGGACAGATGTGCGGAAAAAACGCTACAGGTATACCGTGATTTGGTTCCGGAGGATTGAAAACCAACACCCATCTCATCCAGGCTTGATGAGGCGAAAGGCGCTGACCCCTATCCCCGGCATATGTGAGAAATCATCAAAACGAGCGTAACCACAGGCCGCCTCCAGAGGCTCGTTGACGGCCCATCTGTAGTCGAAGCTCCGTCGTGCTCGCTCGATGTAAGCGTCATAGATTCCCGGCTTCACTTCACCATACCAACTCAGATCGGCCAGTTCCGCCTCGGGCACGGCTCCAATCAGGCGACGGTGCAGTGCCTCTTCATCATAAAAACGCTGAAAGAAAATACCACGTTCTTCCCTCGCCTGCCCGAGATTATAGATATCGTTGTTCAGGTATTCGTTTCGATACCGGCGGTCGGTCATGACGGTCAGGATGAGCGCCCCCCCTGGTTCCAACGCATCATACAGTATTCGGACGGCATCACTGTCGTTGAGGTCGCCCGCGATATGCTCCAGAACAGATATCGACCAGATCGCACCGAACCGTTGTTTGATTGAAGCGATCGATTCGACGCCCGCGTTCTCAGTTTCGAGCTTCAACCGCAACCGGCGAGCGGCCAACTCTGTCCACTCCAGATCGCAGCGGTCCGGGTTAACCATCTGAAGCTCAATCGCCGGATTCCTGGCGGCCTGGTAGAGAGAAAAGAGCGCCGGTGAAGCGACGTCGAGAACCGGTCCGCGTGCCTTCCGGGCAAAGCGATCCACATAATCAAACTCGAAATAGCGCAAAAAGTCGACCGGCTGCAGCATCAGGCGGACAGAACCGCGAACACCCCGCACGAACAGACGCCGCCCTATGCTGCGCCCGAATGCGTCATAGCTCAGCCCGGGCAGGCCCGCCTTCCTGGCACGACCCACAGCACGTCTCGCCCGAAACAGGTACCATGGCAGGCGAATCAGCTTTGCAGTCATCGAGAGCCTGCGGGTAGTACCGCGCGCACAGTCCGGCCGACCCAGCGCCGCATGGCACCAAGTCCGTCTCCGGAGTAGATTCTTCGTTCAGTTCGCGTATCAGCCTTCTCGTGACGCCTGACCCGGGAGGGGTGCACGAGCGGGAACCGGATCGCCTCTGCCTCCACCGACAGACGTGAAATCCGGCGCCTCGTATTGGTGGCCTGATGGCCAAACCCTATATTCTCGACCAGGTTGACTCCCGGAAGCACGGACAACCCGCCTCTGCGCCAGTTCGCATAGACCCAACGGTAGGCCCAACTGTCCACCCGGCCCTCCACTACCGAGTCAAAGGCTCGCGTCCAGTATGCAGCCGCGCGCCGCGAGCCGAGAAATCTCAGCAACCAGTCGGACTCGCGAACCTCCGGCCAATCGCGCAGTTCCCAATCAAAAGCCTTCCAGGCGCGGCGCCAGGTCGCCCAACCCCAGACATGATTGTAACGCGAGAAACAGTAACCCGATGGATCCCTGAAAGACCCGAAACTGGCGCCGCCTATCTGGGCAATCCCCTCATCATCACGGTAGCGATCCAGCAGAATCTCACAGAATCTGAAGAAAGTCGGATCAGGAACACAATCATCCTCCAGGATAATCGCCTCCTTTTCGACGGCAAACACCTGATCAAGACCACTGGACACACGTCGTGCGCATCCGAGATTGGATTCGGCAAAGACGCGGCGTACCTCGCACGTCCAGTCGACGCCGCGATCCACAAGGCTCCTCACCGCTTCCACTTCCGCAGTTTCCTCGATGCGGTCGTCCCGGGGCCCGTCGGCAATCACCCAGAGTCGGGTCGGCTCGATCCGACGAAGAATCTCCAGGACGCGGGCGGTGTGCTCAAAGCGTTTGAACACCATGAGCACGACCGGCACCTCGCGCACCGATTCGTCAGATGGCCTCGTCGTCGCGGGCAAAGAGCACATCGGCGTAGTTGTGGTTGTCATGCAACACCTTGATCGGCCGCATTCGGGGTGAGAGAAGCTGAGCCACTGATTTCTGATCCCGGCACTCGATGCAGGCAAACCGGGGCGCATGTCGATTCAAGTCCAATCCACTCAGGGCCTCCAATTCATATCCCTCCACATCGAGAACCAATAGATCGATCTCCTTTTCTCCCAGGTGCTCATCTATGAGATCGCTCAAGACCCGGGTGGGCACCTCGATCGTCGGCGTTTCCACGAGCTCCTGCGTGGCGAGACCACACCGCTGATGATCCTCGCGTATCCGGGTGTCGCCAAATGCACCCTCGACCGTGGAAGTCAATCCGCTGACGCACATGGAGATACTCGCCCCCGGGTGACCGGGAGCGACCAGCGCAGCCTGGGCAACAATCGAGCACGGACGATTCCGAAGACATTCAAGTGCCAGGTCCGGGAGAGGCTCGACCAGCAGGCCGGTCCAACCACGCATCGCCTCCAGAAAATATGTGTTGCTCTGTGTATACCCGTCATTGCCTCCGGCTTCGACAAACACGCCTCGTTTCCGGCTGAGAAAGGCATCGAGCTTGCGGTCGAGGCCATTCAGGGCGGGTCTCGAATAACGTGCACATCCAGCCAGCTCCCAGAGTCGCCGGCGAGTACGTCGCATACTGTTGCGCAGTCGACTCATAATGAGGATCTCCGAAGTGCCCTCCAGGGCAGGAAGAGCCCGCTGGTCTGCCATCGGCCGACATCACGAACCGGTCCCCAGAACAGTGTGCTCAGCCATGCGGCAAACGCATAGCCCACCAGAGTCGCCCAGGCGGCTCCAATTGGACCCGCCACCGGAACCCACCAGAGGTTCAAGAGGATATTGACGACCGCACCGGAGCAGGCGGCCGTCATCAGGAAGCGCGGCGAACTCCGGGCGGCCAGCACTTGGCTGCGGATCACGCCAGTAAAGACCAGGACATTCGACCACACCAGTATCATGAAAACAGGTACGCTGTCCACAAATGCACGACCAAAACACAAGGGGACGACGACCGGTGCTGCAAGCGTGCCGAGAATCGCAAGCGCAATCGCGGCAATCGCGGCCAGGGCAAAGGCCCGCCGTGCGGCTGCCTCGAGCCGTCGCGATTTCTGTGCCCGGACAAGCCCCGGCAAAAGCGCGGATGCCAGGATTACCGCTACAGGATTGCCGAGCTCGGATAATCGGACCGCCGCGGCATAGACCCCGGTGTCATTCGCACCACGCAATTGGGCAAGCATCACCTGGTCGATTCGCAGATACAATCCGATCGCTCCGCCCGCCACGATGAGAGGCCAGGCCTCTGACATGAGGCGGCGGGCAACCCGCAAACGTGGTCTCTTCGTCATACCGCTGAGAGTTCCTCCGGGAGTACCCGCACAAAGGACGATCACAATCACCAGAACCTCTACCGCCAGAGACGCAGCGAACCAGACCAGGGGCGCCTCAAGCATGATCAGGGCGATGCGCCAGAGCGCACTTGCAAGCGTGCCGCAAAACTGAGCTGCAGCTACCGTTCGCCCCCGCAACTGCGCCTGCAGATCAAGGTCGATTACGAGAAACGGGGTCCCCACCATCGGCAGACCCGCAACAAGCGTGGTGACGCGATCAGAGGTGTTGTCCATGATGACCCAAGAGGCGGCGACAAGCACAACCAATCCGACACACGCCCCCAGGATCCGCATCCAAAACGCCGTCGCGAGCAATTCACGCCGATCCTCCGGATACGCGACAAGATCCCGCTTCAGAATCGTATCGAGCCCAAGGCCTGAGATGAACCCAAACAGTCCGGCTAACGCCAAGGCGCGGCTCAGATTGCCGAAGCTGTCGACCCCGAGATGCCGGGCCACTGCGGCACCCACAGCAAAGGCAACTCCGAATCGAATCGCCCGCTCAAACAGCAACCAGCCCGCCATGGGTGCGCCACCCTGCCCACGCAGCCAACTGGAACCTTCCGGAGGTCCCCACCCACAGCCCGGGTCGTCCGGCACTCCTTCAATTTCTGGAACATCCTCACCCGCGCCTTCAGGTCTCACGCTCATCTCAGGGACGGGCGGTTTAGACCCACTTCAGTTTCCATAGGCCAAACCAGACCATCTTGATCAGCATCCAGCCGTGGGAGAATCGGGAAATGTTCGTATCTCCGTAGGTGCGATCCCGATACTTGACGGGGATATCGCGTATCTTGAGATCCAGAAGCGATGCACCAAAGAGCAGGTTAAAATCGCCGAAAGGATCAAAGTCGCCGAAGACGCGCATCCGCTCGAGGATCCGGTGATAGTCCTTTTTCAGGAACATCTTGGTCCCACAGAGGCTGTCTTTGACGTTCTGCCCGAGCACATAGCTCAGGGCCATGGCAAACCCCTTGTTTCCGAGCAGATTGAGGAAACGCATCGCCTCTGACTCCATCGGGTAGACCAGGCGGGACCCGTTGGCGAACTCCGTGGTTCCGCTGGCCACCGCATCATAAAACTTGGGGAGATCCTCCGGGGGCGCGGTCAGGTCGGCATCCTGGATCACCAGGACGTCACCGGTCGCAATCTCAAAACCCGCGAAGACAGCGTCCCACTTGCCGATACCCGGCTGGCGAATTGCCCTGACGCTGTGCGGTCCATCGTAGGCGGCGACCTCCCGCTCGATGACCTCCCAGGTATCATCCGTGCTGTTGCCTTCGACAAAAATGACCTCAGTCCCAACTCCCATTCGGGGGATCCGCTGCAGGGCGGCCAGAATATTCCCCGACTCATTCCGGGCCGGCACGACCACCGTACAACTGGGAGAGTGATCGATCCGGGGCGGGATCCGTGGTCGGGCGACCAGATGCAGGGTCATGCC
The DNA here is from genome assembly GCA_003641745.1 of Verrucomicrobiota bacterium. Taxonomy (GTDB): domain Bacteria; phylum Verrucomicrobiota; class Verrucomicrobiia; order Opitutales; family Opitutaceae; genus B12-G4. Next base: position 11,102 of record QNAI01000055.1, on the reverse strand, counting down.
GAAGTGCCTGAAGAAGGGCAACTTGACCAAAAACCGGTTGAGAACGGTGGTCACCAAGGGAATCTTGAACGGAACGATCTGCTCGGTTCCGGTCCGGATGACCTCCCAACCCGAGATTTCGAGCAGGTTGATCAGGTCCTGCATTGAGAGCCAATTGCTCTGCGGTTGCCTGACCACGAAGCCCAACCGCTCCGCCCATTTGAGCGGATATCGCCAGAGCGTGTTGAGTGAGGTAATATGAAGACGGGTTCTGGGATAGGAAGACGCCTTCAGTTTTTCCAGGGCCTGCTGGATGTCCGGCAGATATCCGATGAGATAATTGAGGACGATATGATCAAATCCCTCGGCGACTTCAGACCTGAGTATGTCGCCGTGCCGGAATTCAAGAGTCTCTTCAGGGTGCGCCTCTCGGGCCCGCCGAACCATCCGCGGGCTCAGATCGATGCCGACTCCACGGCTCGGATTGAGAGCCTTTAGAAGGTCTCCAGGTCCGCAGCCCCATTCCAGAACCTTCTGACCTTCAGGGATATGCTGTCGATGAAAGTCAGCCATCTGGGCATGAAAGCCCGATTGAACCCTCCGGGGGGTCTCGTCATTCTCGGCGACCCAGTCAAAGTGGCCCTGCAAATCAGATGCGTATATCGATGCCATGGTAACCAACCTGAGAATCGACCGATTCCCGTCATCTATTAACGGAACCAGGTAGAATTACTTAAGGGAGTCATTCCTTGCACTCGTCCAGACCAACGTGCGATTCAGGGGGCGGTTACCCGGAAACAGACGCGGTCGAGGTTGAACTCGACTCCGGACGGTTATGCAAATTCGGAGGGCTGACTTCCACGTCAGCCGTTGGCAGGACGCGGTCGACGTGGAAGTCGACCCTCCGAATTGGCGGGTAGCGCTTTGGACGAGACCCCCCTCAAGGATTGCCCCTGCAAACGACCTGCGACCCGCTCACTGGTCGCGAACCGATTCCAGCACGATGATCATACGCAACCCGATCCGCGCGAGCGCCCATTGCGGCAGCACCCGCTCAATTCGCAACAGGACACGGAGAAGGCTGGTCGGAAGCAACTGGCGGCGGGACAACCCTCCCGTGGCCGGATAGGCCAGGACGTCACGGTATCGGATTGCGACCACCTTCAACCGCATGGCGGCCAAACGTCGATTGATCTCCTCACGATCCCGATGGAACAGTGCCCAACCCATTCCCATGTTCGCGAAATTACCTTCCTCATCATCGGCTTCGAACCGGTAGGGGTCGCGCAATCGGTCGGGGCGGCAGGGTTCCTGGTGAAACAGGCGATAAAACGCCCGCCCCATCACGGTGCCCGCGGGTTCGATCAGGATCAGGCGACCACCCTCGGTCAGCGATGCGCTCGCACTCTCGAAAAACCGGAGCGGTTCACGAAGGTGGTGCAACACATCCATGGCAATGATCGTCCCCCACCGCTCTATGCTCTTTTCGATTTCATAGGCCGAAACCTCCCTCTCAACATAAGGGGTCAAGGCGATATCGCTCGTCACCACCTCGGGGTACACCTCCTTGAGGAACCCCGCTCCGGACCCTATCTCGAGGACCCTGCCCGAAGTCGAAAACCCCATGGCTGCCTCGAAAATCGCCCGATAGACCGCACGGACACCACTCGACCCCTCCCACTTGCTCCGACTCCTGGACAGCAGTTCCAAGTCATAAGTGACATCGCCCATGGGAATATTCAGGGCAGGTTCTCGATGAATACCCGGGCGGCCGCGCCTTCCGGCGTGTCTTCATCTTCGAGGCGGATTGTATCGCGAATCATGCGCCACGGAATGGATTCGTCGTCCGGCTCGGGAATCAGGCTGGGGTCAATCGAAGCGACCCGACTGATTCTGGATCTGAAGTTGGGCGCAAACTGTCGCTCACCCACCGTCTCAAGCACAAAGGCCGGCCCCAGAACGCTCTCATCCATGAGCGTGTCACGATTGTCGGTCCAATCGTCCTTGAACCGCTGAAAAACATAGACGGTCGAGTAAGTGCCACGGTCCAGGTGATACTTCATGCCTTCGGCCCGTTCGGCCAGGAGTGAGTTGGCCAGGCACGGTTGTCGGTAGACAATCGAGACCAACGGAGAAGGGGCCACGAAGAATGCCCCTTCATCGCGATGTTCGAGGACAAACTCCCTGAACCAGGCCGTTTCCCTGTAGGTAGGAAACCGCTGGGTGGAAAATTCTTTCGCGGTGACCGGCACGGACACGCCCAGGAGGAAGATCCCGGCCAGGCCACAGGCGGCTTTCCAGACCGTTGGGGTCGCCTTGAAATCCCGGAGCAGGAAAACCGAGGCGAATACAAAAAGGAGGCATAGCGGCAGAGCCAGTCTCGACACGACGAATTGGTCGACCTCTCCCCAGTGGTAGAACATCAGGAGCCCAAAGTTGGCCAGAATCACCGCCCCAAAAGCCAGCAGGGCCTGAAAGGCAGGAGTCAGGCTTCCCATCTTCCTGAAGCGCAGCGGAAAGACCACCAGAAGGGCCACCAGCGACGCCCCCCCGAGGAGTGAGAGAAAAAAGGAATTCGACTGGAGGGCAGAGAAATCGAAGAAGAACGCGACTGCATGGGACAGATTGTTCCCAAGAAAGGACCAGTGAAAGGGACTTTCGACGTTGTCCGGCAGCTGCCAGAATCCCTTGTGGGCCTGGAAAACTGCATTGAGCAGCGGATAGGGCACGAGCAGTAGTGGTGCAGCAATCAGGGTCGGGGTGATCTCCAGATCGCGTCGTTTGATCCACCCCAGCAGGACCAGCGCACCGATCGCGATGACGAAGAGAACCGACTCGTAGCGCGTCTGCGCCAGAAGAATTCCGGCGAGCACAAGCAGATTCAGCGACTCCCTTGAACCGCGCTCCAAGTATGAGGCTGAAGCCATCAGGCAAACCAGAATCAAACAGAGATTCATGATCTCAAACCCACCTCCGGTCGCATTGATGGCGAGCAACGGGAGTCCGGCCAGCGCCAGGATTGAGAATCTACCCGCCCAAATACCGGCGAGCCGGCGGGCAAACAGCCCCGTCAGCACCAGCAACATGAAGGTCAATGCGCCGTTGACGAAGAATACATTGCCGGGCCGGTAGCCGAAGAGATCGTGCACCAGGGAAACGAAGAAGGCAAAGAAGAAGGGGCGCTTGTCGACGATGCCTCCCATGATGATATAGGCCCCGTCGAAGTTATGGGCATGGAGCGGGGTGAAGACCTGCCGGTCGAGATGCATGCTCATGCTCGTCGCGGCGAGGACGAGTTCGTCGTTCAGGACCTTGAACCCATGGGGTTCGTGGATCAGCAGGAGATAAGTGGCGGCACCCGCCATGATAAGAGCGATCCAATCCAGGCGTCTCCAGTCCAGGGTCTCGCGCTCGAGCCGAAGGAATCGCCAGATGGCCACGAAGAACAGGGCGGTGGTCAGCGCCATGACCCAATACCCGCCATAGCGAATCGCATCGAGTGCCTGATCCGGGGTCAGGAGGATAAACCCCAGAGCCGCGGAACCCATTCCGCTAAGCACGAGCAGTCCGAGGCGCAGCCGGACATTCAAAGCATTGTTCATAAAAAAAGACCGCCCAGGTAATCTGGGCGGTCTTGAACTTCGATTGAAGCCTAAACTTACAGAGCGTAATTCACGCCATCCGCAGTGATCTGGGTATCCGTCGCATTGAGCGTGCCCGGATACGTTTCACCACGAACCGTATTGACCGACTTGATGTACTTGTCGGTCGCGGTGCCAACGAGATTGGCGCTGGAAGCCGAAGTCACACCCTGCTCCAGGAAGTACTGCTGAGCAGCGGCACTCAACTGGCGGAGGTTGTTCAGGATCGTCTTGTCCTGGGAGGTCCTGCGAACCTTCTGGAAGGCCGGGATGGCCATGGCGGCAAGAAGACCGATGATCACGACAACGATCATGATCTCAACGAGGGTAAAGCCCTTTTTGGATGTTTTCTTATTATACATAATACTCGAGTGTTATCTGTTTGTGTGAAATGAGCACTAGTCGCTCAGGATCCCTAATCGGTTGCCTTCAGCGGGGCTCAAGGGGTCTTGAGGTCAAAGGATCGTAAATGGAACCCGCCCCTGAGGGATTTCACTCAATCGGATGGAGGAAGTTGACAATCCGACCGAGATAAAGGACTCAAAAAAGACATCTTCGGCACAGTTTCAGCTATGCTTTCGGTTCAGGGCACTTTGATTAATTGAAGCATGTTATCGTTTTGCAGAAAACCAGGAACCGCAAGGCGGTCGTGTCGAGGGTATCCCCGTAGGGCTATCCTCGATCCGGCTAACGTCGCGGGCGTGGAATTTCTGCATAACCCGAAGGGCGGCCAGGCTTTGAGCGTGGGGCCGCGTTGTCCAGGCCGGGACATACCTCATGGTATGCCCGCCGGCCCGACCGCCTTGCCCGACGCCCAAATCCTTGCCGCGCTGACATTCTCCAATTAGTCAAAGAGCCCTAAAATTCATCCATTCGGTCGCCATGCGCTTCAGCCTTAGTTTTTTCACACTTCTCTTCTTCACCGCCACGCTCACCGCAGAAACCCGGCTCATACTGGGGAACGGGGACTCCCTGCGGGGCCGTGTGGTCAAGGTGGAGGACGGCATCGTCCATTTCGACTCCGAGGCCCTCGGCATTCTCACCTTGCCGTCCACCGGAGTAACGATCGAGGAGACCGATCCGTCAAAGTCCGTAACCCGGGAAATCCTTGCCGCCGACGGGGAAGGAAGTGCCGCTGTCGTAACCGAATCAGGTTCATCGGATTCCGCCAACCCGGATAATCCGGCCGATCAAGCGGATCTGGTCAACATGAAGCCGGCCTGGAAGAAGAACATTGAGTTTGGCTTTACGATGCAGTCCGGGCGACGCGATAAAATGGACATTTCGGGTCGATTTTCCGCCAACCGGAGCGTCAAACAGGACCAATACCGACTACGTGCCCGTTATCTCTACGGAGAGACCAGTTTCGAAAAATCGACCGATCAATTCGAAACCAGTTTCCGGTGGAGACGGGACATGAATCCGCGGATGTTCACCCAGGCCCTCACCTATTACGAGACCGACGACATCAAGCACATCAACCATGACTTGTCGCAGGGGATCGGAGTCGGACGTAAGATCTACAATCTGGACACCTTCAGTTTTTCCCTGGGAGGCGGCGCAACCGCCCGTTACCGCGACGAAAACGGTGATCCACCGCGCATGAATTACATGGTCGATGCTTTTCAGGACATCGACTACAAGATCAACAGCATCTTCAAGGTGGTCCAGGACGCCAATATTCTGATCGAGCCTCAGGATCCGGACAATTACACACTGAGACTGAACGCCGCATTGATCGGCAAGATCACTGAAACGGTTACCATGTCGATGCGTTACGAATACGAATTCGACAGTTCGTTGACGCTCAGCAATCAATTCAACCAGCGAATCATTACCTCGCTCGGTTACCTGTTTTAGCCCGGAAGCCCAAACGAATTCTTTCACACCGGTGAGCGGCGCGCCAGGGACGTCGCGCCCTACCTTCGTGTAATCGAAGGCGCCTACTGTTTCTTCTTCCTGGTCGTCGCTTTCCTGACGCCGGTCTTCTTTGCGGCCGAGGTCGCCTTTTTCCTCGTTGGCGTTTTCAGGTCCTCAAATCCCACCACGGCAGCGTCTTTCCACAGACTCTCCAGCCGATAATGCTGTCGGGTTTCACTGGTGAAGAGGTGCACCATGACATCGAACGCGTCGATCACCGTCCATCCGCTGCCCGCCTCCGCGTCGACTCCGACCAGGTGCACCTTCTGCTCCTTGAGAGCCTGACCGAGTTCATTGCGCATCGCTCGCAGATGGGGATCCGAGGTCGCCGTCGCAATGACGAAGAAATTGGTGATACTCGACAACCCGCGCACATCCATGACCAGCAGATCACCGGCTTTCCGGTCATCCAGTACATCGGTGAGCAACTTGAGGAGTTTCCGTTCGGACGCGGGAATTTTCTTCTTGGTCGATGGCATATTTCGAGGGTCAACGGTAGTGTTGGCGATTCTCGATCCAAGTGGCAACTCCTTCGGGAACGAGAAATCGCACGGACCGACCTGCACGCACCCGGTGTCTGATCTCACTGGAGCTGACATCAAAGACATGGGATCTGATGGCATGAACCCGAATGCCTGGTGCGAGGTCCGGCGGACGCCAGTCAAAACCCGGTCGTTCCAACACGATGAACTCGACCAGGGCCGCAAGTTCATCGATGCGATGCCATTCGTTCAGGCTGGATGCCTGGTCGGCCCCGATTATCCAGAACAGGCGGGCATCCGGATTCTCCTCCGTCAGAACACCCACCGTGTCGATGGTGAAGCTCACGCCGCCACGCATGAGTTCAGTCATCGAGATACCGAATCTCCGGTCCCGGCCAATGGCAGCCCGCAAAAGTTCCACACGATCCTCATCAGTGATGCCGGGAGTCGCTTCCTTGAGCGGGGATTGAGCCGTCGGCACGAAAACGACTTTCTCGAGCGACATCGCCTCCAGTGCATCCTGAGCCGCCATCATATGCCCGATATGGACCGGGTCAAAGCTCCCCCCAAGGTAACCCAACCGGCGACTCTGCAGGTCTTTCCCCCTCATGCCCACCGGAAGAGCCGACTGAAAACATTTGTCGGCCAAGTCTTTCTTTTCTGCATTTTCGATTGGATCAGATCCGGATTAGATCACGCACGTCGGTTTGCAAGAATCTTCTGAACCGGAAGCATCCTCCCGGCGAAACCGGGATCCGTCCAAAGCGGCTGGCCTGCCTGCCCGCCATCTTGTCCGGACGTAGCACGCGAAGCCTGAAGCTTTAGCGACGGGGCTTTCGAAGGGGTCAAACCTTGATTCCTGCATTGGCATGCACGAATGCAAGGAATGACCCCGTGGCCACATGGTAGGGCGCGACGTCCCCGGCGCGCCGTCTTCAGCTACTCCTCAAGGTTTGACCCCTTGAAAACGCCCAACACCATTCGAACAGTCTTTCTCCATGCGCTTTTCGATCCGCAACAAGATAATTACCTACGTCGCCATTCCGGTGGCGGCCATCTGCATCGGTGCAATGGTATGGACTCTGTCCTACGTCCGCAATGAAGCCCAAGCCGCCATTCGGGAGAAACTGGCCGAAGACGCGACCGTATTTGCCAGCCGATTCGAAGACTATATCGGGAAAGCAGCCCGGGTGGCGGAAACGACCGCCGGCTTCATGGAGGCGACCGACGACCTGGGTGAGGAGGCGCTCTACGCCATTCTTCGAAGCAATGTTTCACGAAATCGACGCGTCTACGGAGCAGCCATCGCATTTGAGCCCAAAACCCTGTTCTCAGACGACCGACTGTTCTGCCCCTATGTCCATCGCGACGGGGATGATCTCCGGCAGATGGACATCAATCGGGAGGTGCTCGACTGGTATGAAGAGGACCGGTGGCAATGGTGGCATCGCGCGAAAGAGGCCGGGCACGGGATCTGGACCGATCCCTACTTCGACCAGGGCGCCGGGAATGCCCTCATGGTCACATACTCCACCCCATTCACGCGCAACGGCCGGTTTGCCGGCGTTACCACGGTTGACATGAGCCCTCCCGGTCTTCGCGAGACGGTGGCCGGAGAAATACTGGGCGGACAGGCGTTCGATATCCTGACCGCCGACGGACGTTTCGTGTATTCGCCAAATGCCGACAGTATCATGGGGCAGACCGTTCAGGATAAGGTCACCGCGATCGGTCGCGAGGACCTGATACCGTTGATCGAACGCATGCTGAACCGCTCTTCCGGAACCGAACAGACCGCCGGAATTTACGGTAGCGAACCCTTCCTGATCGCGCATGCCAAGATCCCGTCCACCGGATGGACCCTCGTCACCTATACGCCCGAATCGGTGGCCTACGCGGAATATCGAGACAAGATCGCCTGGGTCACGACCCCGTTTCTGATCACCCTTCTATTGATCGTCGGATGCGTTCTGCTGGTCGCACGCCGACTGGCCGACCCCATCCGGACCCTTCGGCGACACGCCATGGGCATCGCGTCGGGCAATCTCGGTGTCGACCGATTCCAAATCGATTCAAACGATGAGATCGGTGACCTGGCGGAGGCCTTCTCAGAAATGCAGGACAAGGTGGCCGACCGGGAGGCCCAACTCCGGGACGCCCGGGAAACCAGCCTCGCCCAACTCCTGGAATCAGCCCCCGACGGAATGGTGGTGGTGGACAAGCAGGGGAGGATTCGTCGGTGCAACTCGACGGTCGAACGGATCTTCGGGTTCCCGCTCGGCCCCGATGAGATGCGCGGTGGAAACATCAATTTCCTCGACCTCCTGGTCGAGGAAGATGATCACCCGGTCATTAAAGAACTCGGCGACTGGATCCGGGCGCCAGAGACCCTGAAGCCGTCGACCGCTCTTCATCTCAACGGTCGACGCCGGGACGGCACCGAGTTTCCCATCGATGTAACCCTTAGTCCGTTCAGAGAACCGGATGGACGCCGGGTGGTCATGGCAATTCGTGACGTCACGGCGCAGAAGAACGCAGAACAGACCCTCGCCCGGGCGAAGGAGGAAGCCGAGGTGGCCAATCACGCAAAGTCTCAGTTCCTGGCCAGCATGAGCCACGAACTGCGGACGCCGCTCAACGGGGTGCTCGGCTATGCCCAGATTCTGCAGCGCGACACCGACGCCACCCCCACCCAGAAGGAACAGTTGGATGCGATCATCAATTGCGGGGACCACCTCCTTCACCTGATCAACGATGTCCTCGACCTGTCCAAGATCGAAGCCGGTGGGATGGAGATTGATATCGGCCCCTGCGACCTTCACCACCTGGTCAAGAGTGTCGGAAACATCTCTTCGCACCGGGCCGCGGACAAGGGCCTGCAGTTTTCCGTCGATGTGGCATCCGAAGTACCGCGGGGGATTCTCACCGACGGGAGCAAGCTGCGTCAGATCCTGGTCAACCTGCTCGGGAACGCCGTGAAGTTCACCGAGGAGGGCGGCGTCGCCTTGCGCGTTGCGGAAATTCCGAAGGGTTTTCTACAACTCGAGGTGGAAGACACCGGGGTCGGGATCCCCGCCGACCAATTGAACGATGTGTTCGACCCGTTCAAGCAATTGGATGCAGGGAAAGCGGCCGGAGGAACGGGTCTCGGCCTCGCCATCAGCCGGCAATTGGTCGAGTCGCTTGGCGGAACCCTGATCCTGACCAGCGAACCCGGCAAGGGGTCCTGTTTCCGGGTCTCCCTACCGCTCGAGGAAGTCGATGAGGTGGAATTGGACCGGCAGACAACCAGCCACGACGATGAAGGTCCATCCATCCGGGCGGCTCCAGGCCGGGAGGTCACCATTCTCGTTGCGGACGATCGAAAGACCAATCGCGATGTCCTGACCAAGCTGCTGTCAGACGTCGGCTTCCGGGTGATCGAAGCGGACGATGGCGATGTCGCGGTCGAACAAATACGGGAAACCCGCCCTCACGCCGCTCTCCTCGACATCCGGATGCCGCGCCTGAACGGTATCGACGCCCTGAAACTGGTTCGATCGGACCCTCAGATCTCGGATACCGTGGTGATCGCTGTGACGGCCAGCGTCTTCCCCGAGTTTCGCCGCAAGGCACTGGCCGCCGGGTTTGATGATTTCCTCGGAAAGCCATTCAAAGCGCCTGCACTCTTCGCCCTGCTGGTGAAACATCTCGCCCCGGATCTCCTGGTCACGGAGACAGCGGTGTCCCGGGAGTCCGTCAACCCGGCATCCGAGGAGTCCGAAGAAGCCGACACAGCAGAGCCGCTCCCCTCGACCGTGATCGAGGAACTGGCGAAAGCCGTGGCCATCCGAAGCCTGACCGCGGTAAACCGGATTTCCGAGAAACTGATCCGGGATTCAACCCACCACGTGACCGCAATCCGCATCAGGGACCTTGCCCGCAAGTTTGATTTCGCATCCCTGGCCGATCTGGTTTCGGATCTGAAAAAGCAAAGCGACACCAGATGAACGACCCAATTCCCGAAGCCATCCGGATTCTCCTGGTCGACGACACGCCAGCCAACCTCGATATTCTGTATCGGGCGCTGGAGGACGAGGGGTTTGAACTCCTGGTTGCCCTGTCGGGCGAAGAAGCGCTGGAAGTCACCCGGGCCGCCCGGCCGAGCCTGATCCTGCTCGATATCAACATGCCGGGCATGGACGGGTTTGAGACCTGCCGCAGGCTCAAGGCCGATCCGGCAACAGCAGACTCGGTCGTTCTCTTTCTCTCCGCTCGCGGCGATACCAAGGACAAGGTCAAGGGTCTTGAACTGGGTGCGGTCGACTATATCGACAAACCCTTCGAGTTCGAAGAGGTCATCGCCCGGGTGCACAAACATCTCGATACCCATCAACGCCAGGAACACTTGGAGGCACGCAACCGGGAACTCGAAGAGCGCGCGGCGAGAGCTTTCGATCCCCTTGACGAGACAGACCTCCGCAGTCTCATCGCAAGCGGAGAGGGCGAGACCCTGGAATTCAAGTCGACACTGCGCTGGAACCTCCACACCGGAAAACCAGGGAAAGAGATCGAGAACGCCTCACTCAAGACGCTGGCCGGATTCCTCAATTCGGACGGAGGTGTGCTGCTGATCGGAGTTGATGACGAAGCCAATCCGTTGGGACTCGAAACCGACAAGTTCCAGAGCCGGGACAAAATGCTCCTTCACCTGAACAACCTGATCAATGCCCACATCGGACTCGAATTCGCCGAATACGTGCGGGCGTCGATCGTGCAATTCGACGGAACCGACATCCTCGCCGTGCAATGCATTGCGTCGCCCAATCCGGTATTCTTCCGGCGCGACAGCAAGGAGATATTCTACATCCGCGCCGGTCCCTCCAGCCAGGCCCTGTCCCCAAGCCAACTCCTGGGCTACCTGGAGAATCGGAAGGGCTGAGTCGCATCATTCTCAGCGTCCTTCCCGCCCCCTTCTTGTCAGGAGTCAAACAATGCCCCCGTTGAATTGCCTCACGGCGCCTCTACTATGTAGGAGCTACGTAGTTGCTACATAGTTGCTACATAGTTGCTACATAGTTGCTACATAGTTGCTACATAG
>QNAI01000054.1 GCA_003641745.1 Verrucomicrobiota bacterium | reverse complement strand
GGGAAGAACGGGCTTTGCCTCCGGAGTTTTGAACAGAAGGACGCGAAGATCACAAAGAATCAGGCAATTAAAACTCAGAGCCCACTCCTGTATCCAATTCTTAATTCATAAATCTAAATTCCTAATTCCAGATTCCATCCTTCCTTCAGGCCAGTTTCAGGATGGCCGCCAGCAGGTTGTCGTAATCGTCGATGGCGGGAAACTCCGGAAATTGGGAGACGACAGTCTCGGGGGCGCAAAACAGGAACCCATGATCGGCCTCGGCCAGCATGGTGGTGTCGTTGTAGGAATCACCTGCCGCGATGACCTTGAAGCCAATCGATTTCAGGGCGATGACTGAGTGACGCTTCTGATCGGACATCCGCAGCCGGTAGTCGACGACCCTGTCGTTCTCGACCACCAGGCTATGACAGAAGAGGGTGGGCCAATGCAGTTGGCGGACAAGAGGGGCTGCGAACTGCTCGAAGGTATCCGAGAGGATGATCACCCGGGTCCGTTCACGAAGCGCGTCCAGGAACTCGACGGCACCCTTGAGGGGCTCAAGCCCACCGATTACTTCCTGAATACCTGACAGGGTGATGCCGTTCTCGTTGAGGTGTTTCAGCCGATGTCGCATCAGCTTGTCATAATCCGGCTCATCCCGGGTCGTCAGGCGAAGTGCGTCAATCTCGGTTCGCTCGGCGACCGCAATCCAGATCTCAGGCGTGAGAACGCCTTCCATGTCGAGGGTGACGATGCTCTGCTTCACAAGATAAGTGATCGGCAACTCGCCGCCAGAGGCAAGCAGCAAAGACAAAGAGGCTCTTGTACCGTGCAAGGTTTCTCCCAAATCGGAGGGCTGACTTCCACGTCAGCCGCACCCCCTAGTTCATGAATCCCTGGGACTCCAGGTAGTCCAGGATCTGCCTGGAGAAAACCGTGTGCTCTTCCTTCGTGTATTTCAGCTGGGTGTAGACTTGGGCCAGATTGGTGACGCCGGAATCCTCGATCATCTTCCTGAGCTTTTCGAAGCTCATATAGCGCTTCCAGCCATTGGTTTCGCGTTGGTGGTAGATTTCCTTGATCTCATCGTCCGAGTATTCACGATACGTTTCGTGGTGCACCAGGCCGGACAGGGGCAGGCGGTCGCGCGGGGCGGGATTCTCGGCCGGGTACCCGAGCGAAAAACCAACAACCGGAACCACGTTTTTCGGCAATTTCAGGATCTCGCCAACCCGGTCGCAATTGGCAATCGTGCTTCCCATATAGCAGATGCCAAGGCCGTGGGATTCGGCCGCCAACGCCACCGTCTGGGAAACGAGGGTCGCATCAATCGCCGCGACCATGAAGCCCATGAAGTCATCGAAACTGTCCGCCGCGCCGTTCAGAGCCGTCCATCGTCTCATTCGATGAAAGTCAGCACAGAAGGTCAGGAGTACGGGGGCATCGAGAACCATATTCTGGTTCATGTGCGGCTCGTACAAGGTCTCCCGCAACTTTCGATCACGGGTCACCACGATCGAGTAGGTCTGCATATTGCCCGAGGAGGACGTGTGGATGCCGGCCTCCAGGATTTTGTCGATCAATTCGTTACTGACCGGGTCGGGCTTGTACTGCCGAATGGACCGGCGGCTGTGGATGACATCGAAGAGGGAGGGTGTGGTCATGGGTTCAGGTGTTTGTTTCCATCAGGTTTCATCTTCGTTCGGGAGAGCACAAGATCAGATCTCGGAATCGCGCGATTTCGAACCGGATTTCATCTTGTCAACACAGAATCTTCCGGTTTTTGGATAGCTTCTTGTCACATCCCGGGGCTTGGTTCCTTCTGTTCGAGTGAATGGAACACCGGGATCAGATGCACCGTTGAGCCCGCTTCCGGGAGAGCCCGACCAGGACACTGTCCTGGAAAGGTTCCTGTCCGTGATGGCGGATCGCGGGCTCGAACTGTACCCGGAACAGGAAGAAGCCATCCTGGAGCTCTTCTCCGGTCAGAATGTCATCCTCAATACGCCGACCGGTTCCGGCAAATCCCTGGTCGCGGCGGCCTTTCACTTCATGGCTCTCTGTGCCGATGAACGCTCGATCTACACCTGTCCGATCAAGGCCCTGGTCAATGAGAAATTCCTGGCCCTCTGCCGCGATTTCGGCCCGGAAAATGTCGGCATGATGACCGGGGATGCCAGCGTCAATTCGGATGCGCCCATCCTCTGTTGCACGGCTGAAATCCTGGCCAATATCGCCCTGGTGGGCGGAGAACGAAGCAAGATCCCTACCGTCATTCTGGATGAGTTTCACTATTACGCGGACGTCGATCGGGGCACGGCCTGGCAGGTTCCATTGCTGACAATGCCGAATTCGCGGTTTCTGCTGATGTCAGCCACCTTGGGATCAACCGCATTATTTGAACGGGAGCTCGAACGACTGACCGGGGTTGCCGCCGTAACGGTTCGCAGTGACCGACGCCCTGTTCCCCTGAGTTTTGAATATTCGGAGACCCCGTTGGCGGAAAAGGTGGCGTCGCTGATTGAGGAAGATCGAGCCCCGGTCTATCTGGTTGTCTTCACCCAGAGAAACGCGGCCGAAACCGCGCAGAACCTCATGAGCCTCAAAATGTGCTCACGAGAAGAAAGGACACGCCTGGCCGGCGAAGTGGACGCCGCACATTTCACCAGTCCTTACGGGAAGGAGATGAGACGCTGGCTCCGCAGCGGGATCGGGGTGCATCACGCGGGGCTGCTTCCCAAGTATCGCATCCTGGTTGAGAAACTGGCTCAGCAGGGGCTGCTCAAGGTCATCTGCGGCACGGATACGCTCGGTGTCGGCATCAATGTCCCGATCCGGACAGTTCTTTTTACGCAACTCTGGAAGTATGACGGGCATAAGGCCGCGATTCTTACCGTGCGTGATTTCCGGCAGGTTGCCGGACGAGCGGGTCGAAAGGGTTATGACGACCAGGGATATGTCGTTGTTCAGGCGCCGGAACATGTGATCGATAACAGGCGGGCCGAGGAAAAGGCCGCGGCGAATCCGGGAAAGAAGAAAAAGTGGACCCGGCGACGGGCTCCGGAGCGTTCCATTTCCTGGGACATCAAGACCTATGACAAGTTGCGCACGGCGGAAACTGAGGGACTCAACTCCCGTTTCGCTGTCTCCCACGGTATGCTGCTCCACGTCCTGAGCCGGGATGATGACGGGTGTCGAGCCATGCGGTCCCTGATCAACAGCTGTCACGAAACAGAGGTGTCGAAAAGACGACTGACGAGACGATCGTGGCAGTTGTTCCGCTCTCTGCTCGAACGCGGAATCGTGGAGTGGATCCCTCCGGAACCCAATGGCCGAAAACTCCGGGTCAATGTCGACCTCCAGGATGATTTTTCACTGCATCAGACCTTGTCGCTCTTCCTGATCGACACGCTCGAAAAACTCGACCGGGACAGTCCTGAATACGCACTCGATGTCCTCACACTCTGCGAATCGATCGTGGAGGACCCTGAACCCATCCTCCGCGCCCAGGTCAACAAGCTGAAGACGACGGAAGTGGAGACCATGAAGGCCAACGGGGTCGAATACGAGGAGCGGATGAATCGCCTCGACAAGATCGAGCATCCCAAGCCGTTGCGCGAATTCCTGTACGAGACCTTCAACCTGTTCGCCGCAACCCACCCATGGGTCGGCGAGGAGAATATTCGACCAAAGTCCATCGCTCGTGAGATTTACGAGCGCTTCTGGTCTTTCGCCGATACGATTCGCGAATACGGGTTGCAGCGGATCGAGGGCCTGCTTCTTCGACACCTGTCGCAGACCTGGAAGGTCCTTGGTCAAACCGTTCCGGAGTCATTCAAGAGCGAGGAGGTTCTCGAGATGGAGATGACCCTGAAGGAAATGATCCGCGGCATCGATTCGAGTTTGCTGGAGGAATGGGAGCTCCTGCGTGACCCCGGGAGCGATCGACCTCAGGCGGGTGGAGAAAACCGTCGATCGGCAGAATCAAAGAACATCGACATCACGCGCGACATCGCCGGTTTCAGGCGGTTGATTCGAATCGGTGTCTTCAGTTTCCTGCAGGATGTGAATTCGGGAGATTGGGAAAGCGCCGCATCCAGGCTGCGATCCGGTGAAGCGGCCGCACCGGCAGATTCCGATCGCCTCTCGGAGGAGGCGAACGCATTGATGCTGGCGTTTGAGCCCTATTTCGACGCGCGCGAACGCTTCCTGCTGGATGCCGAAGGGCGCTCGGCAAAGCATTCCCACTGGATCGAAGACGGGGTGCCGGACAGACTCGAGATGGCCCAGGTGCTGATGGACCCGGAGGCGCTGGGTGACTGGGAGGCGCGCTTCTCGGTTTCTCCGCGCGAATCCCGGGAAAAGGGAAGGGCGGTCATCCGCTTCGAATCGGTAGATCCGATCGGGCAGGGAAGGTGAAGGATGAATTAAGATTTATGATTTAAGAGTTAAGAATGTGGAGCGGGGCGAAATGCCGACCCAGATCGGGGAAGAACGGGCTTTGCCTCCGGAGTTTTGAACAGAAGGACGCGAAGATCACAAAGAACCAGGCAATTAAAACCCAAATCCCACTCCTGTATCCAATTCTTAATTCCTAAATCTTAATTCCTAATTCCAGATCCCATTCCTGTATCCAATTCTTAAATCATAACTCATAGGTCTTAATTCCTAATTTCAGCTCTCATCCAGTAAATCCCGTCAGAAATGAGATTCAGAAACCCCTCGGTTTGACTTTTGGTTCCGGTAGGGCGTGGCCGCCGGACGCGCCGCCCCGATTGCTGAGCCAGGTCGGCAACCCTTCCCCTTCGACGGACGGCCCGGCGGTCCGTCCCTACCCTATCAACTTCCGTATGGGTGGCGTGGCCAGGTCACGCTCCACAAAAGAACAATTCTGCGTCTGCCCGAGCTCATCTGCTCTGACTGAACAGACGTTTTCTGAACCAGAAAGCCACGCTGACCAGTCCGATCATGACGGGCACTTCGACCAACGGACCGATCACGGCGGCGAAGGCCGCACCCGACCCGATTCCGAAGACAGCGATGGCCACCGCGATCGCCAGCTCGAAGTTATTGCTGGCGGCGGTGAAGGAGAGGGTGGTGGTCTGTCGGTAATCCGCCCCGACTGCTTTCCCCATCAGGAAACTGACCACAAACATGAGCACGAAGTAGATGGTGAGCGGCACCGCGATGAGGAGAACATCGAAGGGCGCGGCGATCATGGTCTCCCCTTTGAGCGTAAACATGACCACGATGGTGAAGAGGAGCGCGATCAGGGTGATGGGGCTGATCCGCGGAATGAATCGTTTCTCGTACCACTCGCGACCTTTCGTCGCAAGACCGACCCACCGGGTGAGCATTCCACCGATGAACGGGATTCCAAGGTAGATGAACACGCTCTTCGCAACCTCGCCCATGGTGATCTGCACCACGCTCCCTTCCAGTCCGAACCAGGTGGGCAGGACGGTGATGAAAACCCAGGCGTATAAACTGAAGAACACGATCTGAAATACGCTGTTGAATGCCACCAGACCGGCACAGTATTCGGTGTCACCCTCGGCCAGTTCGTTCCAAACGATCACCATGGCGATGCAGCGGGCCAGGCCGATCAGAATGACGCCGGTCATGTACTCAGGATGACCACGAAGGAAAATCACCGCGAGGACGAACATCAGGACCGGTCCGATCAGCCAGTTCTGAACCAGCGAGAGGACCAATACGCGGACATTGCGAAAGACCCGGGGCAAATCCTCGTAACGAACCTTGGCCAGGGGAGGGTACATCATCAGGATCAATCCGATGGCGATGGGCACGCTGGTCGTGCCGACCTGAAACCGCTCGAGGAACTCGCTGGCGCCGTCCCCGAGCGCGCCGATCCCGACGCCTGCCGCCATGGCGAGGAAGATCCAGAGGGTCAGGAATCGATCCAGGAAACCGAGGTGGCGACGGGTTGGGCAGGCGGCTGAGGCTGGCAGGATGGGGTCGGATGGGGCAGTCATGGAAACAGGTGTCTTATGGGGGCCGATGGTGCGAGTGGTTCAGCAGGTTCCTGATCCGTCCGGCTCACGCTTTTGCGGCGCGAACGGTCAGGCTGAGAATCCGGGTGCCGGATTTCCGGAATGCCTCCAATTCTTCTTCCGCCAGCACATCGGACAGATCGGAATCGGGAATCTCAATCCTGCGCTCGACCGGCGTGGTGAGTTCGACAAAACCAGCCTGGTCGACAATACTCAGGTATTCGGACTTCTTCAGCGCGCCACCCACGCAACCGACATAGAACTCCGCCGCCGATCGAATTGAGTCGGGAAGGTCGCCCTCGATCACGATATCGGACACACAGAAATGTCCCCCGGGCTTCAGAACCCGGTGGATTTCGGCAAATGCCCGATTCTTGTCGGGGACCAGGTTCAGGACGCAATTGCTGATGACAACATCAACCGATGCATCCGGCAATGGGAGTTTTTCAATCTCTCCCTGATGAAATTCGACATTGGAGGTGCCGAGTTTATCCAGATTTCGGCGCGCCTTGGCGACCATCTCGGGAGTGAAATCGATTCCGATGACACGACCGGCATCACCGACAATGCGTCGGGCCACGAAGACGTCGTTGCCCGCGCCCGAGCCCAGATCGAGAATCGTCATGCCTGGTTGGATACCGGCGTGCTCAGTTGGGATGCCGCATCCCAGGCCAAGGTCGGCATCCGCCATGTAGCCCTCGACGCCGGTATAGGATTTTTCGACCTCGGCGTAGGTGCTCGCGGCGGTGCGTTTACCGCAACAGCACGAGTCGCCCCGGGCGATTTCACCGTATTTTTCGCGAACCAGTTCGCGGGTTTTTTCAGGTTCTGTATTCATATGATTTGAAATTCTTTCACGAACAGCATGGCTCGACCGCCTCTTTGACGGTCGGAGGAAAGTCGCCCTCGGAAGCGCAGAAATCCTCCAGGATCTTCCGGCGTTTCTTCAGGTCGGACTGAAAAAACGGATAGACATCAGCCACCGCCGCCAAAGACTCCAGATTCCGACTGAGAATAAGGTCTGAGGGGTCGAGCAGTTCGTAGATCATCCAGGTGCCTTTGCGGGTCGACCGGACGGCTCCGAGGCGCTTCATGGTCGCGAGCGCCTTGGAGACCCGAACCTGGGACTGATCGAGGATGGCCTGAATGTGGCAGACACAAAGCGGTCCTTCCTTGAGCAGGTTGAGAATGCGCAGACGCGTCTGGTCGGAGAGGCATCTGTAAAGGTCAGGCAACGTCATTTCCCGGAATATTCCATTACCGGTATATTCTGTCAATGGTATATATCCGTTTTCGAATCCGGGCAAAAAAAACGCCCGGGTAAAACCCGGACGTTTGAAGATAAGTGTTTGGGCAGGACTACCAGCCGCCGCCGCCACCGCCGCCACCGCGACGATCTCCGCCACCGCCACGGCCACCACGGCCACCGCCGCCGCCGCCGCCGTAACCGCCGCCGCCGCCGCCACCGCCACGGCCGCCACGGCCACCGCCGCCACCGCCGCCGCCGAAACCGCCACCACCGCCGCTGCGATCTTCGCGCGGGCGGGCTTCGTTAACGGTCAGATCACGACCGCCGACATTCTTGCCGTGGAACATGGTGACCGCTTTCTGGGCATCCTCTTCGCTTCCCATGGTGATGAAGCCGAAGCCGCGTGAGCGTCCGGTGAATTTGTCCTGGATGATTGCGACGTCTGTGACGGCGCCCGCTTCGGCAAAAAGATCCTGAAGATCCTGCTCGTTCGAATCGAAGGAAAGATTTCCAACGTAGAGTTTCGTAGACATGACTGTGGTTTTACTAAATTACGGAGCTCGTGTGGCTTGTTTCCGACCATCGGATTTCAAATTGCCACTGCACTTCCGCGGGTTTATTCCGCCTCGACCACAACTAGCAATCTACCAATACCCCTGTGGGCTCTGAATTTACGCGGCCACTTAGAACGTGTTCTGATAAATGTGCAAGTGTTGTTTTCAGGTCCGTATTTAGGGCCCGTTCGCCCAGGCGCTGGTGCCCCGATGAGGATGGCTCTTGCCGCTTTCGTGTTCAGTCGCAGATGCGGGTCGGGATCGAGGAACGCCAGGCATCCGGCTGCAGGCCGATCTTCCGAACCGGAATCGGTTGAAAGCCGATTGCATCCAGGCATGACGGATCGTTCGGCGTAAATTCGAGCGTCCGGGGATCAAATTCCCCTGCGGATCCCGCGATCACCCGGTTGCCGGCAAACTCCCGACTGACCTCGGGATCATCGGCGGTCAGCAGCACGTAACCCTCAATCCCATCGATATCGAGGTAATAGGGATCCCAGGCCCCGTCCGGCTTCTCACGGCGCCGGCAGATTCCGACATTGGCGATCATATTGTCCCGCATGACGACCGAATCCTCGAAGTTGAAGGCATGGAAATCGTAGATATCGATCCACCGGCCGGACCCGGTCGAGATATTCCGGGTGATGCGGTTGCCCTTTGGAAGGTCCGGGTTGTCATCGAAGATTCCCTTGAGCCGGGGATAACGCTCGGTGTAGGGAGGACGGTCGGCCTCCATCTCCCGATAACGATCGATCAGCCAGGGATAGGTTCCGTCAAAATAGTAGTGGGCCCAACTGAGTCCCCGGGCGTCGTAGTGGATGGATGGCTCGCAATCCACATAGAGGTTGTTCTCGACCGTGTTATCGTGGCCGCCGCTGATCAGGGTGGCTCTCCCGGCTCGGTAGAAGACATTTCCGTATACGGTGAAGCCGCTGGAAAAATCATCCAGGTAGACACCCATCACTCCGTGCAGCCCGGGGCCGATGAGATGATGCCAATAGTTGAATCGTATGACATTCCCCTGCCAGGTGAAATCGCGGCCGGTGTGAAGCGCTCCGGAATCTCCGGATTCCTTCATCACGCTGTGAACCTCGTTGTATTCCAGCAGATGATCATTGCCCGTCAGGTAGATGGCTTCAAACGGGGAGTCGTGGATCAGGTTGTGGGCAATGTGAAAGCCGACTCCGTCCAACCTGATCCCGAAATGCCCGGTCCGCAGCCACTGGCTGAAGTGGTGAATATGGTTGTTGACGATCGCATGCCCGGACGAAGTCAGGGCCTTTCGATCCCCGCCGCAGGCCCGGATGCCGCTCGAGGCGAGGTCGTGAAAGTCGCAGCTTTCGATCCGGTGCCGGTGCCCTCCCTCGACGACAACGGCATCGCCGCCCAGGTTTCGGAATGTACAACCCTCAACAACCAGGTCTTCCCCATCGGTGATCGAGAGTCCGCTGTCGCGACCCGCTTCAAATACCAGTCCCTGGAATCGCACATGGCGGCACCCTTCCGCCGTGACCAGGGGAGTCTCCAGAAGGGAGGCGACCACCTCGTCGTCGGCCGGGGTCTCCGGGGGATAGAAATAGAGCCGGTTTCGGTTGGGGTCCAGTACCCACTCCCCCGGGCGGTCCAGTTCCTCAAGCACGTTCAGGCAGGCAAACCGCTGGCCCTTGGTGTATCCGTAACTGTGATGTGGTTCGGCCAGAACCAATTCAGAGGGTCCGGGGTCAACAGCCTCGACCCGTTGAATGGAATCACTCCAATCCCAAGTCCAGTAGCCATGCAGGTATATCGCATTATCCGATGACCAGCCCGCAGGTCGATCACCATGGTATCGGAGACGGCCGTAGTGCCGCCCGACCGGCACCCCGTCAAAGCGTTTCTCGCGATCCAATCCATCGTGATAACGGATCGGCCCCGACTGGGGGACATCTGCGACCTGCAGCCATCCCGTTGACGGGTAGCGTGACCTGGGCATCCGTCGTCCCCGAAAGAACAATTCAAGGTCAGGAACACCCTTCTGCGGCATGGCCGGCGGGGACAGCACCCCCTCGAGATCGATCTGGCGAACATGATGGCGACTCGATTCGGGCAGGCGATTGAGAACGGACGGATCAGTGATCGGCCGGAAATCGTTCAGGGGAACACCGCCGGTCAGGATGGCTGTCCCGGCACTCCTGGCCGTCCAGACCACAGGCGACGCAGGACCACCGGAATGTCCGTCATCCAGAAGCAGCGATCGATCCAGACGGTAAACCCCGGGGTGGAGGACAATACGGGTGGAGCGCCCTGACGAGGCCGTTTCGGCGACGGCCCGGGCAGCCCGGTGCAGGGTGGCAAAAGGTCCGTCGCCTTCAATCCTTCCGGAGCATTTGTCGTTCCCCGTGGGAGCAACATGAAATTCCTCAGTCGGTGGGGTCATCATAGGGAAACCAGTGTCAGGTCGGCGTGATTTTATGGGGCATGCAGGAGAGGTATGGCATGAGCTTTTCGAATGGGAATACATCTCGATAACTGTTTCGATCGAGGCATAAAGCCTCTACTACAGAAAGCGCAAAAGGGCCACCGTTCGAGTCAAGAATCGTCATGTCTTCCTCATTACTTCACGGAAGACACGAAACTGGAACCTGACGGGTGGACAGCAAACCGGATCCGAACCGGAATCACCGAAGCCGTTCGGATTCCGGATGGGGTTGGCTTTCCGGATTCATCTCCAGCGGCGCATCCTCATCACGGCCCGAAGGATTTGGATTGCCTGATTCGGCCGGGAAAACCGAAACTCGGGTTGATGAAACCAGTCGATCGAATCCTCTCCAGGGTGGATTTCCAGTCTGTGGGTGAATGAAACGGCAAACTGGATTCGCTCCCGTTCGCTTCGGGTCGCCGCGGAGCCTGGTCTCAGCCGACGGGTCGCAGCTTGAGCTCGCCCTGCCGGTTCTGGCCGGCACTCCGATCGTCCGTCTGCCGATCGAAGCGGGAGACGTCGTCCAAAAGGGAGCCTGGCGTATCTGGAACTCAGATACATGGCTCTGCGCCCAGGGCCTGACCCGGGTGACCGGTTCGCCGGCTCCGGTCGCCAGACGGCTCTACCGGGAGGCGTTTGAGATCGCGGACGATCTCCACCTCTACCGCTTCTGGAATTTCGTCCCGCAAATCAACGGGAAAACCGACGGATTGGAAAATTACCGCTCCTTTGTCCTGGGTCGGCACGAGGCATTTTCCGAGCGATTCGGCCGGTCGGCATCGAGCCGGATGCCTGCGGCCACCGGGGTTGGGCTGGATGACGATTCCCTCGTGGTCTGCTTCCTGGCCGGGCGGACTGAGCCTGCCCATTTCGAGAACCCGAACCAGGTGCCCGCCTACCAATATCCCGGCGACTACGGTCCGCGCCCCCCATCGTTTGCTCGCGGGACCCGCGTATCCGTATCCGGATCACGTCTTTTCTTCGTGGCCGGCACAGCCTCAGTGCTCGGGCATACCTCAGTCGGGTCCGGGGACCTCAGGCACCAGATCGACGTGACCATGAAGAACCTGGAGTCCCTGAGCGTCCAGATGGGGCTGTCTTCCCCCCTGGGAAAGGGACAGGGTTATCGTCGCTCATTTCGCATATTTCTCAGAAACGCATGCGACATTGAAACAGCGGTCGGCCTCCTGAACGCAGTGCTGCTCGAACCCGGTGACGAGGTTGTCTGGCTGAGGAGCGATATCTGCCGGCGCGACTTGGACATCGAGATCGAAGCCACGCTCATAGACAGATCCTGACCCGAATGCTTCACCAGGATCGCGAGGTGAGATATCGTTCAAGTTCCTTTGTTGCGAACTTTCCCCGGATGGTGGTCGGAAAACGGCCCAGACAGACGATGCGCGTCGGCCGTTTCCATTTCGGCAGGTTTTTTTTCAGGCCCGAACGGATCACTTCGGCGGTAAGGTCCGTTTCGACCACTAGACCGATTGACTCCTCAGAACCGGCTGGATTCGACCCGGATGCCCAAGCCTGGCGAACACCAGGCAGCGCCCGGGCAACCGTCTCGACTTCAGCGAGGCTGATCCGGCGGCCCGCCTTCTTGATGAAACCGCGCCTGCGGCCCCCGAGAGCGACTGCGCCATCATCCAGGATTCGCCCATAGTCCGAAAGCAGCACGCAGCCGGTTCCGGAATCCGTGCGCCGTCGATTGCCATGGCTGTAGACGGCACGACTTGTCACCAGGAGACGACCCGTGCGGGACCGAACAACATTCACTCCCGGCAGAGGCTTGCCGACCGAACGCTCGCTCCCGGAGTCGGCCCCCCGGCGATCGAAGGTGATGCCACCCGTTTCGGTTGATCCGTAGAAACTGCAGACCGGAAGGTTGAATCTCTCTCCAAATCGCTGCGCCAACTGGCCGGGGAGGCGGCCGCCAGCCGATATAACCAATCGGATCTGCCCGAGGCGATCGACGGGCAAGTCCGCCGTGGCCAGTGCGTGAATGAGTGGCGGAACGGCCGGGAAAACGGTGGCCGAAGTGGCTTCCAGGTCCGCAACAACATCGCGCGGGAGGATGGACCGGCCGAGGGCAACTGCCGTGCCCGATCTGAGCAGGGGCATGACGAAATTGCCCAGACCGTAGCTGTGGCCGAAAGGAATAACTGCGAGATTCACATCGTCGGCTCCGATGCCCATGCCACGCTGGACCTGGCAGCCGTCGGCTTCCATTTCAGCATGCGAAAAACAGAAGCGCCTGGGTTGCCCGGTGCTTCCCGACGTCAGCTTGGCGAGACAGATCTCGGGCGGAAGAGCGTGGGCTGTTCCCTTCCAGAATTTCAGTCCCGCGCGGTCAATGAGCGCAACTCCCCCAACGGACTGTACGGTGGATTCATGGTTTGCGACATCACTGCCGGGATCGAGCGGCAGTGCCACGCCCCCGGCCCGGAGTATCGCAACAAAAAGAGCCATCCAATCAGCACCATTTGGCAGGCTGAATCCAACCAGCCTGCCTTTTATCTGCGGGATGGCGTCCAATCGCTCACCCCACGATTGGGAAAGCCGATCGATCGATCGTGTAGACCAGGACTCGCCCGAAGCGGCCAGAATCAGCGTGCGGTCCGGCGAGAACCTGAGCATTCGATCCCATTTATGGTGCAGAAGCATGAGGGTACTTTGAATAATTCGAGACGGTCAGCGCGGCAAGGATTTGGGCGCATTGCGGTTCCTGGTTATCCGAAAAACGATGACAATCCCTAATTACTCAGAGTTCCCATGATCCGGATTCGTGGGCCTGGTGGCTCCCAGGACCTCAATCAGAACCAGGGCCACAAGGACAATAAGGGCGACGGTAATGCCAAGTGATGCCACGGCGGGCAATCGGCTGGTGGCAAGCACGCCAAACGCCGCCAACGTGGTCAGAGCAGAAACGCGGACCGAAGCGGGAGGTGATTCCCCGCGCCGGCGGGATTCCCATGCAAACAGGGAATAGTCGAGGGAAAGGCAGAAACCAAGCAAACCTGCGAGCAGGTGAAAGAGGTTCAGGCCGGGAAGCGTCCAACCCAGCAGGCCAAACGCGGAAAAAACCGCCGCGGTCGGTACGAGTAGAATCCTGAGACCAGGCAACGGACGGTAGATCACGCCAATGGCAACGGTTACGGCCAGCAAACCGTAGAGCACGAATCTCCATACCTCGCTTCGATACCGGGAAAAGACGTGATTCAGGTTCTCCAGCTGACTCGCTGCGATTGTGTGAAACGAGGGGTCCGGGCCAGGAGATGTGGCGGTGGGTTCAGAGGGTGCCAGTGTACCAACCGCATGAATCCCGTTCGCTTCAATCAGAAGGAACGCGACCGGACCGATCAGCAGATCCGAGAGTTCCCGAAGTTGCTCCTCGATCGACGCCGCCTGGCAGGCATCCGCTTCGAGCCCGGCCCAAGTCTCGAAAAACGGGCCGAATGCGAACGGGTCGTAACCGGCTCGATCCAACTCTCTCCGCAGTCCGTCGAGCCAGAGTTTCGACCCTTCTCCAAGGAAATCCCGGGTGGCATGGAGTTCTCCGATGGTCGGAAGCACCGTTGCCAGGCTGTGGATCGATCCAGCGTTCGGATCTGATCGTGTTTCCTGAAAACCCCGCTGGCGATCGATCGCCACAAGAAAATTCGGCCCGGTGGTGAGATAGGCAGTCCGGTCTCCGGAGTCACCGGCGATCTCCCTGATCCTGCAATCGACGGCCGACAATTCCGGAGATGGCATGTCCAGTTCCCGAATGTCGTCGTGCCACACAATCCTGAAGATGCCGGTCGTCATGCCGGCGAGCAGGATCAAGAGAATTGTGACCGTCCATGGCCGGATCCACCCCCGAAAGAACGGTCGTGTGAAAACGGGTCGTACCGCGGTCAGACGGGGCGGGACCACGGGCTTGAGACTGAGCGCGGCGAAGAGGGCGCAGAGAGCGCCGACCCCGACGAAGAAACCCAGCTGCCGAACCACCGGGAGGCTGCCGAACATGAGCACAATAAAGCCGACGGCGGTGCTCCCGGCGGCCGCAGAAAGAGGTTTCCAGAGACGGGACCGCTCTTCTCCGGGCCGACTCAGAAAGGTGTGAAAGCCATAATCGACGGTGATTCCGGAAAGAAAGGCTCCCAGCACGAGCATCATGACATGCACTTGGCCAAAATACAGCAGGCTGCCGATCAGTCCGCCGGTCAGGCCACAGGCAACGACCGGGACCAGGCCGATCAGACCGAGTGGATTTCGCAACGAGACGACCACAACCACGATTACAAGGAGTATCGACGCGATGTTGATCCTGCCGACCTCGGCCCGTATGGCGGCACGGCTGTGCCGGGCGAATAGAACCGGTCCCGTCGCCAGAATCCGCGCGCCGGGGAATTCACGGATCAGACCGGCCTCGAGAGCCGTCAGGGTTTCAAGGACATTCGCCTGCGTGACCGGATCGAATGCGGAGTGTCTCAGGCGGGCGGTCAGCACGGTCGACCGGTTCCCAGTTCCGGCATCACCGAT
Organism: Verrucomicrobiota bacterium; assembly: GCA_003641745.1. Classification (GTDB taxonomy): domain Bacteria; phylum Verrucomicrobiota; class Verrucomicrobiia; order Opitutales; family Opitutaceae; genus B12-G4. Next base: position 5,312 of record QNAI01000054.1, on the reverse strand, counting down.
CGCTCCATCACGCAATTGAGGGATGAGTAATAACGGGTCTTGATCGATCAACTCCGAAAAGAAAAAGCCGTCCGGCGAGGTCAGGAACTGGTCGAGTTCCTCAACCGTTCTGACGGCAAGCCACTCGTGAAAGGGAAGGTCGCTCGTCATCGTGCGCCATTCAGCCTGATGACGAGCCAACCAGGTCGGAAAGAGGAGCGTCATCCGGTGCTTGAACAGGAAGCCGGCGGCCCTTTCGATCACCTGCTGATCACTGAGGAGTGTCGGCTCGAAGGTTCTCGAATCCCGCAACATTTCCCTGAGAAGGTCGGTTGCGTCGTCCCGACGATCGATCGCCAGGTTCGTAATGACAAATCGCATCAGATCGGCCTGCTCGTCCTGGATTACCCCGATCATGAACCGGCGTTCAAGGGAATCGTCGGAAGCGGGAAGCAGATCGAGTACGCGACTGGACAGGCGTTGATCCCAATCGGTCAAACCGACAATCAATCCGGACACACCGAGGAATAAGGCGACCGCAAAGGCGCCGAATCGTCGTCTATCTGAAGAACCGGGCATATTCCTCAGGTCCGAAACCAGGAACCGATTCTTCACTTGAGATCTTGATCACAATACTCCGGTTGCCCCCGAGGTCGATACCCAGGCGGTTCACCCTTTCAGGTGTTCCCGCGATGGACAATCCCCTCAGTCGACCGGTATCCGCACCCGGTTTTGGAGAAAGCTGAATCTGCCAATTATCGCGATCCAATTCGCCGATCAGCTCAAAATCCTCGCTGAGAAGCCTGAGATCGAGAACGAGAAGGGCGGCTATCGCGGTATGGACCGACCGGATTGATCGACGATCGGGAAGCGCCTGCCAATCCGACTGGTTCGACCGCATCGCCATTCCGTTTGAATCTATTACAGTGATGGGAGAACCTTCTGCATCGGGATGGCAGAGGCTCAGGCCTCTTTCCGCATCCAGTCTGAGGATACCAGTGAGCACGATCGGATCCTTCCGGAAGGGCAGTTTCCTTGTTTCCAGGAATATCGCGCGGAGGGGTATCCGCTCCCGCAGGTTTTCGACAAGCGTTTTCCATTCCCCGGGCAGGTCGGACGAATCAAGCGATTGGGTCGCCGATGCCATGAGAGGCGTCAGAAGCAGTCCGGCGCAGACCCTCCCCATCAGTAACCTGAAATTCATCTCGTCAGTCGGAATGATCCCTCATTGCAGGATCCAACCCGGAATCGGTATTCCTCAGGAGGCGGGGAAGTCGAAGGAACCAACCAGGCAACAACCGAAAATGCAGCCAGGCCAGGCGAAGGTTATCTCGAACATAGTCATAGTGAGTGACTCCGCCGTTGACCGGGTCCGGATAGCGGCAGGGTGCCGGGATCTTTCGGACCGGCGTCCCGGCCCAAAAGAGACGAACCACAACTTCATGATCGAAGTCGTAGCGCCGCCCTCGACCCGGTTTTGCCAGGACCTCAAGCAGCGCCTGCAGCGGATAGACCCGAAATCCGAAAAGCGGATCACCAATCCACGGACCCATGACTTCGAGCCAGGCCAGACCAACGCTGATCTGGCGGCCGAGAAGGCGTTCCTTCGGCACATCGGGTCCGAATACGGGTTGGCCCAGGATCATGGCCTTCGGTGTCTCTCTCGATACGTCCATTATCTGCTTGATCGAGTCGCATGGATGCTGGCCGTCACAGTCCATCACGAGGGCGTGCGTGAATCCTTCCCGCATGGCCTGTTCGGCGCCGAAAAGTACAGCGGCTCCCTTCCCGTGGTTGTTTTTTCTCACGATCAGTCGAAACCCGGGCACCTCATCCTCGAATCCGTGGAGAAGAGATTCACTACCGTCGTTGCTGCCGTCGACGACCACCCAGACGTGATCCCAGATCTCCGTCACCCTTCGAACCGTCTCCACTAGAATTGCACCCGGATTGTATGCAGGCATGATGATCAGATGCTTGTTGGTGCGTGTCATACCAGGGTCTTCCATATCGCGCAGAAGCACCACTCTGCGCAAGCTGACAATGGGACGAAACAGAACTCCCCTTCGACCCTCATTCCGTCGGGTGCTTCAGCGGCTCGAAATTGAACCATTGGCAGGGATCACCCCGGATGATGTCCTCAGCCAGTCGAAGCGCCCTCTGAAAATGCAGGTGGGCACGCTCCAACTCTTCTGAACGCTCGGAGGCACCCGGGACGAAGGCCGGCAGGGACACGATGCGGGTCCCACCGAATCCATCGTCCAACCCGAAGGCAAGGATCACCGGCAGGCGAAATAACAGCGAAAGGTGGTAGATCGTGACCGGAAAGACACATTTGAGGCCCAGAAAATCAAAGATCGCAGTCCTCGAGCTGAATTCCGTCCGGTCGCACTTCATGGCTACCGAATGTCCATTTTCGATGGCATCGCGAATCGAAAATGGGATATCAGCGGGGTCATTGGCCCAGATGAAGTCAACCTTTCCGGAATATCGTTGATGCAGCCATTTGAGGTCGTCGGAGTTCCCCGTCCGGACCCGGACCATCCGGATCGACCGGTCAAAATCGGTCAACCAAAACCCGAGCAGATCCGAGTGCCCGAGATGAAAGGTGCCAAACAGCAATGGATCCGCCCCGGAAACTCTCTCCATGAAGTCTCCGGCCTTCTCAGGATCAAGTACGCATTGATGCGGGCGCCCGCCGGCCGTCCTGAAGCGGAGCACAAGGAAGTCGGCAAACGCAATGAAGTGGCGGCGGACATCCGCCCAAGCCGCCGGGCGATCCATCACGGTGCTGAGGAAGTTCCTGGATGCCCGAGCCCGGGCCGGCAGCAGGGGCACGGCAACGGTGGCGCCCAGATGGAGAAGAAACCCGAATATGGGCTCCGGCGTCCAGCGGTTGAAAAAACGGATCAGGGCAAATCCCCAGGATGGTCCCGGATTTCTGGGATGCGAGTCAGTCACTGCCAGGAGATGGAAAAAGACCCGCCGCCCGGGTTGGGGACAGTCATGGGTCGTCGTTCCGCCAGAGTGCGAAAAAACAGGGAATGCCCGATCGGATCCTCCTTCGTTTCATCCGTTTCCGCGTTCAACCGAACGACACCTGCGGCGCCATTTCGGGCCGAGTTCAGTTCAAGACTCCAGGCCCAGGCTTCGGGACTCGCAAGACCGTGGTCGAGCAGCCAGGTACCTCGCTCCTCGCCACCGACCAATACGGCTCGATCCGCAGCTGACCGGAAGGCGATATTGAGCATTGAGGCGACCAGGTGGCGATCGCCGGTGAGGGGCACGAATTCGCCCACTGGAAATTTCGTTGAAACGAAAACCTGCTGGATGGCGCTGGGGTGAATCGAGCCCTGGAAGAGCAGGGGGCTGGGCCGGGGAAAGCTGTCGACGTAATCCTCAAGCGAACGGGTCTCGGCATAGGTTGAACCATAGATGAGACTTGTCTCCCGATCGACCGACTGAGAGTCCAGGACGCGCGCAATCAGTGTCCCCAAATGGGTCATACGACGAGCCGCTCGCCGGCTGATGACCGGGGGAAGGAGATTCCTGCCCGTAGCGGTATCCTCGCCCTCCGCCCTCAACGTCACCGGACGGTGCAGATACTTCTCAATCACCATGGGCGACAAGGATTGCAGCATGCGCGCCTCCGAAAGCATTGGCCAGAAGAAGGAGCCCGTCAAACGGTTGCGCGTCAAATGAATCCGTGGCCACATTGGGCGCAAAGGCGCTCCCCGACAGGCCCACGGTCGGCGGAACGACCCCGCGATCGACGGCGGCCAATGCGACCGCGAGTTCAACCAGTCCGCAACTCCCCAAAGTATGCCCGAGACTGCCTTTCCAGGAGACGAGAGGCGCCTGCGGGCAGAGTTCCGCGAGCGATTCCGCCTCGAGACGACCCGCTTCAAGGGTTCCGGTGCCATGGCCCTTGATCCAGACTTTCCGCTCGCCGACGGTTTGCCTGAGCCATGGCTCCAATGCCCTGAAACCCTCACCCTCCGGTTGGTTTCCCGTGAAGTGCCACATTTCATTGTACAGAAAAGCGGGCGAAACCAGGTTTTCTTGCGGTTTTCGCGAGAGCACGGCGAAAGCGGCTCCGTCCCCGAGGCCGATTGAACCCTCTTTCCTGTCTTCGTAGGGAGCCGGGAACAGCGGATTGAGGATCTTGAGGGCATGGAATCCTCCGGCCACGAACGGAGAGACAAAGTCGAAACTGAAGACGATCGCCTGCTCCGCTCCGCCATGTTCGATCGAACGCCGGGCCAGTTCAAGCGCAACGAGCGAGGAGACGCAGGCATGTGAAACAATTGTCCGGTCCGGTCCCCATCCAAAGGAGTCACAGAGCGATTCCACGCAATCGCCCGGAGTCGCATAGGCCAGGTGAGCCTCAGATCCGCCCCGGCAATAGGCCAGCAGATTGCCGACGCCGAAATTGCTGCTCGAAAGGAATACCGGAAAGCCGGGATCACCCCAGGGTGCAACGGGAATGCGGGATCGGAGGGAATCCGCGGAAGCGAACCATCGGGGCGGGATTCTCTCCCGCCAGTCCGAACAAAGCGCGATCGGCACGAGGTCGCCGCCGTCCGACCCCAGTACCGGCACCGGTTTCAGCCCGATCACCCCTGCATTCAATGCCTCGGCAGTCTGCGTTTCGTCACCAAGAGCGGTGAGGCATCCACAAGCTTCAATGCCAACCTCAAGTTTCGAATGCGATGTGACCATGACCCGCAGTTATTCAGGCAGAGGGGTCGCACCGAGGCGATTCTTTTACCAGCCTGCCTACAGCCTAACCAGCTTGGCCTTCAATCGTATCCGCCAATGTTCCCAGGCTCTGAAGGGCCTTCTTTGACTCTTCACTGGTGGCGATCCTGATGCCGAACTCCTTTTCCAGGCGGAGCACGAGTTCCAGCGCCTCGATTGAATCGAGATCGAGTTTCCCACCGAACAGGGGCTCATCCTCTCCGAGGTCGGCCAGGTCGAAATCTTCCAGGTGAAGACATTCGACCATGAGTGTCTTCAGGCGGGAAATGAGTTCATCTCGGTTCATGGGATATTTGGATGCGGTCGGGGCCGGAATCCGGGCCACATTACTCTCGCCGGATCCATTGCTGTTTTTCAAGATCGAATCGGGCGGTTTGAGTGGGTCAAAACTCTACCGTGGCCGGCGTTGGGCACTTTGGACCAAGGCCTTTGGGCCTGGGCGCCTCGCGCCTGCCTTGCCCAGCACCCCAAATCAATCTCTGCGACATGCTTCAGCACTTTTAAGACAGCCTCTTGGCAGTAATATCACTTCCTTATTTGACATAGTGAACGCATGTTCAGTATGATGGTGG
>QNAI01000053.1 GCA_003641745.1 Verrucomicrobiota bacterium | reverse complement strand
GTTCGGCACACTTCATTCTTTCTGTCCACAACCTCCCTACAATACGTATGCATTGCTACGCAGCCAAGGAACGGTCAACCGGAGAGAAGCGCGCCGCGCTGACTCCGACCACTGGAGAATCGCTGGTCAAACTCGGCCTTGAGATCACCGCGGAATGCGGCCTCGGAGCCCTGAGTGACTTTGCCGACGAAGCCTATGAGAAGGCGGGCGTCAAACTGACCGGCGACCATGCCGGGAGCCTCGCGGAGGCCGATCTCGTCCTCGGGGTCCGGAAGCCGACACCCGAGGCAATCAGCGGCATGAAGTCCGGCGCGGTCCTGATGAGCCATCTCGATCCCTTCAACGAGCCCGACCTGGTGAAATCGCTAGCCGCAGCGGGAATCAGCGCGATCAGCCTCGAGATGATTCCACGCACCACTCTGGCCCAGAAGATGGATGTGCTCAGCTCACAGATGAATCTGGCCGGCTACTCGGCCGTGATTCAGGCCGCCGCCCGCATCCGGAAATCGTTGCCCATGATGATGACGCCCGCCGGGACCATCTCCCCCTCGCGGGTTTTCGTGATCGGCGTTGGGGTGGCAGGCCTGCAGGCCATTGCCACCGCCAAACGGTTGGGCGCCCGGGTCGAAGCGTTCGATACCCGGCCGGTGGTTGAGGAGCAGGTGCGCTCACTCGGGGCAAGATTCGTAAAAATCGACCTCGGAGAGACCGGTCAGACCGAGCAAGGCTACGCGAAAGAGCTGACGCCGGAGCAATTGCAGATGCAGCGTGACGGCATGGCCAAGGTCTGTGCCTCGGCTGATATCGTCATCACAACCGCCAAGCTCTTCGGACGAAAAGCACCGATCGTCGTCACCAGGGAGATGGTCGCCGGCATGCAGCTCGGCTCGGTCATCGTCGACCTGGCGGCAGAGGGAGGCGGCAATGTCGAGGGAACCAAACTGAATGAGGAGGTGGTCACCGATAATGGCGTCATCATCATCGGTGAGGGCTGCCTGGAAGGCCACGTGTCCTATCATGCCACCCAAGTGTTCGCCAGCAACCTCTCCGGTTTCATCGAGCATTTCTGGGATGCCGAAGCAAAGGTCATGAAAATCGATCTCGAAGACGAGATCATGCAGGGATGCCTGATCACCCACGGGGGTAAAGTCGTCCACGAGCGTTTTCAAAACCTGAACTGATTCCCCGCCCATCCTCAAACCGCAACCCACTCCTCCAACCTCATGGAATTGATTCTCCTGGTCTTTATCTTCGTGCTCGCCGCCTTTCTCGGCTTTGAGCTGATCACGAAGGTACCTTCCCAACTTCACACCCCGTTGATGTCGGGCTCAAACGCGATTTCCGGTATCACCATCGTCGGTGCTCTCCTCGCCGTCGGTTCAGCCGGCAGCCAGACCATAAACATTGTGATCGGCACCCTCGCCGTCGTCCTGGCCACGATCAATGTGGTCGGCGGCTACGTGGTGACCGACCGCATGCTGGCCATGTTCAAGAAAAAGGAAGGAGCGAAGAAATAGCTCATGCAATCCGCTGTTCTCGTTAATCTTTCCTATATCGTCGCCTCCATCCTCTTCATCTTCGGTCTGAAGATGCTGGGACGGGCGGATACTGCCCGGCGCGGCAACATGATCTCTGCCCTCGGCATGCTGATCGCCGTCGTCGTAACCCTCCTGGATCGCCAGATCATCGACTTCAAGTGGATCGCCATCGGCCTGGCGGCCGGAGCCGTGATCGGCGGGACTGCCGCCAAGTTGGTCAAGATGACCGCCATGCCCGAAATGGTGGCCCTCTTCAATGGCTTCGGCGGTCTGGCCAGCCTTCTGGTCGGTTGGGCCGAGTATCAGAAAATCCTGGCCGAAGGCTGGGCCGGCTACCTGATGCGAAACACCGGCACCATCCAGAACTTCACCAGCACGGCCATCATACTCGCCATTCTGATCGGTGGCGTCACCTTTACCGGATCGATCTACGCCTACCTTAAACTGGCGGGACGCGTCAGCGGTCGGGCCAAGGTTTTCGGTGGTCAGCGACTGCTCAATATCATGGTCGCCGCACTGATCGTCGCAGCCGGGATTGCTTTCGTGACCACCGGGGCGGGTCCGAATTCTTACAGCCTGTTCATTGCGCTGGTCATCCTTGCCTTGACCCTCGGCTTCCTGGCCGTGATGCCGATTGGCGGCGGGGACATGCCCGTGGTCATCGCCCTGTTGAACAGTATGTCCGGACTGGCCGCCGCCGCCGCCGGGTTTGTGATCGCCAATAACGTCCTCATCGTCGCCGGCTGCCTGGTCGGAGCCAGCGGAGTTGTCCTGACCATCATCATGTGCAAAGCCATGAACCGGACCCTGGGCAATGTGCTCTTTTCCGGATTCGGCGCCACCGATGCCGGAGCGGGCGGGACGGCCATGGAAGGCGAGCTCAAGCCAATCTCCGCCTCGGACACCTACTATGTGCTCGAAGCCGCCCGAAGCGTCGTGGTCGTGCCGGGTTACGGCATGGCCGTGGCCCAGGCCCAGCACGTGGTCAAGGAACTCGGAGATCTTCTCGAAGAGAACGGGACCGAGGTGCGATTCGCCATCCATCCGGTGGCCGGACGCATGCCCGGCCATATGAATGTACTCCTGGCCGAAGCGGATGTGCCCTACGAGCAGCTGGTCGAGATGGACAATATCAACCCGACCATGCCCTCGGTCGATGTCGCCGTCGTGATCGGCGCCAACGACGTCGTCAATCCCGCCGCGATCAACGATACGGCGTCACCCATCTACGGGATGCCGATCATCAAAGCCCTCGAAGCCAAGACGGTCATCTGTCTCAAGCGCGGCAAGGGCACCGGATTCTCGGGATTGGAGAATCAGCTCTTCCTCCTGCCCCACACCCGCATGCTCTACGGCGACGCCAAAAATTCGATCCAATCCGTGGTCTCAGAATTCAAGAACGCGTAGGAGTGGGAAGTTTGAAGTAAGAAGTTAGAAGGCAGAAGTGGTTTGTGCGACGGCGCCCGGCGCCGAATCCAGGAAGAAAGAAATCTCAACCATGCAGGGCCGGGAGGTTCTGGCGTGCTCCAGCGCGCCGCATTTTCGATTGAACTTCTAACTTCCACCTCCCACATGTCTACCATCTGGCGAGTCTCCGGTTACCTTTTCAAATACCGGGGACTCTTCATTCTGACCCTGCTGCTGGCCCTGGGCAGCACGCTGTTTCTGATCGCGATCCCGCAGATCATAAAACAGATCTTCGATCACATCATCGAACCGGGGCGAACCGACCTGCTGATCTGGGGCGTCCTGGGAATCACGGGCTGTTATTTCGGACGCGATCTGCTCAACTGTCTCCGCATCCGCATCAACAATACGCTGGAGCAGAAGGTACTGATCGACCTGCGGAGCGATCTCCATCGCAAACTCCTCGACCTGCCGATCGGCTATTATGACAAACGCAAGTCGGGCGAGATCGCATCCCGGGTGATCGAGGACGTTCAAAACGTTGAGCGCGTCATCCTGGACGGGTCCGAACAGGGCATCGTGGCCATCCTGACGGTCCTGGGCATCTCGACCATTCTCTTCCTCGAACAACCCCTGCTCGCGCTCTTCATTGTTCTGCCCCTCCCCATCGTGCTCTGGCTGTCCATTCTGCATTTCCGGGCCACCCGGCGCAACTGGCGGGGAGTTCGTGAAAGTGCGGGTGAATTGAACGCCCTGCTGGTGGAGGATATCCAGGGGAACCGATTGATCAGTTCATTTGCCCTGAAGAACCGCGAGACCTCCCGCTTCATCACCATCGCGGTCGAACTCAAGAAGCGGACCCTCAGAGCCATGTATCGATGGTCGCTGCACAACCCCTCAGCCAACTTCATCGCGAGTCTCGGATCCGTGGCCGTGGTCGGATTCGGTGGCTACCTCCTGATCCAGAGCGGATCCGAACCCGGCGGCTTTACCTTCGGCGGTTTCGTCGCGTTTTACGCCTACTGCGCCATGCTTTATCAGCCGGTCAGCACCCTGAACTCGATCAACCATCTCCTGGCGACAGGCAAGGTATCGGGAGAACGGGTTTTTGAAATCCTCGACCACCCCGTGGATATAGCGAACGCACCGAACGCGGTCTCTTTCCCCGAAGGTCTGGTTGGCGTAAACTACGCCGATGTCTCTTTCCACTATCCCGACCGCTCCGAGGTCCTGGACGATTTCAACCTTGATCTGCCCCCCGGAAAAGTGACCGCCATCGTTGGCCACACAGGGGCCGGCAAATCGACCATCGCGAATCTGCTTCTGCGCTACTACGATGTGACCACGGGATCCGTCTCGATCAACGGCCACAATGTCCGCGATATCGATCTTGATTCTCTCCGTCAGCACATCGGATTTGTCGCCCAGGACCCGTTCCTGTTTGACGGGACCGTAGCCGAGAACCTCCGACTGGCGCGCGAAGAGGCGACCGACGAGGATCTCGTCACGGCCCTCGATGCCGCCTGTTCCTGGGAGTTCGTGAAAAACCTGCCCGACGGGATGGACACCATGATCGGCGAACGCGGCATTCGGCTCTCCATGGGCGAAAAACAGCGCCTGACCATCGCCCGGGTCATCCTGAAAAACCCGCCACTGGTGATCCTGGATGAGGCGACCTCGAGCGTCGATACGCTGACCGAGGCCCGCATCCAAAAGGCCATCGAGAACCTGGTAAGGGAACGCACCACCCTCATCATCGCCCATCGCCTCTCAACCGTCAGTCATGCCGACCAGATCGTCGTGCTGGAAGCCGGTCGCATCCTGGAAAAAGGCACCCACCAGGAACTCATCACTCGCGACGGTCACTACGCCAGACTGTGGCGCGCCCAGACCGACCTGATCCCGGAATACAGCTGAAGAGACTCGGGCTCCTGGTTTACTGAACAAAAGGACACGAAGGGGGTTGAGATGGAGGGTCGTGCTTCCGTCTACGCATAGCTACGCCGGGACATGCCTGCGCGACCACTCGGAGGCTTGGGCTCTGCGGCTGCCCGGAAGGACAGCCCTCCACGAAAAGGGAGATGGAGGGTCGTGCTTCCGTCTACGCATAGCTACGCCGGGACATGCCTGCGCGACCACGAGGCTGGATTTCCGAACCCTTGGTGCTCTCTTTGCGTCCTTCTGTTCAAATTCACTGCTTACCGTTTTTTGCATTTGCAGTATAATTTGGGTTGTAAGCGACCAGAGGTCTTAATTAGACTATCTAATCAGAAACCCAACCTGGAACCACATCTCCAGTCGCGCACTCGGTCCCGAGAGCAAGTCCGTCTCGACCGTCACGGTGTCGTCCTGATGATCTGGATACTTGAACCTGCAGACCCCGTCATGAGCAACCCCATGAATCCGCATATCAAGCGTCTCCGCAAGCTGAAGACCGAAGCCCGTCTGGGCGGGGGAGAAGAGCGCATCAGGAAACAGAAGGCAAAGGGCAAACTCACGGCCCACGAGCGCATCAATCTGCTCCTTGACGAGGGATCATTCCGGGAACTTGACGCCTTCGTGCACCGCGGCGAATCACAGCTCATGGGCGATGGTGTCGTCACCGGCTACGGCACAATCGACCAGCGCCTGGTCTACGTCTTTTCCCAGGATTTCACCGTTTTCGGCGGCAGCCTCGGTTTGGGGCACGCCTCCAAGGTGGTCAAGCTTCAGGACCTCGCGGTCAAGAACGGGGCACCCGTCATTGGCCTGAACGACTCCGGTGGTGCCCGCATCCAGGAAGGCGTGACCAGCCTTGCCGGTTATGCCGATATCTTCCTTCGCAACGTACTCAGCAGTGGAGTGATCCCGCAGATCTCCGCCATCCTCGGGCCCTGTGCCGGTGGAGCCGTCTATTCACCCGCCATCACCGATTTCATCGTGATGACGAAGAAGACGAGCTATATGTTCGTCACCGGTCCGGAAGTCGTGAAATCGGTCACCCATGAGGAGGTCACCTCCGAGGAACTGGGCGGCGCGGGCACCCATAACGAGACCAGCGGCGTGGCTCACTTCGCGGCCGAGAGTGAGGAGCACGCCCTTTACCTGGTGCGCCAACTCCTGAGCTTCATCCCATCGAACAACCTCGAGGAGCCACCCCGGCGAGAATGCGAGGACGACCCACTCAGGACGGAGGAATCCCTGGACACGCTGATCCCGGACAATCCGAACAAGCCCTACGACATGCGTGAGATCATCCACTTGGTCGTAGACCAGGGTGAATTCTTCGAGGTGCACGAACACTATGCCCAGAATATCCTGATCGGCTTCGCCCGGTTGAACGGGCGAAGCATCGGCATCGTGGCCAACCAACCCCAGGTCCTGGCCGGTGTCCTCGACATCAATGCCGCCGTCAAGGCGGCCCGGTTTGTCCGTTTCTGCGACTGCTTCAATATACCCGTCGTCACCCTGGTCGACGTACCCGGTTTCCTGCCCGGTGTCGGGCAGGAACACAACGGCATCATCAAGCACGGGGCCAAGCTGCTCTACGCCTTCGCCGAAGCAACCGTTCCAAAGATCACCATCATCACCCGCAAAGCCTACGGTGGCGCCTACGATGTGATGAGCAGCAAGCATATCCGGGGCGATATCAACCTGGCCTGGCCCTCCTCCGAGATCGCGGTCATGGGTCCTGAGGGCGCGATCAATGTCCTCAAGCGCAAGGAACTGGCGGCGGCCGCCGATCCGGAAGCCATGCGCACTGAACTGGTCGATGAATATCGAGCCACCCACGCCAATCCCTACGTGGCGGCGAGCTACGGATATATCGACGACGTGATCGAGCCCAGCCAGAGCCGACCGCGCCTGATCAACGCTCTCGAGATGCTCCAGAACAAGCGCGACGAGAATCCGCCCAAGAAACACGGAAACATCCCACTCTGAAGGAGGACAACGACGTGGCACTCAAGAAAGTACTCATTGCGAACCGGGGCGAGATCGCGGTTCGCATCATCCGAGCCTGTCGCGAGGTCGGCTGCCAACCGGTCGCCGTCTATTCCGAAGCCGACCGGATGGCACCGCACGTGCGCATGGCCGACGAAGCCTATCTGCTTGGTCCCCCGCCCGCGGTCGACAGCTACCTGCGGATCGACAAATTGATCGAGGTCGCCGGAAAAGCCGGCTGCGATTCGATACATCCCGGCTACGGATTCCTGGCCGAGAACGCGGACGCCGCGGATGAGATGATCGACGCGGGCCTGATCTGGATCGGGCCTCCTCCCTCCGCCATTCGCCGGATGGGCGACAAGTTGACTGCACGGGCGACGGTTGAACCCACCGGCATGCCCCTCGTGCCCGGGGTCGGTAAAGCCGGCAGGATGAGCGACGACGAATTGCTGGCCGCGGCGGACGGCGTGGGCTATCCCCTTCTGGTCAAGGCGGCCGCCGGCGGCGGCGGTAAAGGCATGCGGGTGGTCGACTCGATCGACGCCCTGCCGGAAGCCATCCGGGTGGCCCGTCGCGAATCGGCCGCGGCCTTCGGAGATGACCGGGTTTACCTGGAGCGCCTGATCCAGAATGCGCGCCACATCGAGATCCAACTCCTCGGCGACCAGCACGGAAACGTCATCCACCTGGGTGAACGCGATTGCTCGATCCAACGGCGTCATCAGAAACTGATCGAGGAGGCGCCCTCCCCCATCATGGACGAAACCCTTCGCCAGGAGATGGGGATGGCCGCGGTCCGGGCCGCCCGGGCGGTCGATTATTTCAGTGCCGGCACGGTTGAGTTCGTGATGGACAATGACACGCGCGATTACTTCTTCCTCGAGATGAACACCCGACTGCAGGTCGAACACACGGTCACCGAACGGGTGACGGGCATCGATATCGTCAAGGAGATGCTGCACATCGCGGCCGGTGAAAAACTCCGCCATAAACAGGAGGATGTGCGCTTCAAGGGACACGCCATCGAATGCCGTATCGTGGCCGAGGATCCGCAGGCCGGCTTCCTGCCCTCAGTCGGGCAGATCGTCGGTTTTGAAACCCCCACCGGCCCGGGTGTTCGGATCGACACCGGCATCGCCTACGGATCGGAGGTGTCACCCTATTACGACTCTCTCCTGGCCAAGCTCGTGGTCTGGGACGAGACCCGCGACGAGGCCATCATCCGGACCCGGCGCGCCCTGGAGGAATTCCACATCACCGGCATCCCGACCGCCATCCCCTTCTTTATCCAGATGATGGATACGCCTGAATTCCGGGAAGGACGCATCCATACCAAGTTCCTCGAAACCGAGTTCCTGGCCAAGGAGAAGCAAACCGCGGAACTCGAGCGGGTGGCGGCCCTGGCGGCCACCCTCCTGGCTCACCAACGCACCCGCCGCGCCATGGTGCAGACAAACGATCGACCCTCGTCCACCTGGAAGGACCGCGCCCGCCACGCCCAGATGGCCCGCCGGCTCTAAGAAGCAGACTAAAAAGTGATGAAATACATAGCGACGATCGGCGACCACGCCTACACCATCAGTATCGATGGACAGGATACCGTGATGATCGACGGCCGGCCCGTCCCGGCTGATCTGCAGACCTCACTCGACGGCACCCTGCACAGTCTCCTGATCGACGCCCGTTCCCACGCCGTGCGCCTGCAGGCGCTGGAGGAATTTTACCGCGTCCAGATCGGCGGCGAGATCTACGATGTGACGGTCGAGGACGAGCGCACCCATCGCCTGGCCGGGGTCAGGAGCGCTCTCGGCGGCGCAGTCGGAGAGGTCGTGGTCAAGGCGCCCATGCCCGGCGTGATCGTGGAAATCTCAGTGGCCGAAGGCGACACAGTCGCCAAGGGCCAGACCCTCATCGTGCTCGAGTCCATGAAGATGCATAACGAGTTCAAGGCCCCGAAGGACGGCAGGGTCCATGCCATCCGGGTCGCCAGGGGCGACAAGGTCGAGAAGAACACCGTAATGATCACCCTGCAGTAGGTTCGCTCTCACCCACACACCCGGATCACGGAGGTCGGCAGTCCACAGTGAGGTTGCGGGGGCGGTTCCGTTTCAGCATTGGTGTAGCAACGCCGCTGTGTCGGCGTTCTGTCCTACCGGTGTCCACAAAGGCAGGGCGCGACGTCCTCGGCGCGCCGCTCAGAGCAGAAGGTTGCCGCTGTCGTCCTTGAAATCGTGTTGCTCGACGTTTTCCCTCAAGGCTTCGAGGCTCTCGCGCACGACGGCGCCCATGGTGGTGCATGCCTCGAACGATGGGCGTCCATAGTGCTCGGCAAGTTCGCCCCGCAATTGCTCGACCGCCTCCGGGGTCGAGATGGTGTCTTCCTCCATCACGTCGAGAAAGCTGCTCAGCCGCAATCGGGCGGTCTTCATTCGCCGGTAAATCTGGGCCTGTTCCTCCAATTGATACTGACGGTAGGATTCCCGGGACAGTTCCTTGATGCAGAACAGGGTCAGGTCCCGGTTCTCGACAAAGTACTGGGACAGGTAGAAATTCTTGCGCCCCAGGTAGGACTGCTGGTCGAAATCCATCGCCCGAAACCGGACCTGGATCTCCTCGATGTCGGGGGTCATCTCAACCACGAAGTTATAGGACCGCATATCCCCGAGCAGGCGCACGAAACAACGCTCGGTGAACTTGATGGTTTCCTTGGCGATCCTGATCTTCTTCAAGCGCCCGCTGTGAAGCCAGTCCCGGATGAAGACATCGCCCGGAATGCCCACCACATGTTCCTCGATCAGGGTATCGCCGCAGGTCAGGTAATGAAGCCGGTTCGGACTGAGAAGATACTCCAGTTCGAGCCCGTAGACTCGCGAGGCGTCCGCCTGTTTGATATAGAAAAAGTCCTGGTTCCCGTTCTGTTCGTTGACAATGCGAATCCGGAACGGCTGGGAATTCCCGAACTCGCAGAAATCGATCCGATCAACAAAGAGGTGATCCTGGTCGACGTCGGCGCCGACCGACTTGAGCAACCCGTAGACCTTTCGCAGGTGCTCATTGAGGCGCTTGCGCTGACCCTGCTCGTAGATGACCGTCTGCCAGAAAGTGTCCCTGTTTTCCTCGTCGAAAAGCGGGGCCGATTCGTGGAAACGCCGCAGGCGATTGTAAGTCAGCGGAAGATTGATCTCGCGGTTGACCAGAGCCAGGTACTCGCGAAGGCGCGGGCCGATCAGGTAGGACGGTTTCTTGCGACTGATCACGGGCTGGCCGGCCCACTTCTCGAACGCCGCCGTGGTCAGGTCCGGCAACCGGCGATCGACGTCTCTTCGTTTCCGCATTGAGTTCATGCTCTTTGAGGCTGCCTTAAAAGTGCTGAAGCGTGTCGCAGAGATTGATCTGTGTCGTTGGGCAAGGCAGGCGCGAGGCGCCCAGGCCCATAGGCCTTGGTCCTCGTGCCCAACACCGGCCACGACCCAAAGCAACTCTGCCCAAAGGGTTTGGGCAGAAACGACCCCGTCGCGGCGTTCCATCCGAAGGGGATAGCCCTATTGGGATACCCCATTTCGAATGTGCCTTGCGGCGAGCCCTTTTCTGGCCAAACGACACATTTCATCACGTTTACGACAGCCTCTTAATTCCAACAAAACCAACCCCCGGACCAGTCCCGGTCCGGGGGAGGCACATCCTTCAATCAACGGCGGAAACCGCTCGAATCAATCTCTTTCGCCCAACCAGTCGCAAACTTTCGGCCAGACGTTCTTCTGGGCGTAGCCGCCGATGGACAGACCGATATGGCCGGACGGAACCACGATCATTTCCTTATCGGTGGAGGAAACCAGTCGGTTGAGCGGTTCACTCTGCGAGGGGGGCACGAGGTCGTCCCTCTCCGCCAGGAGATTCATCAGTGGACAGGTGATCTTGCGCAGGTCGACAATATGTTTGCCGACCGGCATCCGGTTTTGAACCAACAGGTTTTGCTGAAAGAGGTATTTGGCCCACTGGCGATACATTTCACCCGGAACCGGCACATTGTCATTCAACCAGGCCTCCATGGTGAGGAAGTCCTCGATGAATCCTTCCTTGTGGGAGTTCTCCCAGATCGTGATCGGCTTTTCGATCAGGTTCTGGACCGGCTTCAACATGGTGAAGGCGTTCTGGAGGAACTCCGCCGGGACGTTGCCGACCACGTCAACGAACTTGTCGACGTCAAAGTACTTGGGGTCGGTCCATAGGTTGATCAGGCCCTCCCGGGTCGAAAAATCGATCCCGGCCGCCAGCGTGAGCAGGTTCTTGATCAGCCCCTGGTGCATGGCGGTGAACATGGTCGCGATGGTCCCGCCCATGCAGTAGCCAAGCAGGTTGACCTTGGTGGAGTCGCAACGTTCGCGGAGGTAATCGACGGCGTTCAGCAGGTAGCCGTTGATGTAGTCATCCGGTGTCAGGTGCCTCTCGGCCTGGTTCGGAACCCCCCAATCAAGAAGGTAGACGTCGAAGCCCGCGTTGACGAACTGGGCGATGACGCTCCGCCCTTCCTTGAGGTCGAAGATATAGGGACGGTTGACCAGGGCGAAGACAAAGAGCAGGGGCGTTTTGTACTTCGGCTTGGTGTCGCTGATATAGTGGAAGAGCTTGGCTTTGTCCTCCTCGTAAACGACTTCGGACGGAGTCACGCCCTTCTTTACCTTGCGCGCCTTTTCAGCAATAAACGGCATCGCCGCCAAACGTCGGAGATTGGCAAACCCCTCCTCGATCATGGAGTCCTGCCAGTTCGACGCGGTCTCTTCAGGTGTTTGTGCTTGGGTCATGGTGTATGGGGTGCGCTAAGCGCAGGTTCAGGACTTAGGGGTTGTTTTTCGCGCAACGGTTTTGCGAACCGGCGCTTTGCGGGTCGACGCCTTGCGAGCCGGTGCTTTGCGAGCCGGTGCTTTGCGTGCCGACGCCTTGCGAGCCGGTGCCTTGCGAGCCGGTGCCTTGCGAGCCGGCGGTTTCGTCACGCCTTCCCGTGGGACAGGCGTCGGCGCGGGGCGACTGTTCTTTTCGACCTTGTCAAGTCGGCGCCCGAGTCCGGAGACGTTCGAGTCGACTTCCTCGACGCGGTCCAGAAGCCGGCGCTCCATATGACG
The DNA here is from genome assembly GCA_003641745.1 of Verrucomicrobiota bacterium. Lineage (GTDB taxonomy): Bacteria > Verrucomicrobiota > Verrucomicrobiia > Opitutales > Opitutaceae > B12-G4. Next base: position 8,420 of record QNAI01000053.1, on the reverse strand, counting down.
GATGGCGAGAAGAATGCCGTCGATATCCTCCCGGGCCGGTGTTTCCGTACTGTGATGACCACGGGTGAAGAAATCCGATGACAGCTTCTTGAAGTCCAGGACGCCATCCATCCCCTTCTTCATGTATTCAAGAAACTGCGGCGAGCGAACGAAATCCTCCCAGCTCTGGGTCAGGATCTTGAGCATTCCGGCCCGCATTTCGCGCATTGCATCAGGCGGGGGCTTGGCCGGACTGTAGCGGGTCCAGACCTGGGCCATGTCTGAGAATGAATCGGTCCACATCTTCTGAAAGGTGGCCGCCTGTTGAAAAGCCTGGTTTACATTGTCGTCCATGCTATGAATCTGTTTTTGGGTTCAGCAGAGCTCAATCGCCATCGCGATGCCTTCACCTCCACCTATGCAGAGAGAGGCGATGCCGACCTTGCCACCGCGCTTGCGAAGTACATTGATCAAGGTCGCAAGAACACGTACGCCGCTCGCGCCGATCGGATGCCCGATCGCGACCGCACCGCCCAGGACATTGAGTTTTTTGTGAGCGATGCCTATATCGCGCATCGCCGCCATCGGCACCACCGCAAACGCTTCGTTGACTTCGAAGAAATCGACCTGATCAACAGTCAGATCAAGCTTCTTGAGCAACTTCTGAAGCGCACCGACCGGACCGAGCGTAAACCAGGCCGGTTCGAGGGAGTGCGTCGCGTATCCGAGAATGCGGGCGTCGGGCTTGATGCCCAGCAATTCCACTTTCTCCTTTGAAAGCACCAGGGTCGATCCCGCACCGTCATTGATACTCGACGCGTTGCCGGCCGTCACGGTGCCGCCTTTCCTGAAAGCCCCGCGCAAGGTGCGAAACTTCGCCTCGTTGAATCGGGCCGGCTCCTCATCCTGATCGACGGTGACCGAGCCCTTGCGGGTCTTGATCTCGACCGGTACGATCTCGTCTGCCGCCTCTCCATTCGAAGCGGCCGCCCGGGCACGATTGTAGCTCTCAATCGCATAGTCGTCCTGCGCTTCACGACTGAAACTGTATTTTTCGGCCAGGTTCTCCGCGCATTCGCCCATATGGCAATCGTCGTAGGGATCGATCAGGGCGTCCCTCAGCAGGGAATCATAGACCTGACTGTTGCCCAATCGATAGCCCGTGCGCGCCTTCTCCAGCAGATAGGGAGCGCGCGACATATTCTCGGTGCCCCCGGCCATGATCACACCGGCGTCGCCGGTCTGGATGGCCTGAGCCGCCATGATCACGGTCATCATGCCGGAACCACAGAGTTTGTTCACGGTCGCAGCCCCGACCGCCGGATCAAAACCGGCCCCGATCGTCACCTGCCGGGCAACATTGGGACCGAGGGAGGCACCGACCACGTTTCCGTAGAGAAGCTCTTCAACCTGATCGGCGCCGACGCCCGAACGTTCGAGGGTCGCCTTCACCGAGGTAATGCCCAGATCGACAGCCGAAACCGCCTCAAGGGCACCGCAGAAGCTCCCCACCGGCGTGCGCACGCACCCGGCGAGATATACATCTTTGATCATTGTGTTCGTCGTTTGGGGTTCAGGTGGTGATTGAGTGCAGGGGTTGCGAACCGGTTACTTGGAGGTCTTCTTGACGCCGTTCGTGGCCATCCCGGTCCAGGCCTCAAGGATCTGCTGGTTGGTTTTCACCACCGTCTGCACGTTGTTGCGGGCAGCGGACAGCGAGGTCTCCCAAAGGCCGCGGATCCTGTTCTGGGTTTCCGCCACCGAACCAGGTTGCCAGACCAGCAGGGCCTGCTGGAGCAGTTCGGTGCTGGTTTGGGTGTTCGCTTCAACGGTCTTGAGTGCCTCATCCATGCGCTTCTTTGCCGCCGGAAAGACGTCATTCACCATCTCGGTGAACTTCGTTTGGAATTCGGCCGGAGTGCCGGCCTTGCTCAAAAGGTCCTTCCACATCTTTACGGTGTCTTCCTGGACCTTTATGCCGGTCTTCAGTGCCTGCTCGTAATTCTTGTAGGCTTCTTCAAAGAGATCGGTCGCGGATGCGTTCGTCTGGGTGGTCATAGCTTCTTCAGGTTGATACGGGGGGTTACTCCTATGTTCATTTGCGAATGCCGATAAAAACACTCTTCGAGCTCGTGGAAGGGATCGCATCCGCTCTATCAAACGGGCAACTCCTTCTCCGTATTCTTAGCTCTGGAGGGTCGTTTTCACCTGCCAACGCAGGTCATCAAAGCCATTTCGAGGCAGGGGTCAAGAGTTTTTTTGCATTTGCAAAAAACCCTCTTATTTTTCCCGTTTTTCGAGTCGCTCCAGTTTCTCCCTCAGTTCCTCGATTTCACTGCGGAGTCCGGGTACCGAATCACCGGTGCCCGATGATCCAGGTCCGGGATTTTCAGTGGTGGACGGCGGCGGGGGCTTGGGAAAAAACGGGCCCAGAAAATCGGACCAGGCCTCGGTGCCGGGCATGACCGGAGGTTTGAATTCCGAGCCGATTCCGCTTGCCCACTGACCCGCACTCTGGCCAAAGGCGGCAAAGGCCTGTTGAAAGTAGGATTCCGTGAAATTGTCGAGTATCCCCGTGTTGATGCGGATAAGATGCTGCAGGAGACTGTTCGGAAAGAAGGCCAGCTTCGGGGACTCCATCTCGAGCAGAATCCGGGTGAGGACAACCCCGGTGATGTCCTCGTCCGTTCGGCTGTCGGTGACGCGGATATCGTGCCCCTCCCGCACCAATTCACAGATTTCCTGGAGGGTGACGTGGCAGCTATCCCGCGTACTATAGTACCTGCGGTTGGGATATTTTCGGATCAGGATCGGTCCGTCCTGGATTCCGGAGTTGCCCGGTTGGCTCGTGGTCATTGTGCAATTGCAAGAATCCAAGTAGATCATGTCAACAAATGAGGGGAACTTTTTCTCTCCGGAGATTGAAAATCAGACGATTTCGCACTTGCAACGAAAATAAAGAAACGTTATGAAATCAAAACTCTTTCATAAGTTTATCTTCTTAAGGACCTACGGCACTTCTTCGGCTTGGATTGGCTCTGCGAACCCTGCCCTTGACGTGACAGCCGCGGGCCTCATCTCGACCCCCGACCCCAAAAAACCTACCATGAATATCAAGGACCAAGTCGCAGTCATCACAGGAGCAGCCGGTGGCATCGGGCGTGCCGTGGCCAAGGAACTGATCGATCGAGGCGCACGCGCCATCGGTCTGGTCGACGCCAGCCCCAAAGCCCTGGAAGTGGCCGATACGTTCAACCGGGAATATGATCGACCCGTGGCCAAGGCCTATGTCGGCGACACGACCGACGAGGCGTTTCGCAGGATGGTATTTCAGGACCTTCGGAAAACCTACAAGCACCCGTCGATATGCGTTCCGGCCGCGGCCATCACCCGCGACGACCTGGCCGTTCGGGTGCACAAAGAGACCCACAAGGCGACCATTTATCCAGTTGAGTTGTTCCGAAAGGTGACCGAGGTCAATTTCATCGCACCGATCTACTGGGCGCTGGAAACAGTGGCCGGGATCGCTGAAGACCGTTCCGCGGCGGGTCTGAAACGGTGGACTCCGACCGAGGATATGCAGGGCGTCATCATCCTGATCGGTTCGATCGCTTCGAGCGGCAACAAGGGGCAGATTTCCTACTCGTCGGCCAAGGCAGGCCTGGAAGGCGCCGCCGCCACCCTCGCGATGGAGGCCATTTACCACGGCGTCCGCTGCGGGGTCATCCATCCCGGATTCACCGACACGCCCATGGTCCGCGCCCTGGGCGAAGACTATGTCAAAACGAAGGTTCTCCCACAGACCCAGCTCGGACGTCTGATTTATCCTGAAGAGATCGCAGACGCCATCTGCTTCATGATTGGCAATCCGGCCGTATCCGGCCAGCTCTGGGCCGACGCCGGCTGGCGTCCGTCTGTTTAGGTGCACCTTGAAAGATTGGAGTATGACATGCCCGAATTGTTCAAGGGGGCCTTTTAGAAGGTTACCACCCATTCCCCAATTGACGTGTGGCGCCCCGGTCAGACCAGGGCTGTCGCCCCGTCACCTCTGAAAACGACAACCCCAAGTATCCAACCAACCAGGAAACACCCCATGAAAGAACTCAGCGGAAAAACAGCATTTGTAACCGGAGGAAGTCGAGGCATCGGTCGTGCCATCTGCATCGCTCTGGCTGAGGCGGGCGCAGACATTGCCCTCAACTACAGCGCGGCGGACGATCAGGCGCACGACGTGGTAAAACACCTCAAGGAGAAACTGAAGGTCAAGGCTCAGGCTTATAAAACCGATATCTCCGATGAAACCTCCGTGCGTGCCATGATCGAGGAGGTCGAGAAGAGGTTTGGCCGGGTCACCATACTGGTCAACAACGCCGGAATCAATCGTGACAAATCCTTCGTTCGCATGACCCGCGCGATGTGGGATGAGGTTCTGGGAGTGAACCTGAACGGCCCGTTCAACGTGACCAACGCCCTGCTTTCGGGCATGATCGAGGAAGGCTGGGGCCGGGTGATCAATATCTCTTCGATGGGCGGCCAAACCGGTAATTTCGGCCAAGCCAACTACACGGTCACGAAAGGCGGCCTGATTGCCTTCACCATGACCCTGGCGCGCGAAGTGGCGCGCAAAGGCGTGACCGTGAACGCGGTGTCCCCGGGCTATACCGCCACCGACATGACCTCCGGCATGCCCGATGCGGTCAAGGACCAGGTCCAGCAGATGATCCCCATGGGGCGGATGGGCGAACCCGAGGAGATTGCCTCGACCGTCGCATTCCTGGCCGGCCCGAAATCAAGCTATATCACCGGTCAGGTCCTCTCCGTCAACGGCGGGATGTACATGTGAATGACCGGAAAGTCTTTATGACCAACGAAAACGACCCCCTGCCACTGCGCTACTTCATCAGTCCGACGGCCTCCTTCGAAGAGGCCGTCGCACGAACCCAGGTGATCGCCGCCCAGTGGATCAACTACGGCACCATCTGCCAGAAACTGATCGAGGGCCATCTCGAGACCGTTCAGGCAAGCACTCTGAGCACGATGGAAAAGATCCGGCGCCACTCACTCGAAGCGGCTTTTCTTCAGGAGCCGCCCAAGGCCGAGGCAATCGAAGTGAGCTGAGAGGGCACTTTGATTAATTCGAGACTGACAATCTCCAATTAATCAGAATGCCCTCAAAGGCAGAGGGGCATTGCCCACCCATGCCACGCATCCTCCTCTTCTCCGGAAAGGGCGGCGTCGGGAAAACGACCATCGCCGCGGCAACCGGGCTGGCAGCAGCCTCGACCGGACGGCGCGTACTGGTGCTTTCCCTGGATCTGGCCCACAGCCTGTCCGACGCATTCGGGTTGGAGCGCTCCCTCTTCGACCACGGAGAGGGACGCCCGACGCCGATCAATGAGAATCTCGAAATCCAGGAGATTGACGTCCAACAGGAAGTCGAGCACCGCTGGCATGATTCCGGAAACGTATTCTCGCTCCTGCTGGCAGCGACCGGCATTCAGGACGCCATGGCCGAGGACCTCGTGCTGATGCCCGGCATGGAGGATCTCATCACCCTGCTCTACCTGAATCAGCACGCCGGCGAAGACAACTATGACCTGATCGTCATCGACTGCCCGCCGACCGGAGACTCGCTTCGGTTTATCAGTATGCCCAAGACGCTCGAATGGTATGTGCGCAAACGATACGGCGTAACGCCCGGTCACGATTCCGAAATCCGGTCCGATGCCATGGCCGGAGGATTGGTCGACATGTATCGGGGACTGGCCGGCGTTGACGCCCTCCTGCAGGACCCCGCCCAAACCAGTGTGCGCCTGGTGTCTGCCCCCGAGCGGATGGTGGTCAGGGAGACCCAGCGTGCCTTCATGTATTTCAGTCTCTACGGTCTGGTCACGGACCGCATCATCGTGAACCGCATCCTGCCGGAAGCCGCCGGACTTTCATCCTGGCGTCGAACTCAGGCGGCGGTAATCCGGGAGATGGAGGAACTCTTTGCCCCCGTACCTATTTCCAAAATCCCTTTCTACGGGGAGGAAATGGTGGGCGTGGAGCGCCTGAATGAACTCGCGAAGAACCTCTACGGGTCCTCCGACCCCGCAGCGCCCGGCCCGTCCCGCCCACCGTTCCAACTCGAGGTCGATCGAGGTCGCCCCGTGATCACCGTTCCGGTTCCGTTCACCTCCAGGAGCGATCTGACCCTGCACCGGGAGGACCGGCATGTTATTGTTCGTATCGGCAGCTTCAAACGGCATTTACCGCTTCCGCGTGAACTTGTCCACGCGCCCGTCAAAAGCGCCAAGATCCAGGACGGCGTCCTTCGAATTCTGTTTGAAATCCCGGACAAGACCCGCGAATCCGATCAGGTGACGCCGAAGTAGTCGTCCCAGACCACACCTCTCATCGATCCGGTCTGGAGAAACTGCTGGTGCATGGCATAGGCCGCGGCCAGGGTCTGCGGGGTATGCCCGTCACGGATGTGGTAAAAATAACCCAGGAGTTCGTTCTTGAAGTCCGCGTCCGCACAGCGGTCGGCAATCAGCCAGGCGCGTTCTGCCGGAGACTTGCCCCGAAGGTCGGCCACACCGTTCTCGGTCACGACTACCTGGACCGAATGCTCACTGTGATCCATGTGGGAGACGAGCGGCACGATCGTGCTGATCATGTTCTTCTTGGCCGTGGATGGGCAGGTAAAGATGGACAGGAATGCGTTGCGGGTGAAATCGCCCGATCCGCCAATGCCGTTCATCAGGCTTCGCCCCATCATGTGAGTCGAATTGACATTCCCAAAGAGATCGACCTCGATCGCTGTATTGATGGAAATGATACCCAGCCGTCGGACGATTTCCGGATTGTTGGTAATCTCCTGGGGCCGCAGGACCAGCCGTTTCATGAAGAAGTTCAGGTGATTGTAGACCGTTTCCAGCAGGTCCGTGCTCATGGTCAGGGCCGCCGTGCTGGCAAACCTGACCTTCCCTCTGCGCATCAGAGCGAGAACGGAATCCTGGACCACCTCGGTGTACATATGGAAGGGAGGGATATCCGGGTGCTCGCCCATCGCGCCGAGTACGGCGTTGGCCACGTTGCCCACACCGGATTGGATGGGCAGAAATTCCTTGGGAAGCCGTCCGGCTTTGAGCTCATTGGCCAGAAAATCGGCCACGTTGCTGCCAATCTGCCTGGTCACCTCGGTCAAGGGAGCGAATGTCCCGCTTTCATCCAGGCGATCGGTTTTCACAATGCCGACGATCTTCCTGGGATCGACCTTGATCACCGGGCTGCCAATGCGGTCGGAAGGTGAATAAATGGGGATTTCGCGCCGATGCGGGGGATCCAGCGGCTCGTAGATATCGTGAAGTCCGCGGAGATTCGGAGGATACCGCCGGTTCAATTCGATGATGATTTTTTCCGCCTTGTGACAGAAGGTCGGCGTGGCGCCGACCGACGAGGTCGGGACGATCTCACCATCCTCGGTCACCTCGGCGGCCTCGATCACCGCACAATGAATCGGACCGAAAAAACCGTAACGCACCTGCTGGGGAAGAGCCGAAAGGTGCATGTCAAAAAACCGCACCTTCCCTTCATTGATATTGCGGCGCATGTCCTTGTCGGACTGATAGGGAGTGCGCCAGGAGACCGCATCCGCTCTGGCCAGGACGCCGTCCAGGGAAGGACCGGTTGAGGCACCGGTCATGACTCCGATCTGAAATCGATGGCCCGCTTTCTTTGCGGCCACCGCACGATCGGCAATTGCCCCCGGGACCACTTTGGCCGATCCCGCGGGCGTAAACCCGCTGAACCCGACGGTGTCGCCATCGTTTATGTAGGCGGCCGCTTCCTCGGCCGTGATGACTGGAATCTTACCTTTCATGGACGGAACCCCCTTCCCACCCTCTCAGGTACCAAGAGTGGCGATAAAGTAACCGGCGATGACTGCTGTGCCGATAACCCCTGCCACATTGGGCCCCATGGCATGCATGAGCAGGAAGTTGTTGGGATCGGCCCGCTGGCCTTCGACCTGGGAGACGCGCGCCGCCATGGGCACGGCCGAAACACCGGCCGAACCGATCAGAGGATTGATCGGGTTTTTCCGACTGAAGACATTCATCAGTTTTGCCGCAAGGACACCGGCGGCGGTGGACACCGAAAACGCGACCACTCCCAGCAGGATTATCTTGATCGTCTCATATTGCAGGAATCGCGCTCCCTGCATGGTCAGACCCACGCTCGTGCCGAGGAAAATAGTGACCACGTTGATAATCTCATTCTGCGCCGCCCCGAGAAGTCTTTGAGTCACCCCGCACTCCCTCAGGAAATTGCCCAGCATGAGCATTGCTATCAACGGTGAGGCATCCGGTACAAGAAGGATGCAGACAACCGTGACCAGAAGGGCAAAGAGCATCTTCTCGAGCTTGCTCACCTCGCGGAGTTTCTTCATGCGAATC
>QNAI01000052.1 GCA_003641745.1 Verrucomicrobiota bacterium | reverse complement strand
CCGAGGGTGTCATCGTCGCCGTCGGCTTCGTGCGGCAGCGCGCCGGGAAGCTCCTTCATGATCCAGGTCTCGCCTTCATCCTCGGACAACGCGACCAGGGCACCGCGCTGGTCAAACCCATCGGGCTGGGCACCGGTCCGGTGCTGGAAGTCACCACAATAGAAGAGCCGACCGCTCTGGAGCCGCATCAGGGAGGGCCGCTGATTCGAGCCCAATGCCGGCAGGGAGGTCCGTTCCGGCTCGGACCAGGTGCGCCCGCTGTCCGAGGAAAAGACAACCGGTTGGAAGCCGTCGATATCGGTGTTCTTTCCTCCCAGAGCCATGATTCGGCCATCGCTGAGTTCCACATAGACGGTGTGGCGCCCGGCGCTTCGACCGCGGGTATCACGCCAAGTTTCGCCCCCATCATCGGTTGCCCAGAGAACCGAGCCCTGAAAACGCCCATCGCTGGGCAGGTAGAAGACGCCGTCGTGCGTGCGAAAAGGCCCACTGATTGGCTGACGGGAATGGGAGCCGACGGGTTCCGGAAAACGTGGGAAACGAGGCGCCGCCCAGTTGGCACCGTTGTCATCGGAGGTGGTCCACTGGAAAGGGAAGGCATCCTCCATCGACGGTGTGCCCCAGAAGAACCACACCCGTTCTGTCTCCCAGTCGGTAAAGAGGCAGGGAGCGTGTTCATTGGCATCGGCGAAATCGAACAGAACCTCGGGCATATCCCATTGCTCGGCGCCGAATCGCAACCGGGTTGCGATCATGGTTGTTTCGGGCTCGTATTCACGCTCTGAACTGTAGGAGATGAAGAGGACATCCCCATTGGGCATGACCTCCATCGACGGGCTGTGATTGTGGTCCATGATCACCGGATGGAATCCAGCCAGCCGGGTTTCCCGGCGGGGCACGTTGTCGGGTGGAATCGGGAGCAGAAACCGTCGCCGATAGTGCGGACGGTCAGAACGGGGGCCCTCCTTCAGCATGGGCTGGGTCTGCGATACCGCCTGCCGGACAAAAGGGACGATCTCCGGCAATGCAGGGGTTGCCGATTCCGGCGCCTGAACGACTCGAAAACCAATCGGGGCGAACGATCCAAGCGAGGCCCGCCAGACATCCTCACCCTCGAACCGCAACTCCGGGGTATGTCTCAGTTGTTTTCCCGTGATCGGTGCAAATACGGATTCGCTCTCATGTTTCCAACTTACCCGCAGATAGCTCGAATCGCCATAGTTGTGCAGGTAGGCCACGGTGATCGGGACCCAAGAGCCTTCCCGCAGCGTAACGGTCGCCGTTTCCTGGCCGGGTTCTCCGTCCCAGCCAAGAATCCGAGCGCCGTCGATCTCGAGGTAACCGCCATAGTCGGACTCAAACCTGAACGTATGGGGACCGGACCGATCAACGACGAGATAGCCATAGTAACGTCCCGCCCAGTTATTGGCGATCTTGTCCCATTCGATATCGAGATCCCCGATCACCTCAAACCCACGCGGGCGGGTGTAATCGAGACGACCGAACCAGTTGCCGACCAAGCCCTCCAGACCGGCTTGGATTTCCTGCTCGGCCGGCATGCTTCGGATATCGGCCTTGTGCGGGAACCAAGTATACTCCGCTCCGTAACTGCTCCGATTGGTAATCCGCGCTCGCAGGGCGCGCCTATTATCTCCACCACCACGAATCACCTTGGAAAAATCTCCGACCGGGCCGACCGGATCCAACTGAGGGTGAGCCGAATAAAGACCGTAAGTATCCAGACACCACTCGCGAGGTCCCGAAAAGAGCTGCTCCACCGGCAGCGGGTCTTCACCGTCCGAAGTTTCGAGTTGCCTCGCCGTCCATTCCCACTCCGCCTCGGTCGGGAGCCGACAGGTCAAGCCCTCTCGCTCGGACAACCAGGCGCAATAGGCCATTGCATCCGCCCAGGAAACGCCGACCGCAAACCCTGCCGCGTTTGACGGTGGCTCATAGTCGGGCCGAAAGTCCCGGTATTGTTCGATCGTAATCTCGGTTTTCGAAACCTGGAATCCCCTCGACAATTCGACGGTGTGAACCGGTGCTTCATCCCATTCTTCGATGGCCGGTTCCGGGTTTCCCATCTGGAAACTCCCAGCCGGGATCTCGACCCATTCGATGGCCGGAGCCCCGGTTACCGGCAACACGACCACCAGGAAGACCCCGGCGATGAACCCTTTCTTCCAGAGGACGGAAATGCGGTTAATGTTCATAATAAACTGTATCTGGAGTTAGAATACGTTAAAGCTTTTCCTGGGACCGCTTTTTTGGCCCTTGGGCATGTCGCAGAGATGCTTCATGGGTGGATTCATTTATTTCTCAATTCGCTCAGATGAATGTCTTTGTTGAGGACAGGCACGCCTTCGATGTTTGCGACCTCGATCGACATGACCGGGTCGGATCCGGACGAATCAAAAGTCAGGACAGCGAATGCTGGTTTATCGAAGTACTCCCAAAGCGGATCCCCCGAAGAATCCGTTCCCTTCGGGTTGGTGAGCCAGCTGCTCATCAAATCGTAGAGCGGATATCCGTTTGGACGACCGATTCGCCGCAGATCGGTTCGATGACGATCGGCGGAGAGGAGCATCACACCGGAAATGGCATGTTTGGCCAGAAAATCGAATATCTCACCCCGTTCCTCCTTGAATCCGGCCCATGTATCCGTCGCGTAGAGAACCTCGCCGTTCGGTCCGGTCTCATCGCGCACCTTGGCATCGTCCGCCCAAGCCACCGGCGAGACGATCAGCTTGAAGACAGCGGTCGACTCGCGCAGCCCGTCGAGAAGCCACTGTTTCTGAACCGGGCCCAGCATGGAGGGGTTGGGTCTGAAGGGGTTCTCGCGGTAATAGCGGCCGTCGAGCAGGAAACACTCGACCGCGCCGATCCGCATCTTGAACCAGACCGCCGGCCACTCCGGTTCGGCTCCATAGGACGGGTTGTTCCAGTTGCGTCGAAACAGCTCGAAATGCTCCAACTTCCAAGCCGGTTTGTCCGGATAAGGACCCAGAAAAACATCGTCGATCCCGGCATCGTGATCGTCCCAGATGGCATAGATCGGGGTGCCGGCGACCAATCGGCGGAATTCCGGGCGCGATTGCCTCTGATAGTAGGTATAGTCATGAAACGCACCGACCGACTCCGGAATATCTATATAAACGTTGTCACCGAGGATGAGAAAGGCATCGGGATCACGCAGGCGAATCGTGTCCCAGATCCTTTCGTTGGGCGGGTAGTACATCGCGCCTCCCCCAAACGCGATCCGAACGACCTCATCGCTTTCTTTCGTGGGGAAAGTCCTGAACCGCCACTCCGGTTGACTGGAGATCGGACGGCCGTCGATCAGCATCTGGTAGCGGTAAGTCGTGCCCGGATTGAGCCCGTCGATTTCGACCACGGCAGTATGGTCGTTGCCCGATGAGGTTCGGGCCGTGCCGACCGCGTCGGTCTCCTTGAAATGGCTGTCCACGCTGACCCGGATTTCGATCTCCGATTCGGACCAGGTTCGCACCCAGAACCGCGCGCTTCGGTCAGTCACGGCACCGAGCATGGGGCCATGAAGCAGGCCGTTTGAGGACGTCAGGATATCCTTGAAGATTGAGGTCTCGCTCAATGGTTCGAGCAGTGATCTCGGCCCGACCAATACCCGTTCGGGCGGGAGTCCACGGTCCAACGCCGTCCGGAGGGATATCTCCGCCTCTTCGATCCGGCTCTGCAAGCCGAGAGCGACGGCCAGAAGCAGGTGGGATTCGACCTCTCCTCCGTCACCGGCCAGGATATCGTGACACATGGCAATGGCTTCCTCAAGCCGACCCTCCTGAATCAGGAGAAGCTCAGGCTGGCCGATTCGACGCGGATTATCGCGTTCAAAGAACCGGCGATTCCATGGGTTCTCGCTGCCAAAATAGGGCAAGGGATCACCCGACAGGTAGGCCTCGGGGGGCGCGAACTGTTGATCCAGTTCATGGGCGCCATTTACAAATGGGATCACGACGCACGACCAGATGATCGCACACATCCATCGGCGGAAGCGGTTTCTCTTATCAGGTTCTTGATTCATAGGATTTGAGTTTTATTCATTGTATGGATCCGATGCATCCCGGAGGGCGTCCCCCAGGAAATTGAAACTCATCACCGTCACGATGATGGTGATGACGGGGGTCAGCAGCCAAGGAGCGGTTGCGATGACCTGCACGTTCATGCAGTCCTGAAGCATGACGCCCCAACTGACGATGGGCGGACGCAGACCAAGCCCGAGGAAACTGAGAGCGGTCTCACCCAGGATCATGCCCGGGATGGCCAAGGTGATGACCACGATGATATGGCTGGTGAATCCGGGCAGCAGGTGCCTGAACAGGATCCTTCCGTGCCCCGCCCCGATCAGCCGGGCGGCGACCGCATAATCTTCCTCGCGAAGAGACAGGATCTTGCCCCGGACGACACGGGCCAGTTGGGTCCACCCGAGCAGGCTCAGGACGACGGTGATCGCAAAATAGACCGCGATGGCCGACCACTCACGCGGCATGATCGCGCCGATCGCCAGCCACAGGGGCAGACGGGGAAAGCTGTTCAGGATTTCGATTCCGCGTTGGATGACGTTGTCGACCGCGCCCCCGATATAGCCCGACACACCACCCACCGTTATTCCCAGGACCAAAGTGATTGCGATCGAAACCAGACCGATCGACAGGCTGATCCGGGAACCATAGATGACCCGGGTCAGTATATCCCGGCCATATTTGTCCGCGCCAAGGAAATGAACGACCGGAAACGGCGTATCCGGGTCCCGCCCGGCCAGAAAGGCGTCCCGATCGAGTCCCAGGAAGTGCCGGTCCCAAGGGATCAGACCCCACAATCGGTAAGGATCACCCCGGGCCACGATCTTCAGTGGCAAGACCCGGTCCGGATCCCGGTGGTAACGGTTCTGCAGGGTCACCGGATCGACCTCATTGACCATGACCGGGCAATGCAAACCGTCGTTCCAGGACCATCGCGGGAGTTGGGGCGGGCAGAAGATATTGTCGAGGTCCCGATAAAGGGGACCGAGTGGGGCAAAGAACTCCGCCAACAGGGCCACCAGGTAGAAGCAGACCAGCACATCGAGCGCGAGGCGACCGACGCGATGGCGGGAAAACCGTCTCCAGATCAACTGAGACTGGGAGAGGTAGCTCGTATCGGGATCGGTCCCGGACCGGCGGTCATTTCCGGGATCACCCTGGGTGGGGTCTTCGTTCATCGCGTTTGACCGGTCATGCGAATCCTCGGATCCAGCCACAGCAGCAGCAAATCACTGACCAGTGTCCCGACAATGCCGAGCAGGCTGAGCACCACCAGCATGGAACCCGCCAGGTAGATATCTTCGCTCAGCAGGGCGTCGAGGAGCATGGGGCCGACCGTGGGCAGACCTAGGACCACAGCGACGATCGCGCCGCCCGAAATTAGTTCCGGGAAGAGGTTTCCGATGGTTGAAACAAAGGGGTTGAGGGCCACCCGGACCGGGTATTTGGCGATCAGGCGGAACGGTCGAACCCCCTTGGCTCGGGCGGTGGTGACATAGGGTTTGCGCAGTTCATCCAGCAGGTTCCCGCGCATGATCCGGATCATGGAGGCGGTGCCTGCCACGCCGAGCACGACCATGGGCACCCAGATATGTCTAAAGAGATCAGCGACCTTGCCCCAGGTCCATTCCGGCTGGGCTACGTATTCCGGCGAAAACAGGCCGGTCAGGTCCATGCCGAAGAAGCGTCCACCCCAGTACATCATTAACAGGGCCAGGAGGAAACCCGGCACACTCATTCCGATGAAACCCAGAAAAGTCAGGGCGTAATCAGCGATCGAATACTGACGAACCGCCGAAAAGATACCGATGGGCAGGGCCAGTGACCAGGTGAAAAAGATGGTTCCGAGCGAGATCAGCACGGTGAAAATAATACGATCACCGACCAGCTCATTGACCGGCTGCGGACGATACGGATCAGTCAGCGACATTCCCAGATCACCCTGGAGCAGACCGCGATCATCCTCGGAAAAGGAGGTGAACCAGACCAGCCCGATCCAGCGGAGATAGCGAAGCACCGGGTTTTCATCGAGATGGAACTGGGCTTCGATCCGCTCGATCTCATACCGGTCGACCGGCGTTCCTGTCTGCTCGAGCGCCAGCAGACGCGTTTCAATTATGTTTCCCGGCGGGATCTGGATAATGATAAAGGTCACGGCCGAGATCACCACCATGACGGGGATGAACAAGATCAGGCGCCGACCGACATACGGATGCCGCAGACCGACCAGAACCGCTCCCAACAGCACGATCCCCGCGATGACATACCGAATCAAGCGTCCGAGAGCCCGGCCGGTGGAAGCCCCGGCTTCCTGCTCAACAGCGGCCAGGACCGGCGAGGGTTCGACCGTGGTGAGATCGCGTCTGAGTTGGGCGATCGCTCCCGGCGAATCGACCGGATTCTCGAAGAAGAACGTCTCGGAGCCGAGGTTCAGGGGCGTGTGCAGGAAGTTGCCTCGAACGCCTTGCTGCGGAACGTTCTTGAAGTCGTTTCGCACCAGTGCGATAGCCGGAGGCGGCGAGCCGATCGATATCATCCAGAGCTCATCAGCCGCGATATCCAGAATATTCCGGTAGCGCGCGATTCCCTCAGCACGCGAGGGAGCGGTCATGGACTGTTCGTAGAGTTCGAAAACCCGCCGGAGGGGATGATCCAGAGGCGGGGCTTCATACTCGGCTGTCGCCATGTTGTTTCGAGCCCGGAATCCGGCATCGTACCACATTCCCCAGATAGGCGCGTGAATCCCTGGAACATACGGCAAGGGGTCCCATACCGGAATGAAATCCACATAGCTGGGATTGATGTAGATTTCATAGGTCGCCGCCAACCGCTTGGCCGTAATCAGGCCATCGGAAACCTGGCGGGCGATGGCCCGGATCCCGATCGCAGCCCAATCGTCGACCACGAATTGCATGGGGCCGGGCAGGATATTGGCCCGGTACGGGATAAACCAGACCATCGGCGATCCGTCAGGGAGGGTGCGATAGCCGTCCCCGTCCCGCCGGGTCAGCCCGATCTCATCGAGGAGTTGGTTGGCCCGAGTCGGATCATGTTCAACTGCGGAGCGGTAAAAGCGCTCATTGTGAAACGGTGAGTCCGGTCCCGGGTCAGCCTGAGCCGGTTCGCCCATCCCGAGGAATTCGGCCTTGATGATGGCTTCGCGGTTGATCGCCAACGACAAGGCTCGACGGAATTCCCGCCGGTTGAGGAGTTGCCACTTCTGAGTGGCCACGGGATCGCCCTCCTCATGGTAAAGATTGAGATTGAACACGATGGTCCACAGGCTGCGTTGGCCCGAATAGAAGTGCCGCACCTGGAAGTCGCCTTGTTCGCGGGACGCCATGTAGAGGCCGTAGTTGGACAGCCGAAGGTTCTCGGTCTCAAAAACAGCCGGGTAGCTTCCCGCAGCCGCTTTCAGTACGAAGAGGTCCGAGGCATCGACGTCGATGGTAACCCGATCGATATAGGGAAGTTGGTTGCCCTCCGGGTCGACCGCCCAGTAGTAAGGATTGCGAACAAAAACCTGGGGTGGATTCGTCTTGAAGCGGCGGTAGATCCAAGCCGAGAGGCGAGGCTGCTCAGGGTTATCGTCCCGCCGGACCTCGCGGTAAACCTGCGAGGGGGTATTCAGACCGCGCTGCTTCATGATCGTCTCGATCAGGCTTGGGTCACCCAACTCCGGATGGAACTTTTCCAGGTAGTGACGGGGTGCGAACATTCCGTTCAACGAGGTGCTGGCAAGGAACTCGAGGAAGAACGGAGTCGGATTTGGAAAAACAAAACGGACGGTCGTATCGTCGACCCGTTCCAGTCGTCCCAGGTCGCTGCCCGAACGGAGAATACGAAATCCCACCAGAGAGAGGGGATTGCCGATCTGTTGAAAATAGTTCAGCTCCCAATCGTACCAATACACCATATCCCGCACCGTGAACGGATGGCCGTCCGACCACCTCATGCCTCGGCGCAATTGGAAAGTCCAGGTGCGCAGATCGGAAGACACTTCCCAGGATCTGGCCACGTGCGGGACGATCGGGTAGCCGGAGGGCGACCACCGAACCAGGGTCACTCCGGAAAGATGGCGATTGAGTCGATCCCACACCTCCGAATCCCAGGTGACCCCGTCGGACCAGTTTCCGCCGTAGGTGCCGATCCCATCCGGGCCCACCAAAACAAGCGGTTCCGCGCCCACCCGCTCGTAAACCGGTGGCAGCAGCCCCCCTTCGACCAGCTCGCGCAGAACCGGTGCCTCGCCCTTCGGGAACCAGGAGGATTCGATCCCCTCGTCGTAGTCGATGTTCTGATACGGATGGTGAGCCCGTACCGGGTCGAGGGTGGGACGGCGCTCCCCTTCCAACCGCGCCCGTTCGTCGACGCTCACCTCCGGCATCCGGGCATCCTCCGGCAGCACCAACCAACCCCAGATCCAGGTCACTGCCAAGGCCAGCAATGCCACAAACAGGATTCGCGGCAGCGGTTGGTTGAAGGTGCGCATCAGGAGTTGAGAACGGGGCGCTCAAGTTGCAGAAAACAAGGAACGGCCGAAAACTTGCCTCGAACCGGATCGCGGCCCAGCATGGGGAGCAATATGGATTCTGCAAAGCCGAATATCCTGTTCCTGGTCGCGGATGACCTCGGTTGGGGCGATGTCGGGTGGCACGGATCAGCCATTCGAACCCCCAACCTCGATCGACTGGCAGCGACCGGCCTGGAACTCGACCAACACTATGTCTGCCCGGTATGCACGCCAACCCGGGCCTCGCTGCTGACCGGGCGGTTTGCCGGGCGATTCGGCCCGCATGCGACCCAACCCTCGAACGCTCCGGTCTTCCCCGACGGCACCATCACCCTGGCCGGGGCCTTGCGGGACAACGGATACGACACCGCTCTCTTTGGGAAATGGCACCTGGGTTCGAGACCTGAGCACGGGCCCAACCAGTTTGGTTTCACCACCGCCTACGGCAGTCTGGCCGGAGGGGTCGATCCCTACAACCACCGCTACAAGAAGGGAAAATACAGCGTCACCTGGCATCGGAACGGTGATTTCGTGGAGGATCACGGTCATATCACCGACCTGATCACGAACGAGGCTATCCGATGGATCGAAACGCGCTCAAGCCCCTGGTTCTGTTATGTTCCATTTACCGCGGTCCATTTCCCGGTGAAAGCCCCCCAGGACTGGCTCGACCGCTACGCGGCGGATCACTTCGATGACGATCCGGAACGGGACCGATCCTACCGGACTTATGCTGCCTACGCCAGCCACATGGACGCCGCGATCGGACGCCTGGTGGAAACCCTGGAACGCCTCTGTCTTCGCGAGAACACCTTGATTGTCTTCACCTCCGACAACGGAGCCACTCCCGGAGTGCCTGCCACTTCGACCGCCAGATACCCGGGGCATCAGCCACCTTCACCCAGGCTGGGCAGCAACCTTCCATGGCGGGGACAGAAAGCCCAACTCTACGAAGGAGGCATCCGGACCCCCACCCTGGCCAACTGGGCCGGACGAATCACCCGCGGAAAAACCAGCCAGACCGTCTCCGTGGCCGACTGGATGCCAACCCTCTGTCACCTGACCGGGAGCGTGCCGGAGAAAAACCCCCGGTGGGACGGGGTCAATATCTGGTCGGTTCTGGAATCCTGTATTGATTTTCCAGATACCATGATTCCGGATCGTCCCCTGTATTGGAATCTTCGAGGGAACCAATTCGCGGTTCGCGACGGGCGATGGAAACTGATCATCCGGGAAAATCCGGGCGGCATTCATCGAACTCTTCGACCTGGAAAGCGATCCGGGCGAGAGCACGAACCTGGCCGAATCCGAGCCCGAGACGGTGGCCCGACTGCGGAGAACCATGCTCAAACTACGGCAGAACGACGGGGACAGCGCCCGCCCCGAGGTGACCGGGCCGGAGGTGGACAACCCGGAAACCGAACCCTGAGGCTGTAGGTTGAGTGAAACGAAATCCCGATGCAAATCGGGACTGTAGGCTGTAGGCTGTAGGCTGTAGGCTGTAGGCTGTAGGCTGTAGGCTGTAGGCTGTAGGCTGTAGGAAAGATAAATCACTCAGGATGCTGTTCCGAACGGATAATTCTGTTCGTTCCGAGCTTCCGTGGGAGACTTCCTGAAACGGGTCAGTTTATAGGGCACTTCCTCCGCGTCTCTGCGCGAGAAATCGATCCGTTCGTCACCTGAACCAAGCTCTCCCCTTCGGCGCGGGATTTCGCACGAAACACATCGTTACCCTCCGTCGCCGCTCCGGAGTCAACGAATCGATCTACCGATCCGTTGGTGCGCCGTCCGGGAAGTGGAGGACGCTGATGTCCTTTTCCTGGTAGGGAAATCTCGCCGCTACTGTTTCATCGAGATCAATGCCCAGTCCCGGGCGTTCCGGCGCCATCGCGTAGCCCTTTTCGTAGCTGAAGTACCCGCCAAAGAAGAGATCGTTCCAGAACGGATCCTGTCCACTGCCGATCTCCAGCAGAGTCGCATTCGGGGTGCACATGCATACGTGGAGTGAAGCCAGGGTGCTGACTTCACTCTGCGGATTGTGCGGGGAAACATCGACCCGGTAGGCCTCGGCCAGGGCGGCAATTTTCTTCATTTCGAGAATTCCTCCGACATGGACCACATCGGGCATTATGACATCGACCAGCCGTTCGCTGCAAAGAGGAGCAAAATCATAGCGACTGCACAGTCTCTCCCCCGTCGCAAGGGGGACCCGGGTCTGTCGCCGGATCTGTCTGGCCTCTTCGATGACCTCGCTTTCGAGCTGGGTCGCCTCTTCAACCCAGAGCGGGCGAAATTCCTCGACCCGATTACAAAACTCGATGGCGGCCAAGGGGTTCGCCTTCCCATGAATCTCGACGATGATGTCAAAGTCGGGTCCGACCACCTCCCGCACGGCCGCGAGTTGTTCAACCCCACGATTTATTGATTTTCGAAAATCGACCGCCCTCGAGTCGACCGGGAAGAAGCCGCCCTTAACACAGGTCCACCCCTCCTCCTTTTTCTGCACCCAGAGTTGCAGCGCTTCTTCTTCGGATTTCGGTCGTCGCTTCTTTCGATGGCTGATGCGTTCAAGGTAGCCCTCATGACAATAGAGACGCACTTTATCGCGCGCTTTCCCGCCCAGCATGCGCCAGATGGGCAACCCGACCGCTTTCCCGAGTATATCCCACAGAGCAATTTCGATCGCGCTCAACGCCGACATCAACACGGGTCCGCCCCGGTAGCGCGGGCCGCGAAACATCGTCTGCCAGAGGCGTTCAATTTCGCCGGGATCCTTGCCCACCAGGTAGCGCCTGTGCTCTTCAATGGCGGTGGCGACCGTCCTGCACTTGGCGGACAATGTACCTTCCCCCAGTCCGGTGATTCCCTGGTTGGTGTAGATCTTGACGTAGACGTAATTCTCGTCGTTGCCCGCATCCACCAGAAACGCCTTCACATCGGTTATTCGCAGATTGCGAACATCACCCTTTTCCTGGCTCACAGCGAGCGAGGGTGAATCTCCGCCCGGCGTGGCGAAAGTGCCCCGGGCGGTCGCGGCAGCAGCAGCGGTCAGTCCGGCGGTCAGAAAACGGCGTCGATTGATCATGAACGTATCGGGGGCAGGTGGTGGAAACAAAACAGGTTTACGGGCAGTCCGACCTTAGAGACTGAGATGGGTCGGGCAAGCGCGGTGTCAGGGACAGAGGAATAGTCTTTACAGAATCCGAGGGAAAGCTGAAACGTTATACCATTCCGGACAAAAGTCGTCCTTGGATCTATTTCTCCCAACCGGCAGACTGGTGCTGCGACCCATCAAACCGGCACCCGCCGGAGTTGGATTCCGGTCGGAATTTGAAAAGTCCAATATTCACCCTGATGCTCCCGACCAGAAAGAAGACAGTGACCCTCAAAGATATCGCCCGGGAAGCCGGAGTCTCCCCCGGAGCGGTGTCGTTCGTCCTGAACAACAGCCACGAGAAACACCGGATTTCAAAACCAACCGTGGACCGGGTACGGCGGATCGCCAAGGAGATGGGCTATCACCCGAACATAGCCGCGCGGAACCTCCGGTTCTTCGGTCCCGGTCGGAACCTGTTCGTCCTCGCCATCGTCACCTCTGCGGACAGCCCCCTGACCCTGGTCAGCCACGTGTTTGAGGCGCTGCAACGCAAGATCCGTGGCAAGAAAGAGGGACGCACCTACGTCACCAACATCGTCACCTTCAAACCCGGGTCCCTGCACAAAGTACCCGGCTTTCTTGACGGCAGTTTATTCAATGCCGCGATCATCACCAACACTCAGAAGGCGGACGACGCCTTTCTGGCCCAGGCCGAGTTGCCCTATCCCACCATCGTCATCGGACGGGAGATTCCCGGTTATTCCTGCTTTGTTCCCTCACTCAATGCCGGACGGGTCGCGGCAACGGCCTTGCTGGCCGCCGGCTCCAGAAAACCGGCCGTACTCTTCGAACGGGAATTGACCCAGGCGACAGAAAAACGGGTGGCTCAATACACGCACGACATCGCAATCAAACTGGACCGGGAGCCGGCCCGGGTCGTCTGCAGGAGTCAGAACGAAGCGGCAGCTTACCGTGCTGTACTCAGGACCCTGAAAGACGGTGCGGACTTCGACAGCTTGTTTGCCGTCCACGACAATCTCGCTGCCGGCGCCTACTTGGCGATCAAGGAGATGGGGCTGAAGATTCCTGGAGACGTCAGGGTGATCGGCATCGGGGACAGTGAACTGGCGCCCTACCTCGACCCGCCGCTCACCTGTGCCGGAGCGGAGGAAAGTCAGGTTTACGACAAGGCAGCGGCTCTGATGCTCGCCCGGTTGGACAACGGCGGAGAAGCGCCTCGAGTCGTCCGCACCCGTGCAAGAATCATTGAGCGGGGATCGGTGTAGGGCACGTTCGGAAAATTCGTCTCAAAGCACAGTTCCGGTCACTTGATCTCGATTCGTCAACAAGGACGTGATACGATCAACCGTTCAATTTCCCTCTGCCATGAAATCAATCCCCATGTCCTTACTGATCGCGCTGCTGGTCAGTTCACTGCAAGCCACGCCTGAAATGAAAAATGTTGTCATATACCAGGAGGACGGTCGATACGCCGGCTGGCCGGCCAATAACGGAGCCTGGATCTTCGAGGGCGACGAGATGCTGGTCGGTTTTACCGAGGCTCCCTTTGAACTTCGGAAGGGGCATAACATTGGGCCCGAAGGCACACGCACCTCATGGCTGGCTCGCAGCAAGGACGGTGGTCAGTCCTGGGTTGCCTATGATCCGGAAGAATATGTCGGCGATTTCGGGCTCCTGCCGGAGCTCAAGCCGCTCGTCATTCCGATCCGTTTTGATGCGCCCCTTTTTGCCATGCGGATGGTCGGCACGGCTTACCACGGATCCACCGATCCGCGTGGCCACTTCTTTTACAGCTACGACGGTGGCGACACCTGGATGGGGCCGCACGGATTCGGCGATCTGATCAACCATCCGGAGATGCAGAAATACGGGTTGTCCGAGATGACTCCCCGAACCGACTACGTCGTCCTGGGCAGGCACGAAGCTCTGATCATGATGTCGGCCCGGATCGAAGGTGAATTCGGGACCGACCGTCTGTTTGTCCTGCGCACCACCGATGGGGGTCAGAGCTTCTTCTTCATGGGCTGGGTTGTCCCTCCCTTCGGACCGGATGTAGTCAATCCGGAGGCGACGGTCCCGCTTTTCGATGATCCCTCTCTTAACCCCCACCCGTCCCAGGCCCGAGCCGTCATGCCCCAGTCCTTCCTCATGGCGGATGGCACCGTGGTCACCGCAATGCGGCGCCGTTACAAGAACGAAGACTTGGGCCTTAACCGCAACTGGGTCGACGCCTACGCTTCCCGTGACCGAGGCCGCACCTGGTCGTTCATGGCAACAATCGGTGACGCCGGCACCGGCAACGGGAACCCGCCGGCCCTGAGTCCGACCGCCGACGGCCGACTCTGCGCCGTGTTCGGTGACCGGGCCAAGGGACGCATCCTCGTGACCTACAGCTCCGATCAGGGCAAAACCTGGTCCGAGCCGTTTGTGCTCAGGGACGATTTCGGTTCGGAGGACATGGAAACCAATGATCTTGGCTATCCCCGGCTCCTTCTCCGTTCCGACGGCAAAATGGTGGCCTTGTATTACTATTCCACTCACGAAAACCACCACGGCATTTTCGCCACCATCTGGGATCCCGAGGAACACTAGTGGCGCTCCAAATAAGTTCTTTCACAAAGGTGAGTGGCGCGCCGAGGACGTCGTGCCCTACCATGTGGCCCGATGGTAGGGCTGGACGTCTCCGGCCAGCCGTTTCGAAGACTTTCCAATCGATCGACCAGAGAAAACGTCCTGGTCTGTCCACCAGTAACTTAAAAAAAGGAATCTGATGACGCGCCATGCCTGCCTTCACAATAATAGGGGTCTTTTCGGGCTGATCCTGGGCTCGTTATTAACGCCCCTTCTCATGGGTATGGAGAGCCCGCCGCCGCTGACTGAGCCCGGAAAGACCGGTTACCTTTCGGGCGAGTTGATCTATGCACTCGAAGGAAGACCCACACCGCAATGCCATGCGTCCACCATCGTGGAAACACCAGCCGGGATGGTCGCCGCCTGGTTCGGCGGTACCCGCGAGAAAAACCCCGATGTCGGCATCTGGGTCTCCCGCCTGAAAGACGGCACCTGGTCGAAGCCGGTGGAGGTGGTCAATGGCGTCCAATCTCCGGACCTTCGATACCCATGCTGGAATCCGGTCCTGTTTCAACCGAAGAAGGACGCCCGGAAGGGTGAGGACGAACCTCTCATGCTCTTCTACAAGGTCGGGCCCAACCCGCGGGAGTGGTGGGGCATGTTGACCCTGTCGAATGACGGCGGCGAGACCTGGTCCCGTCCGTCACGACTGGGCGAGAACGCCGCGGTCGGGCACCTCATTGGTCCGGTCAAGAACAAGCCGATCCAGCTCACCGATGGCGCGATCCTCTGCCCGAGCAGCAGCGAAATCAGTGATGATGAGAACGAGATTTTCTGGGCGGTCCACTTTGAGATCACCCGCGACCTGGGAAAGACCTGGGAGGTGATCGGACCGATCAATGACGGAATCGAGTTCGATGCCATCCAGCCGAGTATTCTCACCACCTCGGGTGGTGACATGCTGGTTCTCTGCCGGACCCGGCAAAACGTCGTGGCCCAGAGCTGGTCGCGCGACGGCGGAAAAACCTGGGGACCGCTCACCGGCACGGAAATCCCGAATCCGAACTCGGGCACTGATGCGTTGACCCTGACGGACGGACGCCAACTCCTCGTCTACAACCACACGATCAAGAAGGGTGACAAGGCGAACCCCGCAACCTACTCGAGTGGACGACAGGAGTTGAATGTGGCTCTTTCCCTCGATGGCCGCACCTGGCGCCCCATCCTCACACTGGAAGACGATGTAAGGGGAACTCAATTCAGCTACCCTGCCGTGATTCAAACGATCGACGGCAAGGTGCATGTCACCTACACTTGGAACCGGAAGTCGATCAAGCACGTCACCCTCGACCCAACGGTCTGGTGAGAAGATGGCATGAAGGAACACCATAATTGATGAAGACAAGACCCCTGCTCATCACCCTGTATCTGATTGCCGGTCTCGGAACATTGCCTTCCTGCAGGCCCCACCAGGGCGAAGAGGAAGGTAACCGGCCGAACATCATATTCATCCTGGCCGACGATCTCGGGTGGCATCAGCTCGGCTGCTACCGAAGCGACTATTATCTAACTCCGGTTCTCGACCGGATGGCCTCCGAGGGCATGCGATTCACAAATGCCTACGCCGCCGCACCGGTGTGCTCACCCACCCGGGGTTCGATCATGACCGGGAAGTATCCGGCTCGAACCCACCTGACAGTGAACATCCCCACCGGTCGAGACCTTGATCGACCCACCATCACCCCGGAGTTCGCGGAGTGGCTGCCCCTGGATGAGACCACCATCGCGGAAGTGCTGAAGACCGCCGGCTATACGACCGGGCACTTTGGCAAGTGGCACCTGAACAAGGACAAGGACTACGCGCCGGGTCGACCACGAGATCCCGGGTCCCAGGGTTTCGACGTCGTGTTGACCACTCACAAATACCGGGCCGGGCCGCCCAGCCCATACGAGGAGGACTGGCAGCACGTCCGCCAGATCACCGAGCATACCCTGGATTTTATTGAGGCAAACAAGGACGGGCCATTTTTTGCCTATGTTTCCCACAACAGCATTCACCGTCCCGAAATGGAAAAAGAGTCATTGATTTCTGAATACAAAGCTCGTCCCGGTTCGGACAATGACGTCGAATACGGACACAACAACCCGACCCAGGCAGCCATGCTGGAGGTCCTGGACGCCAGCGTCGGGCGCATTCTCGACCGGGTAAAGGAATTGGCAATCGATGAGAACACGATAATCGTGTTCTTTTCCGACAACGGTCAGCTCGGCCCAAAAGACAGCACTCCTCTGCGAGGCAGCAAAGCCGATCTCTATGAAGGTGGAATTCGCTCGCCCATGATCGTGCGCTGGCCCGGCCAGGTGCCCGCCGGAACAACCAGCGATGAGCCTGTCATCAGCAACGATTTCTTTCCGACCTTCGCCGCCCTGGCCGAAGTCGAGGATCTTCCAACCGACATCGACGGTCTCGATCTTTCGAATCTGGTCCGCGACCCATCGGCCGGCCTGGAACGTGCAGCTCTCTTTTTTCACTTCCCTCATTACCACAGCCAGGGCCTTGGGCCGCAGGGCGCCATCCGGGAGGGAAACTACAAGCTCATCGAATACTACGAGAACAACCTGCTGGGTGAGGACGGCGCATTTGAACTCTTCAATCTCGAGTCCGATCTGGCCGAACGGCACAATCTGGCCGACGAACAGCCGGAACGCGTCGAGGCCATGAGCGAGAAGCTCAGGGCGTGGCGCAAGTCAGTCGGGGCCCAGGAGATGACGCTTCCGGAGTAACCCGGGAGGTTCGGGACAAACTGGAATATAGCTCAGGTGAGCAACTTCTGTGCGGACGGCCCGGCCCTCCTTCGCATAAAGCTCCGGCGGGTAGACCGGTCCGTCCCTACCTGAAATTTCCCTCTTTACTCTGGTCTGATCGGCAGGGCGTGGCCTTCAGTTTCCCTTGGCACCGAGGTGGGAGGAGATCCGGATCGCCTCCAGCATGCTTTCCGGATTGGCGCGCCCTTCCCCGGCTTTTCCGAAAGCGGTCCCGTGATCGACGGAGACGCGGATAATGGGAAGGCCGGTCGTAATATTCACTCCGGAAATCGAACCCCACTGACCCGTTTTATGGTCGTACTGGAAGCCCATGAACTTGGTCGGTATATGGCCCTGGTCATGGTACATGACAACCACGATATCGTACTGCCCGCCCCGCATCTTTGAAAATACGGTGTCCCCGGGAATCGGTCCGTCAACATCCATGCCCTCGGCCCGGGCCTGTTCGATGGCCGGTGTGATCTCCTCGATTTCCTCCTGGCCAAAGAGGCCGTTTTCACCGGCATGGGGATTCAGACCACAGACAGCGATGCGGGGTGCTTCGATCCCGAGTTGGCGGAGGGTCTCGTGGGCAAGCTTGATCACGGTATGGACGCGGGGTTTCTTCGCCCGGTCACAGGCCTCGCGGAGGGCAACGTGGGTCGAGACATGGATGACCCGGAAGTCATCGTGGGCCAGCATCATGGCATAATCCTTCGTTCCGGTCAGTTCACCATAGATCTCGGTATGTCCGGCGTGCCTGATACCCGCCGCCGCGATCGCCTCCTTGTGGATCGGACCGGTCACGGTCGCGTCGATCTCCCCTGCCATGGCCAACTCGATCACCTTGGCAATATAGTCGTAGCAGGCCTGACCTGTCTCCGCCGAAACCGTTTTGTGCCGGATCTTGTCTCCATCGATATTCTTGAGGTCCAGGACATCGATCGTGCCGTATTCGTATTTACCCTGGCTTGGGTCCTCCACCGTGTTGATCTTCAGGTTCAGACCGGAGAATTCAACCGCGTTCCGCATCATGACCGTTTCAGCCACAGCCAAGGGGCGGCAATTTTCGTAGATGTCCGGTTCCGCCAATGCTCTGGCAGTTATTTCGGGGCCGATGCCGGCTGGATCGCCGACGCTAATTCCTATCAGTGGTCGTTGGGTCATCTCAGTTTCCTGTTCAAGGGTCAGAATTCGTGTTTCAGGTAGAATCAAGTGTTGAGGAGTGTCTCAGGACCCCTCCCCAATTCGAATTTTGCGAATCCGGAGAGAAGAACGCAACTGGGCTCAAAGGTGAATCTTTTTATTTCATAAATTCCATTCCTTATTTCACTCTATTTCAACAATCAGATCTCTACAGAAGGTGGCTTAATCCACAACGGGCTGGATCCGAAGGGGCAATGTGATCAAGATCCCGGCCCGTCCCGAAGTCGCGAGTCCGCGTCACCCACCCCGCCCTTGACCCAATTCACCCATGCAATCCATTGACTGGTTCTTCGTTGCCGCTTACTTCGCTCTACTGATCGCGATTGTCTGGTGGTCCTCACGGAAAATCAAGACGTCGACTGACTACTTCCTGGCCGGACGAGACATCAGTTGGTTCGTCGTGGGCTGTTCGCTGCTGGCCTCCAATATCGGATCCGAGCATATCGTGGGACTGGCCGGTAATGGCGCCTCCAGCGGGATGGCCATGGCCCATTGGGAACTGCACGCTTGGATCATGCTGATGCTTGGGTGGGTTTTTGTACCGTTCTACTACCGCTCCGGCGTCTTCACCATGCCGGAATTTCTGGAGCGGCGCTTCAACAGTGCGACCCGATGGGTGCTCTCGATCGTCTCGCTGGTTGCCTACGTCTTTACGAAGGTTTCGGTCACCGTCTATGCCGGCGCCGTCGTCTTTCGCACCCTGCTGCCCGATACATTCGGCAGCCCGGAGAACGCTTTCTGGGTGGGTGCGCTCACCACGGTCATCCTCACCGGCATCTACACCATCTTCGGCGGTCTTCGTGCCGTGGTTTATACCGAGGTGGCCCAGACCGGTCTTCTGCTCTTCGGTTCTGTTTTCATCACCATTTTCGGACTCTCCCAACTGGGCGGCTGGGGCGAACTCCAGACCATTGCCTCCGAAAACGCCCGCAGCTTCGCCCTCTGGCGACCCCTTTCCGATCCTGATTTTCCATGGCTGGGAGTGATGATCGCCTCTCCGGTTGTCGGCATCTGGTACTGGTGCACCGATCAATACATCGTCCAGCGCACCTTGGCCGCCAGAAGCCTGAGGGACGCCCGGCGCGGCGCCATCTTCGGCGGTTTCCTCAAGGTGCTTCCCGTGTTCATTTTCCTGATCCCGGGCATGATCGGCTACGCCCTGCACCAGAAAGGCATCATCGCCATTCCGGCCAAGGCAGACGGCACCATGGACGGAGACATGGTTTTCCCGACCATGGTGGCTTCCCTTCTCCCGGCCGGCCTCCGCGGCATCGTGGTGGCGGGGCTGATCTCCGCGTTGATGAGCTCGCTGGCATCCCTGTTCAACTCCTGCGCCACGCTCTTCACAGTCGATATCTACGAGAAGCTGCGTCCCGGAAAGTCCGAGGCCCACCTGGTCACGGTGGGGCGATTCGCCACCGGGGTTGTGGTCGTCTTCGGCATACTCTGGATCCCGATCATGCCCATGGTATCACAGGGCGGGCTCTACCAGTATCTGCAGAGTGTACAGGGTTATCTGGCTCCTCCGATTACCGCCGTTTTCCTGCTCGGTCTGTTCTGCAAGCGAATCAACGCCCGTGGCGCACTGGCCGGCCTGACCATCGGATTCATCCTCGGCATGCTCAAATTGCTCATCCAGGTCCTGGTTGGGGGGAATGTGCTCACAGGGCCCGCTTTCCTGGTCTGGTTCGGGGAGTTCAATTTCCTCTACGCCTCCGGACTGCTCTTTGCCGTCAGCGTGGTCATTGTGATCGTGGCCTCGCTGACCTCGCCTCAACAATCCGATGAGGAAATCACCGGTTTGACCTATTCGGCCATCACACCGGAGCAAAAAGCAGAAAACCGCGCCAGCTGGGGCATGCTCGAAGTGGGGGGAACGATCGGTGTCCTCGTCCTCGTGGTCGGCATCTATCTATACTTCAGCTTCTGGCTCTAGTGGGGCTTCCAGACCGTGTAAAGGGGTCAAAGCACACATCTCGCATTGGCATGCAAGATGTTGAGCAATGACCCCGCCGTTCGTGCGATTTTGCCATTCGAAGCAGGGGTCAATCCTTGTACCGTGGCAGCCATGCTACCAACATCATCCATCCCGCGTTGGCATGCACGATTGCAAGGAATGACCCCGTGATCGACATTCATCGGGAGACCCATCAACTCGGGACCCTTACTCGGTCGGGTGGAGATCGTGCCAGTTCTTG
>QNAI01000051.1 GCA_003641745.1 Verrucomicrobiota bacterium | reverse complement strand
GGAGCAATCTCGGTGTAGCGCTCGATCAAGCCGCCAATGGCGGAGGACAGACACGGGGCGAGACCGCCCGCAGTGAGGATACCAACTTTATTAACACTCATAACAGATCAGACGTTTATCGTTGCCTCAGTTCCGCGAATGCATCCCGGGATCCCCTCGGAAACCCAGCCCTTCTGTCCCCTTATCCCGCTCATCCAGAAAGATCTGTCGATCGTAGAATTCCTCGTAGTAGGACTCAGCCGACCGCCCGATCTCCTCGATTATTGACTCGGTGGCTCCTTCAAACCAGACATCAAAATCGAGAAAGAGCGGGCCGGCTTCATCGGGGTTGAAATAGGCGGCGAAAGGTTTTTCACCCAGACCGACCACGGCGGAAAAAGCGTCACTGCGATTTCTCATCACGAGGCACGGAGGAAAGGGAATACGTGATTCTCGGAACTCGGCATGGCGCTCTCCGCCAAGCCCACCCACGCCTTCCAGGGCCAGAAAGAGCTCCGCCGCCGCCAGCATACGGCTGAACTCCTGGTCACCGAGGCCGACCAGTCCATCCGAAAGCGATCCCCAGAAGAGGATCGGGCCTTCCCGGTCGACCTCGATACGAAACACGGCGAATGGATCGTGAAAATGCACGAGATAGTCGGTATAGTCATCCGGCCAGTAGGCACCGAGTCCGAATTTCTGTGGCTTTTTCGCGGGCATCAGAGAGATTCCTCAAGAGACGCTCGGGCCAGGTCGACTCGAAGCAGCCCCCTCAGGTCGCCTTCTTCGAATCCAACAGCACGGTCGTCCGGGTAATGTTCCGCCAGGGCGACGCGCACCTCGGACGGTATCTGATCTGCCGAGCCATGGCAGGTGGTGCACAGGCGAATCGTGCGCAACGCCCGGTAATAGACCACGCGGTCATCATCGTCGGGATCAACCGTCACCCAATCCTCAACCTCTTGACGAGCGTCGCTGTCCGGATCGTTGAAATGCCCCCATGCGATCTCATCCAGCCCGGTTGGTTTGTTCTCCGGGTTGCGCAAACGCATGCTCGTCCGCCGCAAGTCCATGACACCCGCCCGCTGGGCAGCCGAGGCCGTGATCCCACCGGCATCTTCGTGGCACACCCGGATCGCCGCCACCGGACCGCCCTCCTCAATTGCTTCCAGAAGACGTCCCTTGATTGTGACCATGAACGCCCCGGAAACTTCCCGGCCTGTAAGGGTGGCTCTTTCAGCCAGATCCGACGGCAGTTCCGCACTCTCCCGACGAGAGCAGGCCCCGGCCAACATGACAGAGCAAAGAAGAAACAGGATGGTTTTGTTTTTCATCAGCGTGCAATGGGAGGAGGAAGACGAAGCGGGTCGATACCTTCCCGGACGGCTACTGTGGCAAAAACCTTGGGCACATACAACTGGGTTTCAGTTGGCAGGTGGTCGACAATGCCCTCATAACTGCGGGTGTCGTGTTTCTTCAACAGGCGCCCGACCCGGCCTTCGCCCGCATTGTAGGCCGCGAAGGCCAGCGGCCAGGATCCGAGCTGGCGATAGAGAATTCTCAGGTACTGTGCGGCGGCGCGCGCACTTCGAACCGGATCGGTCCGTTGGTCCGGCCAGGAGGTCTTCATCCCGAACCGCTCGGCGGTGGTCGGCATGAACTGGAAAAGACCTTTGGCCCCGACCGGACTGACTGCCTTCGGGTTGAAGGAGGATTCCACTTCGGCCAACCATACCCACTCCGGAGGGATACCCTCCGATTTGAAAATGGGTTTGAGTCGGGGAACGAGGGAATGGGCTCTCGAGGGCGCCGGCCGCAAACCGATCTTGTTCTTCCAATTTTCAATATTACGGGCCGTTCGCACGGCTTCCGACGCCTTCGGCGCCGGTACAGAAGGTCGTCTCGAGGGAGGAGACAGGCGGGGACCCGCGGGCTCGGACCGAACCGGCGCCGTGTCACCCATCACATAGACGAGGGCGCCCTCCGCCATCTCGAGATAGTCCAGGCGTTCAAACAACCAGTCGGCATAGCCTTCCCCACCCGGTATGCCCCGCAACAACTCAAGCGCCCGCTCAGCTTCAGGGCGAATCCACGCCCACTCCCCAAGGGAATCCGATTGCAACGTCGTTTCGATCCGCCCCCAGAATGCATCCCATTCCTCCCGGGTCGGAAACCGGGTCGTTTCCTTCGCTTCGTCCGGAGCATAGGCATTGAAGAGCGCCTGACCGGTTTCAAAGAGTGCATCCAGATTTCTCATACCCTCGGAGGGTTCGGACCGGGCGGCAGCGGGGCGGCCGAAACCTGCCAGGACCATCAGGATGAGGACTAAAACCCGTGATCCCGCTTCGTCACTCCTTGTTCTCAAGTCTTCGTCCCCAATCCTCAAAGACCGTTGGCTTCTTCATAGCTCTGGAGGTAGAGATCACTGGCCAACCGATGGATGGCGGCCAGGACCTCGGGATCGACTTTTTTCCATCCGTTCGCCTGAAGCGTGATCGAGATTCTGAGAGCATCGGCCGTGGCCGGTTCGGTCTGGGTCGACTCGAAACTCTCCAGTTCATCCATCCAACCAAACACTTCGATCAACTGCCTGCGATTGAGCCAGGATCGGGTCAGGATTCGATCAGCGCCCGCACGACAATCGCTCACCACAACCTCGCCGCCGGCATGGATGGCCACGATATCACAGAACCCGGCAAGTCCTCCGACCCGTTCCCAGGTCAGCACGGTGGTCGGTATATCGGGATCGCTGTTGATCCAGATTGACAGGTAGTAGCCTCGTACCCATTCGGCCACCATCCGTTGCTCAATCTCTCCGGCATCCTCCGTCCCCTCTCCCCTGAAATCGATCGCCCCAGCCTCGGTCACCGCTTGAAACGGAGCAAACCGTGCGAGGAGTTGTCCCATCATCTCCTCGCGACTTGAAGATTCGCCGGACACGACCAGCTGCGGTCCACCCCGCAGGCCCAAGGCGAACCCCCGGGTTCCCACCGTCGCAGTGGCAAAACTCGAGCGGGTGTCCTTCCAGATGGCGAGAGGCGTTCCAATGTCCGGAATCGGTGCGGCAACCAGGCGAATCCGATTAAGGGTCTCATCCGTCCGGTAACTGTAGCGTTGGCTGTCCGCCTCAAGACTGACCGCGAATCCCGGGGTCAGGACCTCGGCACAGATTTCACCTTCGGCCGGAAAACCGAGGCAGGCGTTGGGCCAGACCGTTTCCACGGCCTCAACAATGGTTACGGCATCGACCGGCAATCCAAGTTGACCCGAGAGGATAAGGACCAGGTCCTCCGCCACTTCGACCGCAGGTTCCGGCTTCGGCGCCGGCATTTTCGCTTCCTCAGTTATCGGTCTCGCCACGGGTTCGGGCGTGGGAGGCTCAGGTTCGGGCTCGGGCTCGACGGGCTGGGTCACAACCGGTGGTGGTGGCGTGGTGACCGGAGCAGGAGGTTCAGGTTGAGGGGTGGTGGCGCAGGCTCCCAGCAGGAGAATCGATACAATTGCCCCCGGAAAGGATATTCTCGAGGCACGCGGCCCGCGCCCCGACAAGGTCAAGTCGGTAAGTCGGAACATGGCTGGGGTCAGCAGAACTTCTCCCAAACCGGCCACAAGCGACCGGCATCCAACGGGGTAAGCGACGAAGGGCCCAAGGTCAAGCGACAGGCCCGGCCAACCGGCTCTTTTCTCGCTCCTTGCGGTGCGGATGCGTCATCCCGATCAGAAAAACGTCAGGTATTCGCCGCCGGTGGCCATCCGCCGGATCAGCAGGGCCAATTCCATCGCATGGTAGTCCCCCCACATCGAGGACTCGCCACAGGGCACCTTCCTTCCCTTGGGCGTGTGATCCCAGCCGTTGGGACGATGGTAGATGGAATGGAGAATCAACCCCTGGTGGCGTTTGTCGGTCGAAAGATAGGGTTCGGCAAAGAGAGTCTCCGCCACGGTCAGTCCCGCCTGCAGATACCTCCTGCCCTGCCGATCACCTTTCCCGGTCAGGTAATTGCCCAGGCGGATCAAGCCCTGGGCGGCAATGGCCGCCGCCGAGCTGTCCACCGGTTCCCATGCATTGTACGGATCGGCCTTCTTTTTCTGGTAATTGCCGAGTCGGTGCAGATCGGGCGCGCCATCATCCCAGTAAGGAATCCCATCCAGGCTCGTGTAGCCGTCGATGTAATGGTCGGCCGCTGCCAGGGCGGTATTGAGAAACATCTTCTCGACTTTCCCCCGCCCCCCCATTTTGCGCAGCTCGGATGACTTGACGGTCTGGAGAAACTCGAGCTGTTCCGGATAGCCGGCGATGAGCCAGGCCGCTCCGCGCGTCCAGGTCGAGAACGCCGAATAACCCTGCTGGGTGCTCGGGCAACGGTACTGACCGTCGTTCCGATTGAAGATGGATTCGTGGACCACGCGGCCACGCACATCGTAAGAATCCCGCCCCTCCCCGAAATAGACGTTGAACCGACTGGTGGTCACGGCGTGCTCGATCGCCCGGTGAAGGAGGTTGATCGGTTTGTCTCCCTCGCCCATCAATGCGTGGCCGAGTTGATGGGCCAGCACCAGCGCCCGCATCGAGCGTATCGTATCGGAGAAAAGCGAATGCGGTCCGTTGAAGGAATAGACATAACCTGTCCCGTGGGCGGTGGTGGACCAGCGGGAGGCCTGAACGGCGCCGGATGCCTTAAGGGCCAGTTCGTAGAAATTCAGTTCGTCCTGGTTGAAGGGGATGCGCCCCTCCAACATCAGGCGGCGCAGATTCCCATAAGTGGATACGTTGTTGAACCCGTGATCATGCACCCCGATGTGCGAAACGTGGGAGGCCATATGGTCGACCGTTGCCTTCCGGCCATAGTCGAGAAAAGCCTCCTCGCCTGTCGCGTCGTATTGCAGAATCGCACACCCGAACTGGAAACCCTGGGTCCACTCGGTCCAACCCTGCGAGGTGTACTTTCCCTTCACCGTAAATACCGGGGTGCCTTGGGACGGATTCCAGCTTTTTTCGATCGAACGGATTTTTCCTGCCGCCAATTCGAAGAATCGGTCGATTCTGGCATTCAGGCTCCTGGGTTTGAGACCGGTTTTGATTTTCATGGAAGTCGTCAAGACAAGGGGGACACGCCCACTTTTCAACAAAGAACCCGTTCGAACGACGCTTCGCGACTCAAGATGCCGGTGACCTGAGCCGAAATAGGTGCCTGAACGTGCGCCTTCGAAAAGCAACTGAATCCGAGTCCCGCCGGCCAGAGTCCATGGTCGAATCGGATCTTGGCGCCAATTCTTATCCGGCGCCTTCGGCCGCCTGCCATGGATCAGGTATTTCCTGAATTCTACGGAAGGATTGAGCGGTTCTTCGATTCCGACACCCCGGGCATCGCCATGGCGCGATCGGTGCTCGAACACCGCTGCCCGGGCACCGCATACGTCAATCACCCCCATCATCCGACGGGTTGCATTGTGGCTCTCGACCACAGCTTCATTTTTGCGGGCCGGGGTGTCGGGCAACGCTTCCTGGATCGGGTCGTGGCCAAAATCCGGGAAAACCAGAAGGCCCATCTCGTCTGGACTGCCGACCAGTCCCCGAAATTGAATCCACCGCCCGACGGTTCGAAAACGATCGGGCGACTGGAATTCCGCGACCGCGATACATCCACTCATCTGATCGGACCGTCCGAGTCGGATGGCGTCCGGGTCTGCAAGATCACCTCGGATCTTCTCGGCAAATGCCAATGGACCCATGAGATGGAACGCGTCTTCGGCGACCTGCAACGCTTCTTCATTCACGGCCTCGGCTTTTGCCTGATCCGCAATGAGACGATTCTGGCTGAGGCTTACGCCGCATTCTGGGGGAAGGGTCAGGTCGAAATCGCCGCGGTCACCCACCCGCAACACCGCCGATTCGGCCACGGCCTGCGCGTATCCGCCGAATTGATCGAAGCTTGTGAAGCCATGGGGTTCCAAACCTACTGGAGCTGCAACCGCGGAAACCACGCCTCGATGATGATGGCCACGAAGCTCGGCTATCGTACCAAAGTCGGCTATGAACTGGTCGAGTACCCGGCGCTCCGCACCAGCAAGACCATCGAAGCCTCAACTACAAACTACACGCCCTGACCCGAATGGCACAAAGTTAAGGGGAGTCCAGGAGGAATTCCGGTCAACCTGGCATCGAGGGGGTCAAAGCACATATCTCGCATTGGCATGCAAGATAATGAGCAATGACCCCGTCGACTGTTCCTCGTCGAAAATTCCCAGACCGGTGCTTAACTTAGTGCCATTCCGCCCTGACCCTTTTGTCTCGCTTTGCGAATGAGACGGTTTTCCGTCAAAGGAGAACCATCGTGAAGAAGACTCGACGCTATGACTGCCAAATTATCGTATAATCAAGTGAAGTGAAGAAAATGAATAATCGCGAACGGGTAAAAGCAATTCTCCACTATGAAGATTATGATCGCATGCCAGTAGTCCACTTCGGGTATTGGCAGGAGACACTCGAGAAATGGCGGGACGAGGGTCATCTTACCCCTGGAGAAATTGAAGGTGTGTCCGACGGGAACGAGCAGGAGAAGGCGCTTTCAGCCAAACTTGGCTTCGATTTCAACTGGTTCTCTGTTGTTCGCGACAAATCGGACATTCTTTCGGCGATCTATCCGTTGTTTGAAAAAAAGGTCCTGGAGACTCTGGAGGACGGATCCAGAAAGGTAATGAACCAATATGGCGTTGTGGAACTGGAGGTTCCCGGAGTCCGTTCCATTCCTAATGAGTACGATCATCTCCTGAAAGACCGCAAGAGCTGGGAAGAACTGTTCCTGCCGCGCCTCCAGTTCAGCGAGGATCGTTTTGATGCAGATCTGATGAAAGCATATGCCTCAGAATCGGAGACCAGAACCGATCCGCTGGGTCTGTTTGCGGGCAGCCTGTTCGGGCAACTGAGAAATGCCATGGGTCTCGAGGGAATCAGCTATGTGCAGCAAGACGATGAAGATCTGTTTGATGAAATGATACATACAGTCGGCGCACTATCTTTTTCGGTTACTCAATATCTTCTGAGCTGCCGCATAGAGTTCGACTTCGGTCACTTCTGGGAAGATATCTGCTTCAATCACGGTCCCCTGATTTCACCGGTGGTTTTTGCCGGGAAAGTAGGCCCTTGGTACAAGAAAATAACCGGTCTCATGGCCGATCACGGGATTGACATCGTTTCGCTGGATTCTGACGGAAAGATTGACGCACTTGTACCCATCTGGGTCGAAAACGGTGTCAACACCATGTTTCCGATAGAAGTGGGCACCTGGCAGGCGGATCTTCTTCCTTGGAGAAAACAATATGGCAGGTCGGTCCGCGGGGTCGGCGGCATGGATAAACGGGTATTTGCCCTCGACAGAAGAGCCGTTGATGAAGAAGTCGATCGGCTCAAGGAATTGGAAGCTCTGGGCGGATTTATTCCCTGTGTGGATCATCGTATTGCGCCTGACGCAGAATGGGACAACGTGCGTTACTACTGTGACCGCATGAGGAGCGAATAGCCTCCATTTATCCTATTCAACACTAACACCGAGGGCTGCGACGGGGTCAGGCCGTGTAGTTTGTAGTTGAGGCTTCCATGGCCTGGCTGGGGTGACCGGATAGCAACCAGAAGGGGCATTGCTTGCCCCCTTTCCACCTGACCCCTTTCCAGAGTTTCCCTACAACTTCCCGGCCACCAGTTCCTCAACCGGGAGGAGCAGGCGCCGCAGTTGCAGCGCGACCTTCTCCGAGTCCTTCAGCGACTCCCAGTCGTCCAATAGCCGTCTCATGTCACCCGGTCGATCGGTGATCAGGTTGTCCACCCCGAACTCAATCATCTGAAGAGCCAGGCTCGGATCATTGACCGTCCAGACATGCACCTGTGCCCCCCGTCGCTGGATCGACCGGACCAGCCCGGGCGTTATCTGCCCCGCGTTCATGCTGAAAGCATCCGCTGTCTCCGCCGCCAGTCGTCCCAAAGATTTGAATACGATAAAACCAACCGGCACCTCGGGGAAAAGTGATCCGAACTCCTGAAGCGGCCCCCAGTTCAAGGACATGACAATACACTGATCGGTGAAGGCCTCCCGCCGCAGTATCTCACCCACCCGACCAGCCAATTCGGGATCTGTGCGGTTGTATTTGAGTTCGATATTCAGGCGCAGTCGGCCTCGGCAGACCGCGATCGCCTCCTCCAGGGTGGCGACGCGCTCTCCGATGAATTCCTCCGAAAACCAGCGGCCCACATCCAGGGACTTCACTTCATCCAGGGTCAGGTGCTCCACTTTGCGGGAGTCTCCGGCCACCCGCATGAAATCGCCATCGTGCTGAAGGACAACGGCACCATCAGCCGTGGTCTGGACATCGATTTCCGCGTAGTCGGCTCCATCCTCTATGGCCTGCCGCAGCGCACTCAGGGTGTTTTCAGGAGCGGCATGGGAACTGCCGCGATGCGCCGTGATCTGCGGCGCATCGCCCGGGATGATCTTATCGACGACTTCATTCAGCCAAAAGAACCCGAAAACCAGGAGAGCGGCGACCAGGGCCCTGGCGGTGACGCGAACGTTCCCGGGACGAAGACGCTCCATCCAGCCCGGGACTGGCGGCGGCATTGATTCCTGCTCCGGTGGAGTTTCCGCCTCGTAGGCGACCAGCACCAACAGGGCAAGGCCCACCTTGCCGATGATCAGGGAAATCAGGCCAACCAGACCGATCGCGCCCAAAGCCGTCAAGACGACGACCAGGGTCCACTGGAGGCTTCCGAGATCCGTTCCAAGTAAATTGGCGGCAATCCACCGGATCAGGGCGCCGAGAACGAAGAATGCCCCAATGGTGATCAGGTTCCAGATCACCAGAACTAGGACCCACCGCCAGACGGATCCGCGGGATCGTTGCCAGCTGACGGCCAAGGCCTCCCGGGCAGAGCGTTGCTCAAATATGATCAGTGGAACCGAGTGGATCCAGCGAACGAACAGGCCGATCGCAGCAACCAGCCAGGGAAGGGTCCAGAGGCCGGCGACCGCCAGGGCCACGAACCATTCCGGTGGCCGCTCGGTGAGGTAGTAGTTGATATCGTGCGCACCGAGCCAATGCGCCTCGATCAACACGCATCCGCCAAGCCAGGGGGCTATCCCGGCCCCGTAGGCCAGGGTCTGGAGCACACCTAATCGGGCGAGTTTGGGCATGTAAACCCAGTTGCGCCAGAGCCCATCGCCAATGTCCCGCTTCTGGTCGTGGGAAAACGCCCGCAGAATAACCAGGAGTCCCGAGTACTCGGCATACTGGAAGGTGACCGCCGAGCCAACCGCCAGGAGCAGGAAGACCAAACCGGGGGCCGACATGAAGAAACCCACCATTTCCGTGTTACCCACCGCCGCCCCACCGCTCGCAGCCACCAGCCGGTTCATCAACCAGGCTGTGGCGGGCACCATCACGGAGACGGCCAGAATCGAAAACCAGGCCTCGTAGGTCAGTACGGGGCCTGACAGCTGGCGCCACCTTTCCAGAATCCAAGTCAGGTTTCGCCAGGCGCGTTGAAGCGAGCCGCGAACCAGACGGTTCTCTTCGCCCCGCTCAACCATTGCGTGAAAGAACTCCGGCGCAGTGCTCAAGGGCGCACACCCGTCTATGCTCCGCCACGCCGTGGCAGGCAAGGCACGCCCCTGCAAGTCGGAGGGTCGGGCTCCCGCGAGACCACGAATCCTCGAAAACCGTTTCTCCTGTCCCAAGGCGACCGTACCCTTTCATCCGACTCATGCCCGAAGATCCTGGGGATCACTCCGACCACGGGCAAGGATCAAGAATGCAGAGGCTCTTTGATCAACTCGAGGCTGTTACCCGCTTGCCAGTCACCGGTCAATCGATCAAAGTGTCCTTGAAGAAACACGGGGGAATCCAACCCCGCCGATCTGGCCGGATTTCGAAACCGATTGCTGCTTCTCTCAAGATGAAACCAAACCCGGGAAACCCCCACCCTCTCACCCGCACAACCATCATCCACAGCTTTGCGGTCATCCTTCTGATTTCTATCGCCGAAAACAGTACGGTCAATTGTGCCATGCCGCCCTCATTCGAGGAAAGTCAGGCGGAGCCGGTCATCTATACCGGCGATGAATCGGCCGATCCGCGTTTCCATCACGGAGGTTTTCGCCAGGCCGTCGGGGTGCACAGGTACCAGGCTCTTCGAGCCAACCGGACCATGGCGCCCGAAGGCGGGACGGTGGGATGGACCTACAACCACGCACCCATGCTCGCCCATTGGAACGGTCGATTCTGGCTCAACTACGTCAGCAACCTGGTGGAGGAACACGGAATCCCGGGCCGAACAGGACTGATCAGCTCAACCGACGGGCGCCACTGGGAGAAACCGGGCGTCGCCTTTCCCGTCGTCTCTCTTCCGGAGATCCTGCCTCCACCCCGCTACTTCCGGGATCGGCAACTGGACCCCGTCCCTGAAGGCACCGGATCGATCATGCACCAGCGCATGGGTTGGTACGTCGCTCCCGACGGCCGCCTGCTCACTTCCGGATTCTACAGTTACTGCCCCAATGTCCGCTGGGGACCCAACCGGGGCCAAGGGCTGGGGCGTGTCGTGAGGGAAATCCACGCGGACGGCTCGCTCGGCCCGATTTTCTTCGTCCGCTATAATTCCCATGCCGATTGGGACGAAAACAACACCCCGTTCCCGTTCTTCACCGAAAGTGACGATCCCGGTTTCGTGGCCGCCTGCGAGGCGCTCCTCCTGGACAAACTGATAACTTTGCAGTGGTGGGAGGATGATCGGGGAAATGACGGGTTCTTCGCCTACCAGGTCCCCGACGACCTTGTCCCCGGAGCCAAGACATTCGGCACCATCCCCGAAGACGATCCCGAATACATCGAACCCAAGGCGTTGAGCTATTTCAAGCGGCCGGACGGTGTCACTGTGGGCGTCTGGAAAAACGGTCTGGCCACGCTGAGTCCGGACGATGGGCTCACCTGGACCAAGGGCATTCACACCCTGCCCGAGAGTTCTGCCAAAATCTGGGGGCAGCGAACCGACGACGGGCACTATGCCCTGGTCTACGATCACAGCGCGACCCTTCGGAACCGCTTTCCCCTCGTCGTCATCACAGGTGATGATGGCCATGCCTTCAACAATCTGCTCGACGTTCACGCCGAGGTGCCTCCCATGCGCTATCGCGGCGTCAACAAAGCCTTCGGCCCGCAGTACATACGCGGAATCGTGCCTGGAAACGGAAACCCGCCCGGAGACCACCTGTGGCTGACCTATAGCGTCAACAAGGAAGACCTCTGGGTATCCAATGTCAGGGTACCCATCACCGGGACGGTCACCAGCCACGTGGATCAGACGTTCGAAGGGCTGGATTCCGAGGCCGACCTCGAATGGTGGAATCTATATGTTCCCCAGTGGGCGCCGGTATCCATCGTACCTGATCCCTGGGATCCGGGCAACCGATGCCTGGAACTGCGCGACGAGGAACCCTACGACTACGCCAAGGCGGAACGCATCATCCCGGCCACCCAACGGCTCCGGGTCACCTTCAAACTCCTTCAAAGGGCCTACGGACTCAACGGTCTGGAATTCGAAAT
Organism: Verrucomicrobiota bacterium; assembly: GCA_003641745.1. Taxonomy (GTDB): domain Bacteria; phylum Verrucomicrobiota; class Verrucomicrobiia; order Opitutales; family Opitutaceae; genus B12-G4. The sequence goes on along the minus strand of QNAI01000051.1, from coordinate 9,023 downwards.
CCACGGCGCCCGCGGCGAACGGCTCATGCGGCTCTGGTTCGATCCGGATGAGATCGCATTCGACCTCGACGGCGTCGAGGAAACGCGCGGATCCTTCGACATCGGAACCTGGCACGAGATCCTGATCGAACTGGACTGCGCCGAGGAAACCTATTCCTGCTCGGTTGACGGCCGGACCATCCATCCGGATCTCGAACTCCAGAACAACGTAGATGCGGCCCAGCGCCTCGTCTTCCGGACCGGCCCCTGGCGGATGGATGTTCGCCAGTACCTGCTCCCGGGCGAACCATCAGCACCGGGTGTCTGGGACGCGGACCAGCCGGGTGCGGACGTCAAGACAAAGGCCAGTGCCTACCTGATCGACGATGTAAGATCGGAGGTCTATTAGCCCGGAAGCCTCACCGGTGTGCCCCTAACAGTTGTAAGAAGGTGAAGCAGAACATTATGCATTGTCAGAAAGAGATACACACTGTTTGTGAGCGGGTTCGGGCCACACCTCAAACCCCACAAGGGCGGATAGCTGCGTTGCGGCCCGCAACCCGCATGGTTATCCCGATGCCCTCACGCGATCGGGACGCCCATGCAGAACGCGGACCACGCCTTGCTCTGCACCCTTCTGAAGTTTGTGAGACAACCGGGGTAGCGAAGTGACCGCATCATTGGATGAAACTTCCTGGATTATTCAACAGACCAGGAAAACGTCGGCACAGCGACGTTGCTACACGGCTCCACTTCCTGATTCATCACTCCTAAGTCCAGCCCACTTCTGCCTTCTTACTTCTCACTTCTACCTTCCCCCTAATGCCCACGGCGTCCGCGCTGTCGTCGCAGCTTCATTAAATCATGGTAGGCCACAGTCGGATCGCCGTAATTCTGAGCCTGATTTCCGCGGTCCTTACCGCGGGCGAGGTAGATGTGGTGCAACTCGCGGGTTTCGGCGTCGAGCACGCAACCTGAGTTGATATAGCGCATGGTGTAACCGCAGCGGCGTATATTGCTGGTATTGGCGGCGCTGCCGTGCATGAGGCGACCGTCATGGAGGCTGGCGTGGTTGGGTTCCAGGATCACCGGGACCTCCTCGTAGGGCTTCCGGTCGGGATCGACAATCTCGGTGGTGAAAACATTCCGGGTCTCATCGACCGGTTCGTAATGCGAAAATCCCTTATGGGCTTTTCGATGGGTTTTCGGTTTCACGAACATGCAGCCGTTCTCCTCGGTCGAAGGATCGATCGCCAACCAGACCGTGACGACTTCCATCGGATCGAGCATGCCTTTCCAATAAAAGGAATCCTCGTGCCAGGGAACCTTGCGTCCGTCCCCCTTGGGCTTGCAGATAAAGTGGCTGGCAAACAGTGCGATGTCCGGACCGATGATCGGCTCGATCAGGTCCAGGACCTCATCCGCAAAAAGCCATTCGAACAAAGCGGGATCGGTGAAATGGGGCACGTCCATGGCTTCGGGTCGTTCACCCTCGGGGAGAACGGCCAGTTTGGCTTCGAAATGGCTCTTCAGCCTTTCAAATTTCTCATCCGCAAAGACCCTCTCCGGGCAGATCAGGTATCCCTCATCCATATATCGATCGACCTGGGTCTGGTCGAGCCGATGGTGGGGTTGTATATCGTATCGGGCTAAAGTTGTCATAAGGGGATCTTGAATAATCTGAGCCTGACAGGCTCCAATTTTTCAAGGTGCCCATAAGGTAATAGGGGTGTAGCTCCCAATCTGAGCACTTGGAGCGATCGGTCAACCATAGCCCGATCGAGACTGCTCGAATTCCGCGCCCCGTCTGCCGACCAACGGGTCCATTTCAACCTACCCTCACATAGCTCAGGAAAGGTATCTCCGGCCGGTCAAGGCCAGGAATCCGAGCCATATCCCACCCATCGGTCTGAACAACACAGGGTGTAGCGGATGCCGGGAATCTACCTCGCTTCGAGCAGTTCAAAACCATAGAGTTCGGCCTCACGCAGGGTAAACTCAAGGCGCACGGGTTTACCTGCGAGGCCGGCCAGATCACCCCTGGCCTTGACCGCGTGATCGGTCGCATCACCTCTGATCGGTTCGATCTCGCCCTGGCCAAACCCTGCCAATGGTTTACCCGACGGCTCCAACACGCGCAACCGAAGGACGCCGGAAACATCAGCGTTAATCGTCAACTCCCCGCCTTTCATTCGAAGGACCTTTGTCAGCAACCGCCCTCCCTCCCTTCCGGCGTCGCGCGAGAGGAAGCCGTCCTTGCGCAAGCGGGCGAGATTGATCGTACGGTCATCGAAATTCTTATGGCCGCCCGAGTAGCCACCGTAATAGATGAATTCCTCGTCACCGACGGTTATCACATCGGCCACCCAGGCAACAGCGTGATCAGCTGCTTCCGGGTTTTCGGACGAGTGCGGCAGCCAGGGCTCCTTCATGCGGTTCCAGTGAACGAGGTCGCTGGAAACAGCCAGCACAGTATATCCAATACCGCTGCCACCGGAGCCCGCGATCTCCTCGTTCAGAATGCAGGCAAAATTGATCATCTGGTTCCCGCGCGGTTTGGCCCGACAGGCATAAAACTCAATCGATGAAAAATCATCCGGACGGGGAACAAAGCAACGCACCGGTTTGCTCCAATGCACGAAGTCCGGACTGACTGTCATACTGGCCAAACGCCGGCCCAATCCGTCGCTGGTGGGCGAAACATAACCGAATTCATCGGGCGGCCAAGTCCAGCTCTTGACATAAGCGACGTAGATATTGCGAAGCGGATCCCAAGTCGCGTGGACAATATCCGCGGCATATTCGCGCCACCTGATGCTGCCCCCGCCATCGGGATCACCCTTGACGCTATGAGACCAAAGATCCGGTAACACGGGATGAGGCTGATGCCGGGTCCAATTCAATCCGTCGGGCGAAAAGGCAACGCCGACTCCGGCCGCGGCATCGTCGTAATAGCGCCGATGGGGACGACCCAGTTCCCAGTAGATCATCTTGTAACGTCTCGCGGGATTCGCTGCGGCGGGCCCTTCATCCACCACGCAGGAACCGAAACCGTGGAGTTCAAACAGTTCCTGGTACGGCTTCTCCCATTCTATACCGTCCACGGACTCCGCGTAAGAGAGGAAAATGCCCGCATCCTTGCTCTTCCGGCTGCAATACCATAACCGAAAGCGCCTGCGCTCCTCATCGTAAAGAACCGTCGCGTAAGGTTGGAAATTGTCATCGTCCGAACCCATTCCCTTAAGAATTGGATGCCCCAGTTTAACCGGCCGATGCAGGGTGGACTTGAGCCCGTCGGACTGCCCCACGATAGTGTCGTCAATGAAGAGGTGTCGTCCCGGTTCCAGGTTGATGACCTGCTCCGTGGCAACAACCGGTGAACCGCCTGAAACCAACCGGATGCCGCAAACCGCGACCAGTCCGAAAATTCTCACCAGGTTTTTCATGAACTCACCCCCCGGTCCTCTCAACACCCACACCCTCTTCCAGCCCATACTTCGGAGCATCAGCCCACATATCAGCGATGCCGAAACCGCACAGCAGCACGGTTAACCCGATCTCCGTCAGATGGGTCTTCATAAGAGACCGTCCCAAAATCCCCGCAGGGTATATTCCGCCCTGCGAAATCAAGAGAGAGCTGCTCGGATTGCAGGTCAACCAAGCCATCTGGGAAGGACTCCCCAAGATTGGCGTGCTGTCGAGCAGGAAAGGACCAACCAAAACCTCAAATTGCCGGTATATTCGCTAAGAGGCTGTCTTCACGGCAGCCAAACACAGAGAAAACCGAGTGAGCCAGCCGATGGCATACGGACCAGGGTGCCTGCATGGTGAAGAAACCGGGCCGCGTGTGAAAATCTTGCATGGGAACGCTCCCGGCATTATCAACCGCGCCATGACAAGATTGTTTATTCGCCACAAAGTTAAGAACTATGCCAAATGGAGAGACGCCTTTGACGCTTTCAAGAAGACCCGGAAGGCGGGCGGTGAGAAGTCATTCAAGATTGGGCATACCGTCGGACAACCAAACAACCTCTGTCTCCTCTTCACCTGGGAGTCGGCCGACAAGGCAAGAGCCTTTCTTCGTTCAAAGGAACTAAAGGCAACTATGCAGGAGGCAGGTGTAAAAGAAAAGCCTGAGATCCATATCTTCGAAGACAAGGACTGAAAGACTCTGCTTAAAGTCCCGAGGCAATCAAAGTGTCCTCAAATTACCACAATCGAGTCGAAAGCGACGCCGCATCAGCCCGTTCCAGGGAACGTGTGCTGGCCGCTATCGGCCATGCCGAGTCCGATCGCATCCCGATAGACTATTGGGCGGTCGAACCGGTGACGCAGCGGCTCATCGACCATTTCGGCCTGTCTGACAAGGAAGAGCTGCGGCGGCGATTAAACGTGGATCTGCGTTACGTGATGGGCCCTTCGTTCGCCGGTCAGCAGCTCCACATCCACGACGACGGGATGATCGAAGACCATTGGGGCGTCCTGCGGCAGCCGATTACGGTCAGCGATGTCGACAGGAACGGCAGGCCATGGTCCTGGACCTACAGCCATCTTCACAAGGCGCCGCTGCGCAATTGTCAGTCCGTACGTGACGTCGAACGATACGCCGGTTGGCCAAGCTGGGAGTTGTGGGATTACTCGGGCGTCAAATCCGAGTGTCTTCGCGCCAAAAAATCGGGCTGCGCGGTCGTCAACGGTGGGGATCGACTTGACCGGACCGCCCAACTCAAGCCTGCCACCTACCTCCGGGGCATGGAGGAATTCCTCGAAGATCTGCTCCTGCACCCCGATATCGCTCAATGCATCATTGAGCACATCACCACCTACTACGCGGAGTACAATGAGCGCGTCTTCAAGGCTGCGGACGGCCACATCGACATTTTCTTCATGGGCGATGACATGGGCACTCAGCATGGCCTGTGGGTCAGCGTGGAAATGTATCGGAAATACTTCAAAGCGAATTTCCGCAAGCATATCGAATTGGCGCACCGCTATGGCCTCAAGACCATGTATCATACCTGTGGCAATGTGACGGACCTGATCCCCGATTTCATCGACTGCGGCCTGGATATCCTGCAATCGCTTCAGCCCGCAGCGATGGACTTGGCGAAACTGAAACATGAGTATGGCGCGGACCTGGCTTTTCAGGGCGGGATCGACATACAGCATACCATGCCCAATGGGAGTCCCTCGGATATCGTCGAGGAAGTCAGGACGCGCGTCCGAACGTTGGGGCAAGGCGGCGGCTATATCTTCGGCACCGCCCACAATCTCCTGCCGGACGTGCCCACCGAAAATATCGAGGCACTGTTCGATGCCTACCTCGAATTCGGTCGATATCGCTGAGGTTGGGCGTGATCGCGATTCGGGAATGCCCCCCGCTACCGCCAACCTCGCTGGCCGCTGAGGCCGCGATTGGGAGCGACCCTGAAGACTTTGTCCGGCGTACCGATCAGTCGACCATCCTGCACCCAGTCGAGATCCGTGCCGTAGAGGTTCCGGATGAGAAGGCGGGTGAGGCGCTCGCGGGTGTCCGCATGCCTGGGGTCCTCGGAGAGATCGTGCAGTTCCTCGGGATCTGCTTCCAAGTCAAAGAGCTGGAGGCGGTTGCCGGTTGGATACCAGATAATCTTGAAGTGGTCGGCACGCACCATTCGCTGGGCCCGGTCATCTTCGAAGTGTTCGCAGTACAGGTGATCGCGTCGAATATCGGAGATGAGCGAGTGACCTTCCACGGTTTCTGGAACCGGGATGTCGCAGAGGTCCAGGAGGGTGGGCATGAGGTCGCGCAATTCGGCCAGGCGATCGTCAGTCCTGTGGTGGCCCACCTCTTCGCTGTCTGCGGTGGGAACCAGGATCATCGGAATCCGGGCCGACCATTCGTACATCGGGGGTTTGGCCCAGAGGCCATGGTTGCCGAGCATGTCGCCGTGGTCGGAGGTGAACATCAGGATGGTGTTGTCCAACAGACCCTCTTCGCGCAGGGTTCCGATCAGCAGTCGAATCTGATGGTCGATGTAGGTGCACTGGGCGTAAAACCCGATGCGCGCCAGAGCGATCTCCTTCGGCGTTTTCGGCTTACGACTGCGCCCCCGGTGCAGTTTGAGGGCGTAGGGCAATTCGTCAAAGTCCTGCGCCCATTCACCACTGAAGGGAGTGTCCACACCGAGGTGGCAGTAAAGGTCGAAATAGTCTTTCGGCGGAGTGACGGGGGGATGCGGGGTGACGAAGGAGCAGTACCAGAATGCCGGTCGGGTGGGATCTCTCCGCTGGATGACCTGACACATTTCCCGCACCGTCCAGTTGGTCGGATGGCAGGATTCGGGCAGGTGCCAGGGCCGGGTGACATATTCGTTGTTGCCCATCGCGTGGGTGAGCTCCTGTCCACTGTATCCTTCACGCTCGAGGAAGCGTTCAAAGTCGTCACGGCCCGCGCCCAGATGGTGTCGGCCTTCCTCGTTGAGGATCACTTCATCGAAACCGATACGGCTGCGCTGAGGGTATACGTGCAGCTTGCCCACAGCGTAGGCCTGGTAACCGGCGTCGCGGAAGGTCTGCGGCAAGGTGGGAAGTTCCGGGAGCATTTCCAGGTGCTCATTGAATATCCGGTCGCCATGGGTGCGGGCGGTCGTGCCGGTCATGAGAGCACGACGGGCCGGGATGCAGGTTGGGGTCGAGGAGTAAGCCTGGGTGAACCGCACCCCACTGCCGGCCATCTCGTCCAGGGTGGGGGTGAGAATAGGGTCGTGCCCTTCCACGCCCAGAAGAGAACCGGGCCAATGGTCGACGCAGATGAGGAGAACGTTGGGACGTGCCATGTCTTCAGGTTTCAGAACATGGTGTTTTTCCGGGCATGACGGTCAAGACCAACCGACGGCGAGTGCCTTCCCGCCGGCGGTGGTCGGACCGAGAGATCATCCATTCAGACCTTGTAGGAGAGGCTTTACGCCTCGATCAAACTGCCCATCGAGGGATAAACCCATTCGGCATGCCATGACAGGCCTCTCCACCCTTACCCATCAATTCATGCGTGATGGTCTACCGGAACCTTACGGAATCATTTTCCCTTTTCCTCCAACCTCTGTCTAATTGATAGCCCATGGACTTGCTCCTGATCTCTCCTCCGGTAGCCAACTTCGGCCAGGCCACGTCCGGACTCTCAGTCCTGACCGCTTATCTCCGGGCATCTGGTTGGGACGCACATCAATGGGACATGGCGATCGATGCGTTCCACCATTTTCATTCGCCTGAATACCTCCGCGGCCGGGCGGAAATCGTTCTGCGCGAATCAACCGACGAGACTCTTCGCGACACCTCCGTTCGGGTGGTGGATGACATCGACAGCGCAAAGGACGCCCTGCGGACACCTGGCGTGGCACAGGATCATGATCGTATGCGTTGGGCGTTTGAGACAATCAACAACGCGGGCATCGTCATCACGGCCGCGTCGCGTGGACGTTATGAGCACGACTTCCGCCATTTCGGGGTCAACAGCGCTTTCCGGTCATTCGGGAATCTGGAGGACGCCCTTTCCGACCCCGCCCAGAATCCATACCTGGAATATACGGAGCAGTTCGTCCTGCCACGTCTACGTCGTTCCAAGCCTCGGGCCGTCGGCATCAGCCTGACCTATTTTTCGCAGGTCATGCCCGGATTTACTCTCGCCCGGAAGATAGCCGAACATCTTCCAGATACGCCAATCGTCGTGGGTGGCGCCTACCTTACCGCCGTGGAACACGATGTCGGTCGCATCCCCTCGTCCCTCCTGCCTGCGGATGCGATCATCCTGCATGACGGGGAAGAGGCGCTGGCGTCATGGCTCGAGGCGGTACTCGGGGGGAAAGGTTCGGTGCAGGCGATTCACAATTGCTACCTGCCCGCGGACACATTCGCCCGCGCCAGCGCCAGCGCCCAATCCTTCACCCATACCGACCTGGACCGGGTGCCTACGCCCATGTGGACGGCGGACGGACTTCATCTCGACCGTTATCTCGTGCCCAAATATCCGATACCTCTTCCCCTCGCTCGAGGTTGCTATTGGGGGCGCTGCGCCTACTGCAATATCTCCTGCCAGACGGCGGCCACCTACCGCACCCGGTCCGTTGACCAGGCGATCGAGGACATGCGGGTCGCGATGCGGGAGACCGGTTCGAACTGGTTCGACCTGCCGGTCGACTCCTACCGACCGCGGGATCTGCATGCTCTGGCCACTGCGATCATCGAATCCGGCCTCGACGTCGAATGGGGGGCCGAAGTCCTTCTTGATCCGGGTTTTCGGGACGATGTCATTTCCGATCTGGCGCGGTCCGGTTGCCGCACTCTGCGCTTCGGCCTGGAAAGCGCATCGATCGACACTCTGGTGGCGATGAACAAGCCGACCCGCCCGGACAAGGCCCGCCGTATCCTCAAGGCCTGCAAGAAAAACGGAATTCAAACGGCGGTCATGCTGATCGCCGGATTCCCCAGCGAGAACCAGAGCGAGCTCAATCTGACCTTCGACTACCTCCGCGACAACCGGGAGTTCATCGACTTTCTCACCATCCACCAATACAGCCTGGTTCCGGCATCGCCCATGGCAAACGACCCGGCCCGATTCGGCCTTTTCCTGCTCGAACCAGAGGCGGTCCTTTGGACCAGTATCCCCTTCGTCAATACAAACCCGGTCGGCATGAAGAACGAAGACCTGCCTCGCGTGATCGCTTCAATGAAGAGCGGTTTGAGCGAGTACTACACCGATCTCGGCGAACTCTGGACCGTGGCGATCGGAGGTTGGATGACCTTCCCGGCCTGTTGCGGGGTGCGAAACGGTCTCGTCCACCCGATTTCGGGCGGGTGAGCCCCGATTCGGGCTTCGAGAGGGTCATGAGCAATGACCCCGTCCTTCGAGTGCCTCCCAGCGTTCGAAGGCCTGGAGCAGTTCAGCTTCAATCGCCTCGATCCGCGCCTTCAGTTCCGGCACAACTTCGGGTTCGTCCTGATAGAGACCGGGATCGCCCAACCGCACGGTCAGGTCGTGCTGTTCTTTCTCGAGTGTTTCAATCCGT
>QNAI01000050.1 GCA_003641745.1 Verrucomicrobiota bacterium | reverse complement strand
GGGAGGGGGTGGCTGAAGTAAGAAGTTCGAAGTTAGAAGGCAGAAGTGGGAAGATCCGGCTTCTCTACGATACGCCGGGACAAGCTGGATGGATGGAAGAAGGGAAGAAGATGAAGGTAGGGCGTGACGGTCTACCCGCCGGAGCTTTACGCGAAGGAGGGCCCGGCGCGCCGCGGATGAAGTGGGGAGGGAGAATTATGAATTAAGAAGTGGGGAGGGAATTTTTGAACAGAAGGTCCCTAAGGACACGAAGAATCGGGACATAAGAACTCAGAGTCCGCATCATCGGGCCTGCGTTTGAAAACCCGCACCGAGAGGCAGCGGAGATCATGAGTCTCCGACTTCTGCAATCTTAACTCTTAATTCCTACTTTCCTCAGTCGCCCCGTAGGCGCGGATCTCGAAGATGCGGGCATGGTCCAGCCCGTGAGTGCTCTTTACTTCAACGTGCAGGCGACTAATCCGGCGGGGTTCCGCAAGCGTGTGCACCCGTCGCCGCTGGTAGTTGTCGGTCACGCTGATCCATTCGAACTCCCCGCCCGGTCCCTCCGCGGACACGACGTAGTCCCTGACCAGGGATGGTGGAATCACTCCCCAGTTCATGCGCCCGGCATTGCCCGCGGATTGGGTCAGCGTGAACAGGCGATGCATTTCACTGTCGAATATCAATTGGATCTCACGAACGGGAACCGCGTTTTTCCACGACAGTTCGATCCAGGCCGGAAAGCCGGCGTCCGGCTCACTGATCCACCGATGGGTTCCGGGATAGGCCCGCCCGTTCGGTGCGTGAATATAGGAGTCAGAAGCGCCGGTGCTTTCGTGACCTATCTCGCTGCCGAAGCTCTGGCCGATCCGGGTGCCGTGAACGGATCGGGTCTGGCCACTGAGAATATTGAGCGCGCTGCCTTCCGGTCGTTCGCTTGAGGCGGACACGGTTGCGGTATGCGCCAGATCATCGGGATCCTCATTCAGGTGTCCCACCAGGTAACAGTCATCGCGGAGCAGGCGCTGTTGGATGCTCTGGACAAAACCGCTGTTTTCCGGGAGTTCGATTGGTGCGATACCCTCGCGGATGGCGCAGGCGGCGGCGGTGCCCACGCCCTGGCCGACAGCGGCACAGGTTGCCATCACCCGTATGGATGCGAACGCGATGTGCGTGGCAGAGATGTTTCGACCGGCGAACATCAGGTTTCGCACATCGGGTGAAACGCAGGAGCGCAGTGGGATACTGTAAAGAAGCGGCAGCAGGTTCTGCTGGCAGGGGAGTTCGCCGGGGGCATCGACGCCCTCGGGTGGGTGGGTATCGATGGGCCAGCCCCCGTATGCGATCGCGTCTTTGAATGGATGTGACGCAAAGAGCTCGCGCTCACTCAGAACGTGCCGGCCGATGAACCGTCGGCTCTCCCGCTTGCCGGGAAGAAACCCGAACCAGTCGAGGGCCCAGATTGAGGCGTCGGCATCGGATTCGTTTTTGATAAAATCCCACACGCCGAGGATGATGGAAAGCAACTCGTCGCGAATGCGTTCATTATCCTTGATCGTATCCAGACAACCGCCCCATTCAACCCACCAGAATCCGTAATCGAGATCCATGTCACTCCCGGTCCTGGCGAACGGGCGGAACCTGAAATCGTCGGGCTTGAACTTTCTTGCCCACGCCGGGGCCTTGAAGGGCATGAGTCGATCGTGTCTGCGAGCGGTCAAAAGGAGCGATGAACCAAGAGTCTTTCGGTCGGCTTCCTCGACGGCCAATGTCTCTCCGTACTCATCCTTGCTTTCGCGACCCCACATATGTGGTGACCCCGCTTCGAACCCCAGTCTGCCGTCGCCGGTGCAGTCGACGAAAACCCCGGCAGATATCAGAAACCGGCTCCGGGTTGATTGGCGTTCCGCAATTGCGGTGGCAATGGTGGCGCCCGACATCTCTACACCGGTCACGGTTGTGTTGAGGTATAGATCCAAGTTGGGTTCCGACCGGCAAAGGTCGTAGAGTGTGAGATCCATCATGGAGGCCGAACGCTGGGGGTTGTGGCGACACTGCTCCAGCCGGACCTCCTCGATGATACCTCCTTCACGCACTTCGGATTCAAGTGGAACACCGTTCTTCATGCCATTGGCGCCGACGATGTGCATCCTGACCTCGCTGGATGCATTGCCCCCAAGCACCGGTCGGTCCTGGCAGAGAATGACGCGGGCGCCAAGTCGAGCGGCGGCCAATGCACAAGGGACACCGGCCGGACCACCTCCGGCCACAAGGACATCGCAGGTCAGGTTCCGGGTCTCGAGATGACTCATGCGTGATTCTGAAACCGAACCGGTATCAGAGACGGTTTCTCACTTGCCGAACGAGAATCCGGCTCCCTGAAAATTCTCGATCGAATCGCGGATGCCATTGATCAGGAAGCGATAATCGCTGACCCCACCGAAGAAGCGATATCCCTTTTCGATATAGGATCGGGCAAGATCGGGCTTGCCGGCGGCTATCCCGGCAATCTTGCCGTGTTTCCGGCAGGAATCCGCAACCCTATCGATCACTTTCTCAACGCTCGGATGGGTGGGTTCTCCGCCATGCCCGAGGTCATTGGATAAATCGCCCGGACCGACAAACAAACCGTCAACGCCCTCGACCGAAGCGATTTCGTCGATATGCGGAATGGCCTCCTTGTCTTCGATCTGAACCATGATCGTCGTGTTCGCGTTCGCCTCAGCCTGATATTGGCGGAGGGGGACGGTTCCGAATCCGGAATCAGGGTGTATCAGGTCCAGCCCTCGCTTGCCCAGCGGCGTGAATTTGGCGTATTCAACGATCGTCGCCGCTTCTTCCGCCGATCTGATATGGGGTATCAACAGACCTCTGGTCCCCATCTCAAGCAAGGGGAGTACATCGGAGTGATTGGAGGGTTTGACTCTGACAATCGCATCCGTTCCGGTCAGGCGGCAGGCGCGGATCATTGAATCGAGGATGACCGGATCGATCTTCTTGTGCTCGGTGCAGATCCAGATCGCATCAAAGCCCAGAACGCACGCCATCTCAACGATCTCCGGATCATTGTAGCAGACCTTGAACATCATCACCGGTTCATCGTTGGCCAGCTTTTCCCGAACCCTTGATCGGATCATATCATTAGATTCTCGTGTTGATGGTTCTGTTTCCGTTCCTTCCGGCGAATCAGCGGACTTCGTCCCAATGAAATTCGGATCTCACGATATTCGGTCCCGGAAACCGCGAAACCACGGATTTGTAATCGATGACATTGAAAAGGGTGCCCCTTTCGTCCTCCTGCCAGTAGGGGACCGGATAATACCCGTCGATGACGAGACCCTCCTCGTGATTGTCGAGAATCACGTAGGAGGTGATGGTGAGATCGGCCGGGTCGATCCGGAAGAGCGCCTGCTGCATGACCCGTTGCTCGTCCGCCCTCACCGGACAATTGCGACCCATCAGGTAGAAGTGTCCATCGCGCTCAAAGAGCCGGGGTCGGCCGATTTCCTTTCCGATGAATGGATGCACCTCGGTGAGGTTGACCTGCTCTATGAGATTGAAATCGGAATCGGTCACGTGGAGTCGCTCCACGGCGTCGTAACCACGGGTTGAAATGAGGAACTTGTCGCCCCACCTGACGAATGTGGATTCGTTGATTCTGATGTCACCGAACTCCAGGGAGAGGTTCTTCACGAACCGCCAGGTCGAGCCGTGGTCCTCGGTCTTGATGACATCGACCGATCCGCGCTGTCCGGCCAGGTATTCGAAGGTCATGACCAGCATGTAGGTGGTGCCGTCCTCGGTCACGTGATCGAACGCGTAACCGTATTCGACCCCGTCGACGACTCCCAATGGTATGAGGCCGGAGAAGGTCGTGCCTCCGTCCCGACTCCGGCAGCCCAGAATTCCGGTTCGGTAGCTCAGTTTCTTGATTCCGGTCAACTGGACGTCGATGTAGTTGGCGATATCCCCGTTGGAAAATCGCACCCATTCTCCCATCTGCATGATTCGCCTATCCTGGTGGGCGAGGGTGGTCTGTTCGATCACCCTGTTTGCAACCGTGTCGAATCGCACCAGTTCCAGGTCGGCCTCGCCATCGCTGCCGTGGTCGGTGCCCCGTTTGAAAGAAATAAGGATTTCGGAGTCGGATACCCGGATCAGGCAGGGGAAGCCCAGGTATTGCTTCCCGCTGAGTTCTTTCGATTCGACCAGGATCTGCTGAGTCTTAATTTTGGGAATCAGCGGATCGAGTTCGTCGACCTCAGGCAGCTTTTCGTCAGTCATGATTGTGGGAGATGGAAAGCACTGATATCCAGTGCCGAATGCTTTCGGTCTTGATCTTCCTTAATAGATAAATTTTGGTATACCATAAAGTCAATTGAAAACCAGAATGTTCATGAAATCGTGGGGTCTGCGGAGCGAATGAGGTGGCTGGACTCCCAGTCCGGCCGGCCATCGAACGTGTTGTCTCCGCTTCGGCCATCACCCAGGATTGGGCTGTTCTGATTGATGCGATGACCTCCAAATCAAATATGCAGATTGCAAGTCAGGTCTCCGGTGGAGTCCGGGGGTGGGCAAAGTTTTCTGCAAAACTCCTGGTCGCTTTCGCCGGATTCTGGTTATTCTGCTATGTTTGTGGCTGGCTGGTAAAACCGCGACTGGAGAAGACCCCGATCATCTATCCCGAAGAGATGATCTCCGAAGTCATGGCCGCCCGCGAGACCAGGATTGATCTGGAGAATCCGACGGTGATTTATCGCGAGGTCGATTATTTCGAGGGGACGTCCGGTGCTTGGTTTCCGGATGGTGAATCACCGATACTCCGAGACCTGGTTGACGAGGGTCACTTGCCTCCGGTGGCGGAACGAGTCGGATCCGAACCGCTCGTCCTGGAGGGTGTCGACGGGATCGGAACCTACGGTGGCACCTGGCTTCAATCGGGATACGCGACGCGTGAAACGAACAATATCACGGGGCGCATGTCGGCGGGGACCTTGTTTCGGTGGTCGCCATTTGGCTACCCGATTGTTCCCCACATTGCTAAGTCCTGCGTGGCCAGTGAGGATCATCGCATATTTTCAATCAAATTGAGGAAAGGCATGCGATGGTCGGACGGGCATCCGTTTACGGCCGATGACATCATGTATTGGTGGGAGAACGAAGCCGCTGACCCGGCATTCGAAGGGTCCCAGTTCCTTCCAACCTCATCCCCGATGCGACTGCATCGTTCAGTCGGTCGAATCACGAAGATCGATGACCTTACGGTGCGGATCGAATTTGACGCGCCGCACGGTCTGTTCCTGGAAACTCTGGCAAGTCACTCTTCCCAGGAGTTCACCAATTCTCCCCGGCACTATCTGGAGCAGTATCACCCACGACTGGGTGATCAAGAACTGATTGAGGCGGCCCGGAAATCGAGAAAACTGCCCAGTCCGCACGCTCTCTACACGGCCCTGAAAAATTGGGACAATCCGGAGCATCCGCGCTTATGGCCGTGGATCTACCGGTCGTATCGGACGGATCCGCCGCAGGTTTTCGTGCGCAATCCTTATTACTTCGCGGTCGACCCGCAGGGCAATCAGCTTCCCTATGTCGATCGTGTCGTGCAGAAGGTCGACCTGATCGGCGTGGCGGCGGCAAACGGCGACTACACCCTGAATTGGAATTTTCACTACTTCGAGCAATACACGCTTCTCATGTCTCAGCGGGAGAAGAATGACTACCAGGTCTATCATTGGACCAATGGGGGCGGTTCGTTCTTTCTCCTGCATCCGAACCTGAACCTCAAAGAGAGCCACCTGAACCCCGATGCGGCAAAGAAAAGGGCACTCATGAACGAAAAGAGGTTCCGTCAGGCCCTGTCCCTGGCCATCAACCGACCGGCCTTGATCGAAGCGGAATACAGTGGAATCACTGAACCGGCTCAGTCCGCACCTGGACCCGAGTCCCCATTTTACGAACCGTCCCTCTACCATGCGTTTGTGGACTTCGATCCGGATCGCGCCAACCACCTGTTGGACGAAGTTGGATTGCAGACCCGTGATCGCGAGGGTTTCCGAACTTTTCCGGACGGATCCCGGATGACTTTCTATCTCAACATGGCGAATACGCAGGCGCCGGGTAAGGCACAATTGGTGATCGATGATTGGAATGCCGTCGGGGTGCGGACCATCCTTAAGGTCAGGGCGGGCCAGCTCTATACCGTGGGTCGGACCTCCCGGCTTTTCGACTTCTCCAGCTACGGGGTCCACGGGCAAATCTTTCCCATCATCCAACCAAATAAGTACATACCGACGGACGATACGTCGACGTTTGCCCTCGGCTTCAGCAAATGGTATCAGCAGGGTGGGCTCTACGGAGAGGCTGACACCAGCGCCGCCGGGGTAATCGAACCTCCCTTGGACCACCCTCTCCGTTTGGGGCTCGAATTGTATGATGAGGTTCTCGGGCAGTCGGATCGCAGTCAGCAGATCGAGACCTTTCGTGAGATTCTCAAGATCGCGGCCGAAAACGTATGGACGATCAATATTTCGACCCCCCCCCCGGTGATTGCCGTGGTGAAGAACGGATTCAAGAACGTGCCGCGCAACTTGATCTTCACCTCCGACTTCACATCGCCCGGAAATGCGGGCCTGGAGACGTTCTACCTCGAGGAGGCCGTGGAACCGGCTTCGGTGGTTGAGCAGATCAAGAGCCAACTCGAGTCGAAACCGAAAGTGGCTGGTAGCGCCGCTGCCGGGGCGACGGGGCCGGATCTTCCATCCCGCCTCATCCGCCGGTTGCTGATCGGCATAGGAATTGCCGTGCTGATTCTGGTGGGCGTACGGCATCCCTATATCGGGCGGAGGTTGCTTCTCATGGCCCCCACCTTGTTCATGGTATCCCTGTTGACCTTCTTTATCATCCAGCTTCCGCCCGGTGATTACTTGACCTACCTGATTGCCCAACTTGAGGAGACGGGTGATGAAATCAGCGCCGAGCGCATCGAGGACATCCGACGAATGTTCCTTCTGGATCGGCCCATGCCGATTCGCTACCTGCAGTGGAGCGGTTTGCGCTGGTTCTTTACGTTCAGCGATGGTGACCTCGGGCTGCTCCAGGGCTATATGGGTCGATCCATGCAGACTCTCGGGTCGGTCAACGACCTTGTCGGGAACCGCATCCTGCTGACCTTCCTGATCAGCCTGGGCACGATTATCCTGACTTGGTGCATGGCCCTCCCGATCGGGATCTATTCCGCTGTGCGTCAGTATTCGATCGGGGACTACGTGGTGACCCTGATCGGTTTCGTCGGCATGAGTATCCCGAGCTTTCTCCTGGCTCTCCTGCTCATGAATTTCAGTTCGAGCGTCCTGGGAATAAATGTTTCCGGCCTGTTTTCCGCCGAATATGCCGCTCAACCGGGCTGGTCCTACGCCAAAGTGATGGATCTCATGAAACACATCTGGGTCCCGATCGTCATCATCGGTGTCGCCGGGACGGCCGGCCTTATTCGGGTGATGCGCGGCAACCTGCTGGATGAGTTGCAGAAGCCCTATGTCACCACGGCAAGGGCCAAGGGGGTGGGTCCCACGAAACTCCTCCTGAAGTATCCGGTTCGTCTGGCCCTGAATCCGGTGATCTCGACCATCGGTGGTATCTTTCCCCAACTGGTTTCCGGCGGGGCGATCGTCGCCATGGTGCTCAGCCTGCCGACGGTCGGACCGCTGTTGCTCAATGCCATCATGCGGGAAGACATGTACCTGGCCGGCTCGATGCTGATGGTGCTGAGCCTGCTCGGTGTTCTCGGCGTTCTGGTCAGTGATCTGCTTCTCCTGGTCCTGGATCCGAGAATAAGAATGGAAGCGGGCTCCCGCTAGCCCGAATCGCTACGAGGTTCCAGCCTTCTGTGGAGGGTCGTGCTTCCGCGCGACCGCGAATCCCGAGAGACGTTCCTCCCTCGCAGCGGTGAGTCGAGGAGCATTCGTCGATTTCAATTCATCTGCTCCCTGTGAGCTTTGCAGTACAAATGGAACATCCATCTGTAACGAAAGCATTCGACCCTTTTGTCCCCTGTCTATTCTCCAAACCGATCGGCCATGAAATCCAGGACGATCGGTAGGGCGGTTGCGACAACTTCGAATTTGTGTTCGCCCTGCAGAAGCCGCCACTCGAAGTCGATGCCCAGCTCGGACAGTTTCCCGGCAAACCTCACATTCATGGTCAGGTCGAACGCCTGGTCGGCGGCGACGATCAGAATGCCCGTGTTCTGGAGCTGATGAGTGTGATGGATGGGGTTCAGGCGGCGCCACTCCGCGGGGTCGTCTCCGAATCGTTCTCGCGGGACCGTGTAGTTTTGACCTTCCGGAAGCGTTTCGGGTCTCGGGAAGTCAAGCAGACCGATGATGCTTGCCACGGTTCCAAATCGCTCCGGGTGGACTTCCGCATACCGAACGGCCCCGTAACCGCCCGCTGACCATCCGGTGATTCCCGTTTTTCGACGGTCACGGCTGACTGGATAAAGGGAGTCGACCAGGTCGACCAGGTATGTCAGGTGGGCGGAATAACGATCCCCGGCGATCAGTGGTGAATCGAGGTACCACCCGTCTTCCCCTTGTGGCAGCACGGTGAAGAAATTCGCCTCCAGAAGGGAGGACCGCGTGTCATCCGGATCGACCAGCGAGCGATGATGGCGCCCGCGGCCATGGAGCAGGTAAAGCACCGGCCAATCCGTGATTCCATCCCGGTATTTCGCCGGGAGGACAACGGTTGCCTTCATTGGGCGCCCGAGAGGTTCACTGAAGAAAACCAGTTCCTCGATCCGCGGCGAATGAACCACGCGCTCGATTTTCATATCCGTTGTTGCAGGGTCTGCGATTCGGTCAGTTCCGGCGAGTAAGGATATCGGAACCGATATCATAATCAGAAGGTTCCTCAATACCGGGCTGGTCATCGATTCGGATGTTTAGATCACTTGTGGAGGAGAGGGATTATCCCTCGACAATCCGGACACGGCAACAGACGTTCCCCGTATGTTCGGAGGGCTGACTTCCACGTCAGCCGCGGCGCACCCGGTGATCGGGGCGTCCTGCTGGAGACCCGAAATCGCAATGGCCATGGTCATTTCAGATTTTTGGAGTGCTTCTAATCGTCCAGGTTGAAGGTCAGCTCCTTTCGCGTGATCAGGACAGCCCGCCTGACATCCCGTTTCTCGATCGCCTTGATCAGCGCGCCATGATCGCGCAGCACTCGCTTTTCGTTGCGGATGACCCGTTTGCTGAATCGATCCCTCTTCCCCTCGATCTCGGGCATGAGGTAAAGGGCGAAGTGATCCTCCATGATGATGTGCCTGAAGTCTTTGATGAACCGTTCGTTGCCACTCGCTTTGACGATCGCGGAATGGAATTCGCGGTCGAGATCGATCCACTTCGATGAATCCTCGCTCCCAACTTCCTTTTCGAGCCGATCGCAAATCCGTGTCATCGATCGGATCTGTGTGGTCGTTCGATTCGTGCAGGCGGACTGAGCGGCAACGATTTCGATGGCGTTGCGCAGCTCCTTGAGGTGGCGTATCTCGGTCGGGTTGTATTCGCGGATGCGCACGCTGAAGTTCTTCCGGCCCCGCACAAGAATTCCTTTGGCCGTGAGGTGGGCGATGGTCTCGCGAACCGGAATGCGACTCAAACCCAGGATCTTGGACACATCCCTCTCGATCACCCGTGAACCAGGCTTGAACTTTCCCGAGAAGAGATAACGGAGCAGTTTTTCCTCAATTGCCTGCATGGTGGGCCAACGTGGTTAAGGTTCTGATACAATACATGAGCGGGACGGACTGAAATGTGCGTTCTTGAGTGAGATCGGCACCTTCAGGTGATCAGTGCAGAAAGAATTGTGGGCGACAACTTGGTGTCTGGATCAGGACGCCCGGTCGGACAGGCGGAGTTTTGCCAGGTATTGGTTGGTGTTGCCTTCGTGCGATGAGTAGTAGGAAACCCACAACAGTCCCTCGTGCCAGACCAGGCCGGGATAGGAGCAGTCACCCCCGCTCGGCAGCGTCATGACCGGCTCGAACGAGCGATTCGTCATTTTCGCCAGGATCACGGTTCCGGCGCCGGGGCCCTTCGGCGTGTCCTCCGGGTATCCGCGGCTTCCGCCCCAGATGGATCCGTCCGGGAGTATGGTGAAGTCGGGACCGCCAAAACGGTGCCTGGTTTCCGTCCACTCCCATGTGTCGTAAGGCGGCAGGCTGTGGCCGATCCAGCCGTGGAACGGGGCATCGGACACAGGCCCCGTGCGCACCATGGCGATCATCTCGCCCCTGTCGGTGAACCGTAGGGTCGATTCATCCGGTCTCGGTAGGGCGATCTCGGTCACATTTCTGTAACTCAGGCCGTCGTTACTGACCACCAGGCGGGCACTTCGGTCGCGGAGGTGGGCATACGAGTCTGATGAGATACGTGAAGGGGTGGGGATGTGGCGATTGATGCCGTAGGCTCTTCCCTCGTGCCAGGTAACCCGCCAGAGCCATTGCTGATTGCCCAGCACCGGGACGAGACTGGTCCAGTCGAGGCCATCGTCCGAAAAGGAGACCCTCGTCCGTCGATTTGTGCATCGAGTGTCTTTGTAAAACGATCCGCCCACGACAAGCATCAGCCGTCCATCCGGAGTGACTGACAGGTGAGGATCGCGCAGATCGACGCCCACTTCCCCGAGAACCGCCGCTGAAACCCAGTCCTCTCCATCATTGGATACGATCACCCGGACCAGGCCGTCGTCACGACGCCCGAGAGCCCCGGCAAAATGTGACTCTGCCTCCCGAAAGGCACAGAACCAGCGGTCCTTGAACCGGATCAGTTCGCTGTTTCCGTTCCACGGCGCCCGGTCCCAGATGCGCCGAACCGAGACCAACTCCGCCACGTGGTTGTTCCGCTTCTCCTCTTTGTTCATCTCCTATCGTGCCCATGGCTCATGAAGGCGCCACGGTTGGGGTTATTTGGTATACCAAAACTGGAAATGTCAAGGACGGAAGCGGGTGCCGTCTGCAATCTGATTGCGCTTGTGGAGTTGCGGAGATTTGAATACCGTAACCTCCCATGGCGCGCATCTCTGGAATCGTGACCGTTGAGCGGGACGGCCTTCACAATGGGTTCACCGACATTCTCTTCTGGCAGGGCGCCTATTGGATTTCGTTTAGGAAGAGCCAGGGTCACATTTCGCCCGATGGCGAGACATTCATTTCTGTATCCGGAGACGGGGAGCAATGGAGAAATGCCTGCCGGATCAAGATTCCGGGGGATAATCGGGATCCCCGCCTGATCGCGGTGAGCGAAAACCGCATGGCCCTGATCATATCCACCTGGATGGATGGCTATACGAGTGATTCGCTGGGATTTCAGCGGAAAAGACTCCTGTCCTTCATCATGTTCTCGGAGGACGGGCACAACTGGACCGAGCCACGGCAGACTCTGCCAGAGAATCGGTGGCTCTGGAAGATCCGGCGATTCAACGACCGGTACTACGCCGCGAATTACGGATTGACCGAGGGCGCGACCTGGAGCTCCCGCAGGATCAGCTTCGAGTTCATGGCTTCTGACGATCTGGTCAACTGGGAGAAAGTCAGCGATTTGGGGGAGGGCGACTTTGTTCCGATCGAGACTGACATGGCCTTTCGGGAGGACGGAGAGGTCTGGCTCGTCTCGCGAAATGATATCAAGACATCTGGGATGGTCGACAGCCATTTTTCCAGCGCCCTCCCTCCCTACACCAACTGGGAGACGGTGAACCTGGGAACGGTCATACATTCCCCGGAACTGGTGACGATTGACAGGAACGTATATTTGGCGGGGCGGTGCGATATGGTAAAGGACAGCAGCCTCCCATGGCCCTATCCGCGGGAGTGGAGCATGGCCCTGTGGAAACTGGGGCGGGGAGCCGTGGAGCCCATTCTCTATTTCCCTGCCTGCGGCGATTGTTCGTATCCCGGAATGCTGGTCGATCCCAACGGCAACCTCTGCATCAGTTACTATTCACAGCATGCCTACGGCATGGGTGTCATCCCTTCGACCAGCGGTTTCGAACCGGCAGACATTTTCTTTGCGAAGATCGATCTCAGCGAATGAATGTCTTCGGCCCCATCTGTTGCGATTGAAATAACCGATGAGTTCGAAGTTGAAGCAACCGTCCCATAGGATGGAACAGATCCTGGTCAGGTCCGATTCACTGGAGGATAAGCAGTATCTGGCCTTTCCCATCAGCCTCCGGATAAGCGATTCCGAGATCCTGGTATCCTTCAAGAGAGGTTATCGTCATGCCCGGGACAATGAGTCCGTATGGCAGGTTATCCGATTCAACCCGATTACAACCGAGGTTTCACCGCCGGCCACGATCACCGAGCGCAGAGGGGTTATTTATGAGAATGGCGAGTGGATCATGCTCGAGGATGGCACGATCGATTTATTCCTCGATGTCCAGATTCCAGGGTCCTCCCAGCGCGACGGGTTGATCACTTACCGCTCGTTCGATAGCGGGCATTCGTTTCAGCATCGCGGGAAACTGGGCCGAATCGATGGTATCGAATACGGCTATTGCTTCCAGGGACTGGTTGACGGACCCGTGATCCTGCTCCTGGTCATGACCTTCGAGTACCTTTCCGGCGGCAAACGGGCCGTCCACGTGGTGGGTTCGGATGACGGCGGCAAGTCATGGAACCGGGTGCGGGACCTGACTTTGGAATTCGGTGGTCTTCCGATCAACGAAACGAACATGATCCGCCATGATGGTGGATTCGTGGTTGTGTCGCGAGGTTATGACGGCATGGCACGGATCCATAAAATGGATACTAATTTCAAGTTGATTCGGCAGATTAATCTGACGGAAGAAAACGACTTCATGAAGCAGTATGTCAGCCGGCCGCGGATATTCGAAAGGGACGGTGGGCACTATCTCATGGGGCGCAACTACACGAAGACCCATGCGTCGTCGCTTTCCGAGTGGCCGATGGAGCTTTGTTTCTACCGCATCGATCCGGACAGCTTCGAAATACTTTCCTACTCGGTTCTCGACAATGCGGAGCGTCGTCGGGTCACCGATGGATACTACGCGACCCCCTACTGGCAGGTACGGGATGGAGTGGTCTTTTTCAATGCCATCACCTACCGGGGGATGGGCTGCCATCAGCCGGCGAACAACGATTTTCCGGTCGACCCCTGCAAGCCCGATATCGTCCGTTTGGAATACCTCTGGGACGAGATTCGCTAGTGTCCTGTCTCACAAATGAGCTAGCCAATACCAGAGCTATTTATAACCTCAGCGCGCTGCATAAGGACCGAAAACCTCCTTGAGGTGGCTGCGTGGGTCGGAGTCGTCGAGGATGAGCACCCAATACCGTCTCCCGTCGGGTTCGACCCTGACCAGGATATGCCCGGATGTGCTCCGGAAGGCCGAATCAATCCGGGGACCGATCACATGTCGGTTGGCGTCCAGCATATTGGTCGCGAAGAGATCGCGCGGTCCCGGATAGATTTTCTCACTTATCATCCTCAATAACACATCGTGCCCGGGTTGATCGGCGGACCAGTTCTGCTGAACAAAGACGCGGGGCGAAAGGGTGCGGGTGAAATCCTGGTTCTGCGTGTTGCGGTAACCATGGTGGTTGAGGACTTGCACGTCGACCGGTCCGACGACTTCTGCCACCGGTGACTCGACATCTGTCCACTCGGGGTCCCCGATATGCGGTATACCCGGGATGTCGGCACCGTTAAAGTAGGTAAACTTTCCGACCTTGAAAAGCGTGACTGCGCTGCAGGCGTTCTCACTTGGAAACCGGGCGATTTCGAGCGTTTCAACATCGGGAAAGAGTTGACGCGTTTCGCCTTGGTCTCCGGACCAGAGCTCGCCGTTTGCACAGACGATTCGGCACTCAAAATCGGGGAATCCGTCCGGTCTTTTCTGGAGCGAAATCTGGTCAAGCGCTCCCGGCCTGAAGGCCTCAACCGTGGTGCCTTTGGATTGGATCCAGTCCAGGAACCGGAGGTAGTTCTCGATCATTCGAAGCTCCGCTTTGAATGCCGGGTTTTCTCGAAAATGGCCCTTCAGGCGATCCGAATCCAATCGGATCGGGTAATCGTAGGCGGGATGACCTCGGTCGATTACCTTCTTCACCGGCAGTTCCGAACAGACACCGGTGAAGCCGGTTTTCAGGAATCCTCCCTTCGGATGGGTGGGTGCACGCGTATGGGCCTCGCCCAGGTGGTCTTCATGAAAATGGGTCAGGATCGCATAATCCAGAACCGGATCCTGTGGGGTTGGATGCACCCGCCGGATGTAGTCGGAAATCCACTCGAATGGTCGCCGTGATCCATCCGGTTTGGGCGCGGCCTGGCGGGGGGAATTGTATCTCTCGGTGGTCGGATCGAGCTCACCGGCATCGAAGAGCAGGGTGGTGCCGTCCGGCAGGATGAAAAATCCCGCGTCACCTGCTCCGGTATTAATATGGTGCAGGTCCAGACAGCCTTCCCGCCAGGGAGGGATCGCGTCCCCCACCCGGGCACAGGGTAGATCGCTGTGGCGATCGGTCTTGTCATTCATATCCGGTTCACACTCTGGCCGGGAAAATCAGTCCATGCACACTGAAATCGAATTAAGAATTAAGATTGATGAATGAAGAATTGGGGAGAACACAGAGACCGAAGATCGAGCCAGTGCATTTTGGTGTCCATTGCGCTCCGTACTTATCTCTTCGAAATTCCGCCGCAGCCACTTCCTAAATCCTAAATCTTCGTTCTTAGGGGCCGTAACGAAATAAGTTATCAAAGATGCGCAGGATTTTCGGGGAGCAACAAGGCGGGTTTGGGCGATTATAGCGGGCTATCTGAGCCGGAATCCAACACCGTTGCCCGCCGAAAAGACCAGCAGATTTTGTGAGTTATTTTGTTACGGTCCCTTAATTCATCTCCTCACTCCCACTTGCAGAGCGATTCGATGAGGGCGGCCGAGCCATCGCGGAGCCATCCGTCGAGTTGGGCCTGGTCCTTGAGTTGCTGACCCCGTGAGCGGGGTACGACGAAGAAATGGCAGTCGAAGTCCGGGAGCACGGTCATGTCTCCCCAGAGTTTCTCGAACTGGGCGACTGGGAAAATGTCTTCCTGGCCGTGTCCCCAGCGCTTCTTGACTTCCTTGATCGTGACGTAGGTCGGCATGCGTTCGGCCAGTTGGCGCACGCCGGCCTGCACTTTTTCGCTGTCTGAAAGATCGGACCGCGCAAGTCCGAAGCGTTCGAGTATGCCGTCGATCTCAATCCATGAGGTCAGGGTGTTGTAGTAGGAGAGATTGAATTCGTCCTCTTCGCGCGGCATGGCCAGGCCCTCGAGCAGGCGAAGCTGGCCGTTGACCCGGGCGAGGCCTCCGCCGCGATCCTCAATCCGGCGGGCGATGACTTCGACGCTCAGCGGCGAGTTCCGGTTCAGGTGGCGCCCGAGGACGGCCGGATCCAGATCGGCGCCAAGTGTATCGATATTGTGGAGCAGCAGGGTGGACAAACCGGGGTTGGCGGCGACCAGGTCCCGCAGAGTGCCATTCAGGAGGAGGTTGGCGACTTCATACCAGTGACCCACCGGATGGAGGCACTGCAGAGGGAGGTTGTCGGTGTAGTCGGTCGCTTGGCCGGACTGTTCGGCCCAGTCCATGAGGGCCTTGCGCAGGCTCTGCCGCACCTTTTCCTGCTGGGGGTCGAGCTGTTGTTGCGCCAATTCCTCCCAGGCGAAGCGAAGGTCGCGCACCATCGGTACTAGGCGGAGCCCGATCGATCGACCCGGTGACAGCACGATCGAATCTCCGAAACCGAAGCGGTCGTTGCGATCCAGGAATTCCTTGATCGGGTCGTGGGTCAGGTAGCTTGTGGTGACGATGTGGGTGGGCAGTCGATCGAACCGGTGACCGACCCCGCGGGTCTTGGCCAGGTGTACTTCCACGAAACTGCGGTGGCGACTGCCCAGGCGGGCGAAGGGGTGAAGTGCCTTGACTGTTCCTGCGCCCTGGGTCCAGCGACTACCTGCCCCGGCGGCCAGCGTCACCACTGCGACCCTGCCTTCACGGAGCGCTTCCTCGCCCCGCAGCATGTCGTCGGCGGAACTTTCGTTCACGAGATCCTCGACATCGCCCCTTCGCACATCGTCGATCTGGGTGCTGGTGGACAGACGGTTGCGCGAGAGACCGATCCGGCCGTTTTGCAGGTCGGTCCGAATCCTTTCGTGCTGGACCGAATCAAACCCGTAGGCCTCGAGCAGGGAAGGCAGCGGGCTGCCGCCCCTGGACCTTCCGGACTCGATGTTCGGGACGACCCGTTCAACCAGAAGCAGGGCAAGGCTGGAGTCGCGTGAAAGGTGGTCCCGGCGGAAACATTCGATGTCGATGCGTTGCGTCCGGGTCATCAGGCGGGGGTCCTGCCTTATCCACCGGGGTACCATCATCAGGTAGTACTCGGGCCCAATGGTGGCATCGGCCCCCGTGCACAGCGTGGCGCTCGATCCCTTCTCATTGATTGCGAAATCGTAGACCACGGGCTCCATGGCAAAGGGCAGTGCATGGTCGTAGTCGGCTTTGGCCGCCCGCATGATCCTGAGGAGGCGTTCCTGCATTTCCGCCTTGGCGTCGGGATCGACCATGAATCCCATGCCGCCGCCCGACATGCCGCCGAGCATCCAGAACCCGCGGTAAGCGCCGCCGAGTTCCTGCCGGGCGTCATCGATCAGACGTTCGGTGAATGCCGTGCTCGCCCAGGGGATGATGGTCTGCAGCGGCCCCATGAAATTTCGAGTGGTCAGCGAACCCAGTGACGAGAGGTCACCGGACTCGAGGGTGGCCACGATCTGGTCGAGAATGACACCGGCTTCGGCGCGGGCTTCGGTTTCTTGTTCGAGCTGGAGCAGGTACTTCTCGGTTACCATTTCGAGGATGGGACCGACGTTCTGGGACAATCCGCCATGGACAAGAATCAGGCTGTCCTGAAGCTGTTGTCGTGTTTCTTTGGATACACGATCGGTATCCATGATCGTGTGTCGCGGCAGGAGGCGTCCCCGGCTGATACCGGATTCGACGTCGCCTTCCCGGGCCAATTCGCCCTCGATCAGCTTGATCCCCGGCCAGACGCCGCCAGAATCCTGCCAGCCACCCCCGGATCCCCCAAGCCATTCGCCGAGTATGGCCCGCCCGGCGACGGTGCGTCTCTCATCTTCTTCAAGTGGGCCGGTCAGAGATCGGGTCTGGCCGGTCGCGCGCATGCAGAGGGCGATCAGGCAGGCCAGGAGATTGGTGGATACAGCGAGACGGGATCCCTTGGGAATATTTCGGACATGGCTGATCAGTTCGAGACCGCGCCCGGGGCCGCAGACCCGCCCGAGGACCGCTTCGAGGGATTGACCGGATCCCTCAAGGCCGGCCGGAACCAGGCCGGAGGCGATGACGGCAGCCTTGAGCAGGCCGAGGTAATCCTTGGCATAGTCGAAGACTTCCGCGAGGGTGGATATTTCGGCGCTCGCTTCGAGGTCGAGGCTGATCAGGCGCAGGACGGGCTCATCGATGACCCGCAGGTAGGCCGACACCGGAGGTCGAACCGTTGCATCCCGTCCGTGCACCCCCAGATCGATCGAAACGTTCAGGACCCGGGCGCACTCCGGATAGTCCATCCCCAGGAAGAAAATATCGCTCCAGGCACTGTGACTGAGGTCCATGCGGACCGGCGTCTCCTCGAAAAGGACTGGCCAGGGATCGCTCCCTGTCGGTCTCTCGAGCATTTCGTGCCGAAGGCGAAGGGGATGGTCAAGGGCATGACCCATCCGGAACATCCAGCGATTGCCGCTGACGGCTCGAACCGATTTCTGCACCTGGGTGGCCAGGGTCTTGAAAGCCAGGCTGTGGTAGGCCATGGCCAAGGCGCTGCTCAGGGCGTCCGAGGGGCCATCTGTCGCCTGGTATCGGAGGAAGATGGAGATGGCTTCCTCATACCGGCGTGCGAGTGCATGATCGAAGCCGTCGAAGGGTATGTGACCGGCTTCTGTATCCCCGAGAAGCGGCGGCAGGTGGAAGCGGTGAATCGCATAGAGGAAGAAGATCGAGCGAACGCGATGGTAAAAATTGGATGCCGAGCGCCGGTACTCCTCGAGGCTGTCGAGGGCGGCCAGGAGGCCTTCGCGGCCGTTCTGTCCGCACCATGCCTCGAAAGACCGGATCGGCCCCTCAACGGGTCGTTTCTCAACCAGGCTTAGGAGAACCTTGTCCACGGCGATTATTGGGAAGCACCTGAGGTTCTGTTCTTTTCCATGGTGTGGGAAATTTCCTCCATCATGAGTGTCAGCACCTCTTCGCGACCGGCTCCGTGCAACCCGAGAGCAACCTGGGCCCGAAGGAAGCCAAACTGCACTTCGAGATTGGCCCGGCGGCCATTCAATTGGGCCGCCAGATATTTCTCAGTCGAAGCGAGTTGATTCAAGGCCGGTGAGAGTCCCAACCGCCGGTCGGCCCGGGTTTCCACTTCCCGGGCCAGCAGACTGAAAACCGACGGAGTCAGCACGTGCATGCCGAAGAAGCAGAGATAATAGCCGTGTCGAAGACCGGGAACGACGCATTCCTGCTCGGCCAGGGTGGGGGTCGGTTTTTCGAAGATCTTCTCCACCTGGTACATGCCCTGGTGATTTGGCAGGACGTTTCCACTGATCGTTCCATAGTAGGGAAGTTGGCTTTCGTGTGTGGCTTGAACGGCCGATACCGCGCAGTCCGCTTTTTCGGCGATATCGATGATCTGCCGGGTGCAACTCTCGGGCCGTCCGCTGAGATAGATATGATCACTGACCTGAAGCAGAAACGGTTCATTGGCGGCGAATTCGCGCGCACAGAGAACGGCGTGCCCGTAACCCATGGGCGACTCCTGCTCGATGTATTCGATCCGTTCTTCGAAATCAGCGAGCGCGATCTGGTAATCGCGTCGGTCGCCGGGCGCAAGGACCAGAGCAATCCTCTCGACCCCCGCCTCCAGGATCTCCTCGGCCAGGAGGTGAATGACGGTGGACTGGGTACCGGTCCGATCAGTCAGGGTCTGGAGGGGAAGTCGTCTTTGGTCAGGACCTGCAGCGGTGATGATGGCGCGCTTGATTTTCGATGCCATGGGGGTGGAGAATTATGACTTAAGATTGATGAATTAGGAAGTGTGTGGACAAGGGGACGGGAGAATTAGGAATTAAGACTTAGGAATTAGGAAGTGGGTGGGAAGGATGGATGGATGGATGGAAGAGGAATCAGGATTCAGGAATGACGAATTGACGAGAAAGCGAGGATTGAAGGTCGGGCTGTCGAAGGTCGTTTGTTTCAGGTTCCAAATTCTGCGATCTTAAGTCTTAATTCCTACTTTCCTGGAAGAGGGGGTGGAGAATTATGACTTAAGATTGATGAATTAGGGAGTGTGTGGACAAGGGGAGGGGGAAGTGTGAGGTGAGGACAGAGGGTTTATTTTTCATCCAGTCATTCTTCCATCCATCCAGCTTGTCCCGGCGTTTCGTAGAGAAGCCGGATCTTCCACCCTTCCATTCAGCGCAGTTCGGGCGGCCGTGCTGTACTTACACCGAGATGAAGATGTCGCCGAGTTTGCTGCGTTCGGGACGGGGTTCGGATGGGAGAGTGGGACCGTTTTGCCATTCGCCATCGAGGGTGATGGTCTTGGGGTTGGTCGGGATGCCGCGCTCATTGCGGTTCAACTGGTCCATGATGCATTCAACCGCCGCCTCCCCCTGCAGGTCGGGTCGCTGATTCCACCCTGCGCATTCGAGCAGCGATTCGGTAAGGTTGAGCGATACGAAACCGACCTGGTCCGGCACCTGGACGCCGCGTTCCGTCAGCCAGGTCAGAACGAAATCGCGTGGAGAGATGATGGCATCGGGTGACCATTTATCATACCAGGCATCGAACTCATCCTTCGCATAAAACTCGGATACGAGTGGGGGAATGCGAAACTCCCTTGGTATCTGTTGATTGTACCAGTAGAGGGATGCCAGCATCTGGTGATTGACCCTCAATTCGGTTTCCTTGTCGCTGTAGAATCCGATGCGGTTGTAACCGGCGTCGGTTGTCTTTTTCAGGGCCATTCGCATGCCGCGACCGTGATCAGGACTGACACGGTGCAGGCGGGGGCTGCGCAGGCTGTAGGCAATGGTGGCGAGGGAGAACTGATCGAAGTCGAGTTTGAGCTTTGACCAGGGGTTGGGCATCGAAAGCACGAGCACTCCCTGAATGCCGCGGGTCAGGATGATCTGGTTGATGCGTTCCTCGGTAAGGGTTTCCTTGCCCAGGGAAAAGGTCTCGGTCTTGCATCCCAGGATGGAGGCCCGGCGGGCGGCTCCTTCGATCACGGTCGCGTTCCAATGGGAGACGGAAAGCTGTTCCTTGCGGTTGGATGCGTCGATCAGGGCCAAAACCAGGCTGTCGGTTGGCTGCTTGGCTTCCCGCACCTGGGACATCAGTGCGGTTACCAGTGGATTTGGGCGGTAGTGGAGCCGCGCGGCAGCCTCTTCGACCAGTTTGCGTGTCCTTGGTCGGACTTTGGGGCTGTTGCGCAGGGCTTCCGAAACCGTCGATATGGAAAGACCGGTTTGGTTGGCTATGTCCTTCAGTGAAGCTCGGGTCTTCTGTGTCATGGGCGACTGCCTCTCAATTGGGTTGTATATTAGCCTTGATCCGGGTCGCTCGGTCAAGGGCATCATCAACCGATTTTGAAAGCACGCAAAAATGGCCCATCTTTCGACCCTTCCGGGCTTCAGCCTTCCCGTAAAGGTGGAGTTTGGTTGCCGGTTCGGCCAGCAGGGCGGCCCAATCGGGTTCGCCCCGGGACCAGGCCTGCCCGAGGATATTGACCATGACGACCGGGGTCAGGAGGTCGGTCGATCCGAGTGGTAGATCACAGACCGATCGAACATGCTGCTCGAACTGACTCGTCACGCAGGCATCGAAGGTGTAGTGACCGGAGTTGTGAGGACGGGGGGCCAATTCGTTGACCAGCAGGTCTCCGGATCCTGTGAGAAACATCTCGATGGCGAGAAGACCGGTCAACTCGAACCGATCGGCGACTGCGTGTCCGATGTTCAATGCGTCCTCAGCCACCCGGTCTGATACCCGGGCGGGAACGATGGTGAAATCGAGTATGTGATTGGTGTGGATATTCTCGCCGACGGGATAAACGGCCGACTCGCCTCGGGCATTGCGGGCGACAATGACGGACAATTCCTTCTCGAATGGAATCCAGGCCTCGAGGACGCCGCGGGGGCAGTCGAACGACGCCCACATGGCCTCGGGATCGGGCGGGGTTTCGGTGATCTTTATCTGTCCCTTTCCGTCGTAACCAAATTCGGCGGTCTTCAGGACGCACGGAAAACCGATGGTTTCCAAG
>QNAI01000049.1 GCA_003641745.1 Verrucomicrobiota bacterium | reverse complement strand
TTGCGTGCCCGGCTGATCCGCGTGAAGGAAGCAGAGAATACCTGATCAGAACTCGCAGATGCCTAATCTACAGGTATTTGCGCGGATATCCGACGGAGATAAACTGCGGCTGAATCCGGCTTTCAGGTGAGAATTCGAACGAGTTCAGGAGGCTTCGATTGGCATTATGCAATTAGTTTTGCTTTCGATAGTCGAACACAGTATTAGATTTATTGTTCACCTTATTATTTCCTTAGCCTCCAAAAAAACAACCCACATGCATCGTTTACGAGTGATGCTTCCTTTATGACAACGGCATCGTTGCAATATCCGATAACGGACCCGGAAACCGCCACCATCGAGGTTTCCAAGTACGTAGATAAATGGCGGGATCAGGAGGGCAACCTCATCATGATCCTTCATGACATTCAGGACGAGTATGGCTACGTCCCCCGGGAGATTTCCATGGAATTGGCCCGGGATCTGGAGGTGAGCCTCGCCCGAATCTACGAGGTGATCACGTTCTACAATTACTTCAAACTGGTGCCTCCGGGTAAGCACAACGTGACCGTCTGCACGGGAACGGCGTGCTACCTGAAGGGGTCGGCGAATGTCCTTTCGGAGATGGAGACCCAACTCGGTATTCGGGAAGGCGAAACGACTGAGGATCGCGAATTCCGTCTGGAAACGGTTCGCTGTATCGGGTGCTGCGGCATGTCGCCGGCACTGACCGCGGATGGCAAGACACATGGCCGGGTGCGCAGCTCCGATGTGACCGAGATCCTGGCTGGTTTGAAAAAGGAGGGTAACGGAAAATGAAGAAATTTACGAGTTGTTCAGATCTCGCCAAGTATCGGACGGAGCAGAAATTGGCTGTCAGTGAGGTTCGGGTCGGGCTGGATACCGGCGGATTGGCGGCCGGAGCGGGCGAAATTCTGGGTATCATCAAGGAAGGTGTCGCCGAGGCGGATCTACCGGTTGTGGTGCGCCGTACCGGGTCGCTGGGTCTGGCCTACGCTGACCCGGTCGTGGTGGTCAAGCAGGAGGGTGGACCGGAGCTCATGTATGGAGAGGTCGACTCTGGT
This sequence comes from Verrucomicrobiota bacterium, assembly GCA_003641745.1. Lineage (GTDB taxonomy): Bacteria > Verrucomicrobiota > Verrucomicrobiia > Opitutales > Opitutaceae > B12-G4. Next base: position 20,981 of record QNAI01000049.1, on the reverse strand, counting down.
GTGGCCCAGCGGATCGTCAGCGATCATCTCGGCAAGGGAGAGTTGATCCAGGATCACGTGATCGCCACCCGAAACCGGGCGACCGAATTCGACGACCGACCGACGACCGCGATCCTGATCAAGGATACGGGCGTCAATGGAGGTGACCGCTCCAAGTTCTTTCAGGCCTCATTCGAGCAGGAGGTCGAAATCTCCACCTTGGACCCGAAGGTGCCGATCCTCCGGGCCTTGGACATGGGTATCTATGATGAGGGTCTTTGTGTTCAGCTGCTCCCCTCGGGCGTGACCTATAGCAATGTTCTCTCGCCGGATATCCGACGGATCATATCCGAGAGCCTTCAGAACGGCCGCGTAATCGATGAGCTTTTGGTCAAGGATCCAGATCCTCAGGTGCGCATTGTTCTGCGGCGCTGCGGGCAAGTGGATCCGGAGAATCTCGGCGACGTTCTGGCCCACGGGGGCTACGCCGCTCTGGAGAGTGTCCTTTCCGGGATGTCGCCGGACGACGTGATCGAGGAAATGAAGACCGCCGGACTGCGCGGGCGCGGTGGTGCCGGATTTCCGACCTGGCGCAAATGGAAGCTGACCCGGGAAGTGGAGGCGGATCAACGGTATGTGATCTGCAATGCGGACGAGGGCGATCCCGGAGCATTCATGGATCGGAGCGTCCTGGAGGGCGATCCACATGCCGTTCTCGAGGGTCTGATTCTGGCCGCCTACAGTATCGGAGCCTCGAAAGGGTATTTCTATATCCGGGCCGAGTATCCGCTGGCGGTCGCACGGATCCGCCGGGCGATCCAGGAAGCTCGGGTCGCCGGGCTGCTCGGTGACAATATACTCGGTTCCGGTTTCAGCTTCGATGCGAAGGTCCGCCTCGGCGCCGGCGCTTTTGTCTGCGGCGAGGAAACGGCTTTGATCGCCTCGATCGAAGGCAAGCGGGGCAGCCCATCGCCTCGTCCGCCGTATCCCTCGGTTCGTGGCCTCTGGGGCAAGCCGACCTCAATCAACAATGTCGAGACGCTGGCCGCGGTATCGCCGATCATCGAGAACGGCGGTGAATGGTATGCCGGGTACGGCACCGAACAGTCCCGGGGAACCAAGGTCTTTGCCGTCACCGGCAAGGTGAAGAACGCCCAGTTGGTTGAGATACCGATGGGGGTCAGCATTCGTACGATCGTGTATGATATCTGTGGAGGTGTCCTCGACGATGAGGACATCAAGGCGGTTCAGACCGGGGGTCCTTCCGGTGGTGTCATACCTGAAAAACACCTCGATACCGAGATCAGTTACGAGAGCCTGAGCGAGCTCGGCTCGATCATGGGCTCAGGCGGCATGCTGGTCATGGACGAGTATGACAGCATGGTCGATGTGGCCAGGTTTTATCTCAAGTTCAGCGTCGAGGAGTCCTGTGGCAAATGTGCACCGTGCCGGGTGGGCGGTTACCAGATGCAGCAGCTTCTCGACAAGATTTTCCGTGGACGCGGCAAAGTGGAAGACCTGGGATCGCTCAGGAAAATCTGCCGTGCCATGCAGACGGCATCGCTTTGCGGTTTGGGGCAGACCGCTCCCAATCCTGTCCTTTCAACCCTGAGGTATTTTGAGGATGAATACCAGGCATTCATTGAGGGTGGTTCGGCCTACGCTCGGAAGATGAGGAAGCAATTGGCCGAAGCAGGAGAGCAAGCGGGTTAACCCTCGAGGAGTCACCTTCATGATACAACGAATGATCAAGGCAACGATCAACGGTTTTGCTGTTTCGGTTCCGGCCGGCACGACCATTTATGAGGCCGCACTCGGCGTGCACACCAAAGTGCCGACGCTCTGCAAGCACGATGATCTCGATCCGACGGGAGCCTGTGGCATGTGCGTGGTGAAAGTCGCGGGCTCGGGCAAGATGCCCCGCGCCTGCACCACGCCGATCGAGGATGGCATGGATATCATCACCCACGACGGCGAATTGAACGAGATTCGCCGCACGGTGCTCGAGTTGATCCTCTCGACCCATCCGAATGAGTGCCAGACCTGCGGGCGCAATGGCGATTGCGAACTGCAGACCCTGGCCGGCGAATTCGGAATCCGGGAGGAGGGATTCAAGCGGATGATCAAGGACATTCCCTCCGATCACTCCAACGGCTCGATCGTCATCGACTTCGTCAAGTGCATCAAGTGCGGCCGGTGCGTCCAGGTCTGCCAGGAAATGCAGGACGTTTCCGCACTTTCCTTCCTTCAGCGCGGGATCGACACGCGCATGGCGCCGGCCGGGGATATTCTGCTGGCGGATTCACCGTGCATCAAGTGCGGACAATGCGCGGCCCATTGCCCGACCGGGGCCATCGTCGAGAACGACGAGACCTCCACCGTCTGGGCGGCCCTGCGGGATCCGGAGAAATACTGCACGGTTCAGATTGCCCCGAGTGTGCGGGTGGCCCTGGGCGAAGAGTTCGGTTATGAGCCGGGCACCAATCTGACCAAGAAGATCTACCAGGTGGCGCGACGCCTCGGTTTCAAGGCGGTGTTCGACACGAATTTCTCGGCTGATCTCACCATCATGGAGGAAGCCACCGAGTTCGTGCAGCGCTTTGTCCATGGCAAGGGACCGCTGCCTCTGATCACCTCATGCTGTCCGGCCTGGACGGACTATATGGAGAAATACCACCACGACTTTCTGGACAATTTCTCCACCGCCAAAAGCCCCCAGCAGATGCTCGGGGTGATGGCAAAGACCTATTATTGCGAGCAGATGGGCATCGATCCCGCCACACACTACCAGGTGTCCATCATGCCTTGCACGGCGAAGAAATATGAGCTCGAGCGGACGGACGAGATGTTTGCCTCCGGGCATCAGGACGTGGATGTCGTGCTGACGACCCGCGAGTTTGCACGCATGATCAAACAGTCGGGGATTGACTTCATCAACTTGCCCGACGGCGAGTCGGATTCGATCCTCGGTGACTACTCCGGTGCCGGTACCATTTTCGGTGCGACTGGCGGGGTGATGGAAGCGGCCGTGCGCACGGCCTACTACTTCGTCACCGGCGAGAATATGCCCGATGAGGCGATCAATATCCAGCCGGTTCGCGGTCTGAAGGGGGTCAAGGAGGCGGAATTGGAGATTGCCGGTAACAAGATTCGAGTCGCGGTGGCCCATGGCATGGCCAATGTGGGCAAGGTGCTCAACCGCGTCCGGAAAGCCCGTGAAGCCGGAGAGGAACTGCCCTACCACTTCATCGAGGTGATGGCCTGCCCCGGTGGCTGCATCGGAGGCGGTGGGCAGCCCTACGGTATCAATGACGAAGTGCGGCGCAAGCGCATCACGGGCCTCTACGAGGACGATCGCGACCGGTTGCTGCGGTGCTCGCATGATAATCCGGAGATCCAGCGGGTCTACGCCGAGTTCCTGGGAGCTCCGCTGAGTGAGCGGGCCCACAAGCTGCTCCACGTCACCTACAAGGCGCGTCAGGTCTATCTGAAATAGGTCCTTTCTGCGCGTTTTCGAATCCTGAATACTGTCTGGCTTCTTCGATCCATGGATCCATAGACCACAGCGCACGGCCTCGACCACCGACTTCCTACCCCAACCACTCAGGAGGCGTGGTCACACTGCCATGATACCCGCTCTATTAACGACTATACTCTTCGCCTTGACCGCGGTTTGTGCGACTCAGGCCGCGATTGCTTTCGGGGGGACCCGGGCAAACCTTGGACGTCTCCTGATTGCCGTCGTCCTGCTCGGAATCTGGGCCCATGCTTACGGGCTCGGGTGGAGCGGCGGTGAGTTTGGCCGCCTTTACCTGGCCGGAGCCATCGGATTCGGTCTGGGCGGTCTCTGCATGTTTCAGGCCTTTCCCCGGATCGGCTCAACCCTGAGCCTGCTCGTGGTCGAGTGTGCCGCCGCCGTCTCGAGTGGTGTTTTGGCCTGGTGGGTGCTTGGAGCCGCGCTCAGCCCGCTGCAGGTCATCTGCGGATTGGTATCCATCGGCGGTGTTTTCATTGGTCTGGCGCCCTTCCGATTGCCGGATGTCACCCGCCCCGTGCTGGTGACGGGCGCTCTCTTTGCGGCCGTGGCCTCCATTGGTCAGGGCATCAGCTGGACCCTGACCAAGAGCGCATTCATTCGGATCCAGGCCTCGGGCGGAGCGATTGATCCGCTCACGGCGGCTTACCAGCGTCTGCTCGGGGGGGTGACGGTCGCGTTGGTTGCGGTGTTTCTGGTCTGGATCTTGAGGACCCTGCGTCAGGGGGGAGTCGTCGCTGACCCGCTCGGCCGCCAGGATTTCGTGCGGCCTCCTGCCCGGGCCGGTCTCTGGGTGGTGGCCAATGCCCTGGCCGGACCGGTTTTCGGAGTCGGGTGCATGCTCTGGGCGATACGTGAAGTGGGCAATCCGGGCATCGTGCAGGCGGTTGTGGCGACGGCCACGCTGGTGTCGGTTCCCTTCTCCCGCCGTCTGGAAGGAAGATCCCTGCGGCCCAACTATTTCTTCGGAGCCGCCATGAGCATCCTGGGCACGGCCGGTCTCCTGCTTTTCGGAACATGAAAAAGAAAACCATCCTGATAACCCTGTCTTTGTTTTCGTCTGCCTTTGCGGTCGACGATGAGTCGATCTACGGTGTGTATTCACTGCCCAATTACGAAGTGGAAGGCTCTGCGGCTGACAGAGCCTTCAAGGGCTGGGACTTCAACTCGGTCACGATCGCGGAAGATGCCGAGATTGGGCTTGAAGCGGTTTCGGTGGCGCATGCCCTGGTTTCGCTGCCTGGAGTCGACGCCGGCCGGAGGGGAGCCAATACGATCGAGCCATCCATCCGCGGTCTCGGCGGTGAGCGGGTCGCCACTTATTTCAACGGACTTCTTCTGCCGGGCGGATCGCCGACCCATGTGGCTCCGGTAGGGTTCTTTTTCCCGGGATCGGTGGCGACTGTATCCGTTGCCCGGGCATTCCCATCGGTGACGGGTGGTCCGGTCACGGCGAGCGGACGGATTGACCTGGAAACCCCGGGTTTGGCCACCCGGGAGAATTCCGGGCTCCTGGCGACGACGGTTCGGTCGGGCTGGGAGGGAGTCAATGCGATCGCTTCCGGCACCTATCGGGCCGGAGGGATCCAGGCCTACGGCGGATTGTCCGGGGCGCGGTTCGGAGACTATCGAACCGGGGGAGGGGATTGGGTTGATGCCGATCTGAAGACGGTGGGTGCGGCCGGATCGGTGGTCTGGACCGGTTCGGGTGGAGGATCCGCCAATCTCGCCATGGTCGTCAGCCACCAGCTTCTGGCCCGCAATGCCTCGCTGCCGCTCGATCTGAAGGATACCACGATGGTGGCCCTGACCTTGGACACCTCGTGGACGACGGGGTTGTCGGTATGGAAGTTCAGGATCGGGTATACCGATAACCAGCCCTTCCTGACCAGCGAAGACCGACCGATCGTGCCGGGCGCTCCCATTCGATTGGTGGATGCCAACGCCGACGCCAGGAATCTCGGGGGTGGGGTCTCGGTAACCTCGCCTCTCGGTGCATCGGGAACGACAGAGATCGGGCTTGATTTCCGCAACCAGGCTCGGGATGCGGTGCGCGCCCGGTATTTTACTTCGGGCAACATACTCCATGACCATATCTGGCCTGAAATCGAATCCACGGACCTGGGTGTCTTCGGCGAGATCCGATGGGATGAAACCGATCGCTATCGGATCGTCGGAGGCGTGCGCGTTGACCGGGTCTGGAATGATGCCAAGGCGGCCGATGATCCAGTGGTCGGCCTGCCCGGCGCCCGGGGCGATACGATCCGAAAAAACTACGGTGCATTCAACGGACCCGATGCCCTGATCACGAAACGGGACGACTGGGCGGGGGCGGCACATCTGTTGGTGGAGGTGCCAATAAAGTCGGATGACCTGATTGGTTATGCGGGAGTGGGGATGGTCCGGGCGGCGCCGGGGGAGACGGAACGCTACCGCGCTTTTCTGAATGCGTTGGGCGGAGGGATGGAGGTGGGGAACCCATCGCTCGGAACCGAAACCCGATGGGAACTTGACGCAGGGGTTCGAATGCGCGGTGAGGGCTGGCGATTTGATGTGAGCGGGTTTCTGGCTCGGATAGATGACTTCATTCAACGGGAAGCCATTGCCTCGGGTCCGCTCGTCTATGGTTTCAGAAACAGGGACGTAAACCTGGCCGGATTTGAAATGATCTCGGAAGTCGCGCCGACCTTTCTGGCACGGTTGGGTTTGAGCCTGGACGGCTCCTTTTCGATCGTTCGGGGTGAGAATAGAGCGACTTCGATCGGGATTCCCGAGATCCCGCCTTGGAATCTCGGCGCCGGCCTGACCTGGGAGAGTTCCGAGGAGGAGCCGCGTTTCAGGTTGAGGCTCGAGACCCGGATTGTCGGATCGCAGAGCAATCCGGATCCGGCAACGATGCCGCTCTACCGAGATACGGATGGCTTCGGGCTATGGCGCCTGGGTGGGCGAATGGATGCCGGACGGGGATGGGCGTTCGACCTGTCGATCGAAAATCTGTTTGATAAGCGTTACTACGAGTATCTCCAGGCACCGGTTGACCCCGGCCTGCTCGGGCCATCGAGCGGAACGCTCAAGCGAGGTGATTCAATTCCTGGATTTGGACGTCAGGTGATCATCTCGGTCCGGAAGCGCTTCTAGTATTCTGTCCGCGCCCTTTTTCGGGTCGCCGTCTGCGGCAGACACCGAGACCGCGCGGATTCTTCCCCAAGGGAACCCAGCGGGATGAGGGTGCTGATTCGGAAGTATGCTCGGCGGGCGGCGGCAGCTTCTTCCAGTTCGAATCAAGCTCGCTTCTCATCTGGTCGACGACTTCCTCGGACATACCGTGGGTCACGTTGTAGCCGAGGGTGTCGGAGAGGAATTCGGTGATCGTGATCCAGCGGCTGCCCGACTTCACTCTCTGGGTCCAGGCGCAGAGTACGATCCAATCCCGCATGGCCTCAGACTTCCGCATGTAGAAAAAGCTGATCCAGATACTGGCCGCGCCCACCATTCCGATCAGGCAGGCGGAAATGGTGGTGGCATTGAAGAGGGTGGAGGGTTCATCCCCAACGAAGCTGTCGACGAGCCCGAAGGTGGCGTCCGCGAAGATGAACGTGACGATCAGAGCGTAGGACAGGATCTGCCCGAGCAGTATGGCGTAATGAATTCGGCGCACGCGATTTGTTCCCCTTCAGGATCAAACGGTGGCATGGGGTGAGGATTGAGGGCGATGTCTCCGGTTTACCGCAATTGAGGTGATGAGTCGCAGCTTGCCTGCGTAGAGCCACCGATAGAGCATGGAGGAGTGACCGGGATCGTAGAGAGTATTCGCGGATGGAGCAGGGACTTCACCCTATTGGCGATCGCGGTCTTTGCGGTGGGCGTATTTTTCGGCGTGCAGTTGACCATGTACAACAACTTCGTCGTCGACCGCCTGGCAATCGAACCGGATGAGCTCGGGATGGTCGAGGCCTTGCGCGAGGTGCCCGGCCTGCTGAACGCTTTCATCATCGCCATTATGGTCGGTTTTCCAGCGCCTTTGTTTGCCGGGCTGTCCCTCATCCTGATGGGAGGGGGGTTGATGGCCTATTCCACGGTTGATTCCATCTTCGGCCTGGCATTCTTTTCGGTTTCCTGGAGCATTGGGTTTCATTGCTGGATCCCGCTTCAACAGACCATGGCCCTGCAATTCTCACCGGGTGGGGCCAAGGGGCGGTGGTTGGGGCAGCTCCGTGCGGTGAATTCGGTGGGTTGGCTGCTGGCCATCGGTCTCTGCCTGTTACTGTACCGGTTTATTGGATATAATGGCTTGTTCATCATCGCCGGGTTGGTGACCATGGTTGGTGGCGTCGCCATCCTGTTCGCATCGCGCAAACGGACCGATGGAGAACGGGCGTTCGTCTTTCGGCGTCGCTACTCCGTCTACTACCTGCTTCAATTTCTGCAGGGATGCCGCAAGCAGATGTTCATCACCTTTGCCATATTTGCCCTGGTCAAAGTGCATGGGATGCCGGTGACCACGACCATGGTTCTGGTGCTGATCAATCAGACACTGGTCACCCTGACCGGGCCGACGGTCGGGCGCTGGGTCGACCGATTTGGTGAGCGGCGAATGCTCAGCCTCAGTTATGTCGGGTTGATTGTGGTGTTCCTCGGTTACGCCACAGTCACCCATCGGCCCACACTCTATGTGCTCTATTGCGTCGACAACCTGATCTTTTTCGGCGGAATCGCCCTGACCACCTATCTGTACAAAATCGCGCCGGCCGAGGACCTCAAACCAACCCTCTCCATGGGCGTGACCATGAATCACGTCTCTTCGGTGGCAGCACCCCTGGCCGGGGGCTTTGTCTGGTACTTCTTCGGTTACGAGGTGATCTTCTACGCCGGCGCGGTTCTGGCGTTCATCTCGCTCATCGTAAGCCAATGGGTTGATCCGAAGAAACCGGACCATCCAGCTTGTCCCGTATTGTCCTCGACCCCATGATCCTGCAACTCCGCAACCTTTGGCTCGTCATCACCTTGGTGATCGGCCTAGGTTCCGTCGCCATGGGACAGACATCGAAGAGTGAGTTATTCGTATATGTTGGCACCTACAACCGGGGAGATGAAGGCGGCATCCGACTTCTTCGCTTCAGCCCCGATCAGGAGCGGCTCGAATACCTCGGTCTGGCGGGTGAATGCAGCAATCCGTCCTTTATCGCGATCCATCCGAATGGCCGATCTCTTTATGCGGTCAGCGAAAGAGGTTCTCCCGAGGGTGGTCAGATACTCTCCTTTTCGGTGGATCGGGGCAGCGGTCTGCTGACCGCCCTCAATGAGCGGCATTCGGGCGGAAAGGGCCCTTGCCACCTGGTTGTCGATCCAAGTGGCGGATGGGTGTTGGTCGCCAATTACAGCGACGGGGGAGTGGCCACTCTCCGTATACTTGACGATGGCAGCCTCGGTGAGGGCGGAGCCCGTCTCAAGCACGAGGGCAGCGGCGTGGATCCTGAGCGCCAGGAAGGCCCACATGCTCACTCGATCAATCTGACGCCGGATGGCTCCCGGGCTGTCGTGGCCGACCTCGGGACGGACAAAGTGGTGCTCTATCGGTTTGATCCGGGCGACGGAAGCCTGATCCCGAACGATCCGCCCTGGGGAACGGTCGACCCCGGGTCCGGACCGAGACACGTGGCCTTTCATCCCGATGGAAATCGGGTCTACGTGCTCAATGAAATGTCCGCTACATTGAGCACCTTCTCCTACGACCCGGCAAGTGGTGCCCTGGAGCCCATGCAGACGGTTCCGATGTTGCCCGACGGTTTTGATGGAACGCGATCGGGTGCCGAAGTGGTCGTTCACCCATCCGGCAGGTTCGTATACGCATCGAATCGCGGACATGATTCGATCGCCATCTTTGGCGTGCTGAGGGAGGACGGCACCCTGGTCGAGATGGGACACGAACCATCGGGTGGAAAGAGTCCCCGAAATATCGCCATTGATCCTTCGGGCACCTACCTGTTCGCCGCCAATCAGAACACGAACAATGTCGTCGTCTTCCGGATCGAAGAGAACGGTCAGTTGAGCCGGACGGCTATGGAGGCCAAAGTCCCGAGGCCGGTCTGCCTTCGGTTTCTGGCTGTGGATTGAAAAACGGAGGCCGAAAACGGTCAAGCCCGCCGAGCCAACACCATCCAGTCCCAAGGGTGGGGGTTGGTCATCCAATCGGGTGGTTCGGCGAATTCGGTTGTCCAGGAATAACAGATCTTCTCGACCTCGAGAACCTCGAGGCCGTTGTCCGGCAGTAGAAACTCCAGTTCCTCCTTCAGGTAGTGTTTGGTGATCACGCCGTCAATCGGGATATTGCCCCGGTGAATCTGGCGCACCGATCCCGAGCAAGGCAGGCCGATCTTCTCTGCTTCGGAGGCAGGATGGCCCTCCCGCTGGTTCCACTGGATCAGGCGGGCACTGGTCAGCAGCGCGGATTCCACGGATGGGACGACGATCAGAATGTGTCCATTCTCAAGCAAGTAGGACTTGAGATTCCGAAACATCCGGGCTCGAACCGACAGTGAGCTCGTAATGAGAACATTGATACAGAGAGCAAAGTCGACCGGTGGGATGGCGATCCTGCCTGCGGCCAGATCGCACACCCCATAGGATACGTTCTGCAACTCACGGTGGGCTTTCATCGCCCGGTCCAGGCACGCCTGCGAGAGATCGCAGGCGTGGACCCGGCTGTATCCCCCGGTCAGCAGCGGCAGGAAATGGCCGACGCCGCAGCCGAGGTCCGCCGCAGTTCTGTCTCGACCGGCAAAGGCCGTCACCCGTTTTCGTATCAATCCCCTGGTGTCGTGCTCGAGCACGCTGAAAATCTCCGATTTGTAGGAATCGGCGACTGCGTTCCAATAGGCGCGATTCATTTCCGGGGGCTCGCTGTCGGGTGGCATCGCATGGGCGAATCCAAGCTGAACCGCTGTTGCCTGGCAAGGGTGGAGATGACACCCTCAGCTGTATCCATAAAAAAATACTACTGACCGCCTGCCGGGTGACCCTTGGTTTTCCGATTGAAGATGCGGAGCGTTGCCTGGCGGGCCCGCTCAAAGTGTTTCGGCTTTATGTGCATGGCAACGAGAGCGAAAGCGATGGCCAGGGCTCCGAGATCGTCGCCGAAGCCGACCCCCGGGATCAGGTCGGGAATGGCGTCGAGCGGCATGATGAAATAGCCGAGCGCCCCGATGACGATCGCCTTGGCCCGAGCCGGTGTGGCGGGGTCTCTGAGCACGTAAAAGAGGACGAGCGCCTTCTCCACCACGGCTTGCCCGGCGGTCAGGGCGTAGCGGGTCAACTTGGTCCGGAAGCGGCTCTCCGAGTAGGCGCTGGAGTAATCGGTGTTTGCTTCGGCCGGTTCGATGTCCACGACCGGTCCGGGCGGGGTCTCCTGTTCCCTGAATGGTCTGGCCCGATGCGGCATGAGGCTACCCTGGCCGAAGTCGGCTGGATGCGCAAGCGCCGGGTCATCCGGTCGAACGCGGCGCAACCGGGCCATTCACCACGTTCTCCAGTGGTCGGCCCAGGACGGCGGCAAGCCCGATCCGCGCCGAAGTCGATCGCATTTCCTCCACCGACTCCAGGCTGCAGAAGGCGGCGTGGCAGGTTGCGATCAGGTTCGGAGTCGCGGCGTCCTCCTCGGATTTGAGGGGTTCATCGTCGATCACATCCAGTCCGGCCCCGGCCAGGCGCCCCTCCCGGAGGGCATCGAGGATGGCCAGCTTGTCCACGATACCCCCGCGTGCGGTATTGACCACGAATGCGTTTTCCTTGAGCAGGTCGAGCTCGCGGCGCCCGATCATGTATTGGGTCTCCTGATTCAACGGACAATGGATCGAAAGCACTTCGGTTTGCGCAAGGAGTTCGTTCAGGCTGCCGGCCCGTTCGACCCCGATTGCCTTGTGGACCCCGTTGGGCAGATAGGGGTCGTAAAAGACAACCCGGAATCCGAGCGCCTTGGCCCGAAGAGCCGCCGCCGTGCCGATGCGGCCGAGCCCGATGATGCCGAAGGTCAGGGTGCTCAGACGCCGAAGCAGGGGCTTTACGCGGATGGTCCAACCCAGCTTCTTGGCTTCCTGATCGAGGGGAAAGAGTTGTCGACACAGGCTCATGGCGAGGGCAATCGCATGATCGGCGACTTCCTCCGTGCCGTAGTCCGGAACATTACAGACCGGTATGCCGAGACGTTGGGCGGCCTCAATATCAACGCTGTCAAACCCGACGCCGTTGCGAATGATGGCCTGGCAGCGACTCAGTTTCTCGAGGGTGGGGGCGCCGATGGGAATATTATGCCATAGGAGAATGGCGTCTGCCTGATATACGGGATCGGGCAGAATGCCATCCATGTCGGCCAGATAGGATTCGACCCGGGCGGCGTCGCCGATGACCCGGCGCTCAACCAGGGCTTCCGGCTCGCTCAGGGGCGAGGATTTCCAATCGATAATGGCGATGAGGGGTTGATCGGGCATGGGATGTCTGGATGGGTGTATGGTTCTACAGCGATTTGGAGAGGATGCCGGCCAACTCGTCGTCGTCGAGGACGATCGGGTTTCCTTTCATGCTGCTTGCCTGGCGGGACTGCCGGACAATCTCTTCTATTTGGTTGGTTTGGATTCCAAATGCCCTCAGTCCGGGAATCTGCAAGTCCCGGGTCAACTCCTCCAGCCAGGGAACAAGGTCGGCGACGGTGGCCCTTTTCTTCCCGAGAATGAGGCGGGCGGCCTCCTGATAACGATCCAGAGCCGGCGAGCCGGGTGCGCGGATCTTGAGTGCCGCCACGTTTGCCCTGACCGATTCGGCCAGGAGGGCGGCGCAGATCGTCCCGTGCGGGGCAGTGAATCGACCGCCGATAGGACCGGCAAAACCGTGCACAACGCCGAGGCCGGCGTTGGCCAGGGCCAGACCGCCAAGAAGGGAGGCCAGGGCCATGTCGCTTCGCGCCTTCGCATCACCGCCGTTCCGAACCGCCTTTTTCAGGGACCGCCCCGCCCGGATCAATCCCTCCCGGCAGAATCCGTCGGTCAGCGGAGTTGCCTTGATGGAGACAAACGGTTCAAGCAATTGCGTCAGGGCATCCATGCCGGTCGCAGCGGTGACTGCGGCGGGGAGATCATGGGTTAAGAGGGGATCGATGATCGCCAGACGAGGAAGCATAAGCGGGCTTCGAAGGCTGACTTTAACCTGGTGTTTCGGGGAGGCAATGACCGCGTTTCGCGTGACCTCGGCGCCCGTTCCCGCCGTGGTCGGAATCGCGACGAAAGGAAGGGGCGGCTGGACCAGGGGCCGGGCCCTGCCGATCACTTCGAGATGATCGAACAGGTCACCCGGGTTGGTCGTCACGGCGGCGATTGCCTTGCCTGCGTCGATGGCACTGCCCCCGCCCATGGCCACGATGATCCCGGCGCTGAACGATCGTGCTGCGGCGACACCTTCCTGGATGGTTTCGGTGGTGGGCTCGCCCGGGACTGAGAAAACCTGGTGGTAAATCTCGACTTCCTCCAATCGGTCGATCAGAGCGGCGGCGCGGCGAGTATTCGAACCCGTGACCACCAGGACCCTTGTCCCGAACCCGGCCACCAGTGATCCCACTTCATCCAGGCGACCGGCTCCGAAGAGAATCCTGCCGGCGGTGGCGAACTCAAACGACTCTGCGGTCACCATCCTGAATCCTCGGGAAAGACATTCTTATATTTCCGGCTGGAGCGGGGTTCGGCCATCATCGGAGCCACCGTATCCCTCCAGATTTGATAATGGGCGGTTTCCTTGTGGCGGGCGGGTGCGTCGGCGTCCCGATAGACCTCGACCAGTAAGAATCGGGTGGGGTCATCGGTTTGTTGAACGACATCGAAACGAGCGATGCCGGGCTCCCGGATACTCTTGCGGGCGTTTTCGACTGAGGCGGTTTGGAAGGCGTCTGTGCTTTCAGCTTTCACATGGACATGAACATGGACGATGAGCATCCGGTCTGTCTAGCAGCCGTCATCGCGGGAGGAAAGCCCGTAAACGAGGTGATGGGCGCCTTTTCAGCCGGTGGCCTCGGCCATAACTCCGGCCCTCCGAAATTCAACGATGAAGGCGGCTCCTTCGCCCAGGGTGCTCTCGCAGCGGATCGATCCTTTCATTGATTTGATGAGTTCCTTGACGATCCAGAGGCCGAGGCCGGTCGAAGACTCGCCGGCGGTCGGACGGGGAGTCAGCCGTGCGAACTTTCCGAACATATTCTCCCGATCCTCCGGTGAGAGTCCGGGACCTTCGTCTCGAATGGTTATCTTGATGGTGTCGTCGCGACGTTCATTCGAAATCCAGACCCGTCGCTCGGGCGGTGAGTACTTGATCGCATTGGATATCAGGTTGTCCAGGACCTGTCCCGCTGCGCAGACATCCGCCATGATCGATTCACCATTCGTTGTCTGGTCACGGATGATCTCGATGTTCTTGCTGCGGGCGGACGATTCGTGATTGGTTGCCACCTGCTCGAGAATCGAGGAAAGCTCTATCGGTTCGATCTCGATATTCCTCTTACCGGAGTCGATCGCGTTCACGTCAAGGAGGTTGGTCAGGAGTGTCTTGATGCGATTACCGGCGGTCTGAATCTGATGAGAGGTTTGGATCACCTTTTCGACCGCTGCAGAGCCGGCGGTCAACTCGAGTATCTCAGCGCCGGCCAGGATGGCCGTCAGTGGATTGCGGATATCGTGCGCGGCCATGCCGAGGAACTCGTTCTTGAGTTGATTGAGATCCTCGAGCTGGTTGTTTCTTCGTTCGAGATCGGCCTGCAGGCTCCGGATGGTGAGGTGGGCGTCGACCCGAGCGATGAGTTCCTCTTCTTCGAATGGTTTGGTCACGTAATCGACGGCACCGACCTCGAAGGCCTTCACCTTCTGGCTGGTGTCGGACAGAGCCGTCATGAAGATGACCGGAATAGCGGTCGTCTCCGGGGTATCCTTGAATATCCGGCAGGTCTCAAACCCGTCGATGCCGGGCATGATGACGTCGAGTAGAATCAGATCGGGTTGGCCGTAGACCGCGCGTTCGATGGCGCTCTTTCCATCGGTTGCAACGAGTACATCGAGTCCCCGCGCACTCAGGGAATCGACGAGTACCCGCAGATTGCCCGGTGTGTCGTCGACCACCAGTACCGTGCCTGAGAGTTGACTAGTCTTGCTCATTGTTTTTCTCCGTGAATTCGGCGATCCAGTTGGTCAGTTCTGCCAGTTTGAATTCGCGAGCCATGGTTTCGACGCGCCGGGCGAAGGGCGAAAACTCGGGCTTCTCCTGGATCAGGCGTTCCGACCGTTCCTCAAGACTTTTGACATAGCCGCGTTTGGCGAGATCGAGGAAATCGTCCAGTTCCTCCTTGGGTGGAGGTGTGATGAGCGCGATGGCCTGTTCCATGCGCTCGGCCTCGGGCGTCGGTTTGATCACACCGTAGACCCACTCGAGTTCGGCGTGCTTCTTGATCGAATCGAGTAGATCCTGGAGTTCGATCGGTTTGTTGACTATCGCGAGAAAACCGGCCTCGAGGGCTCGTTCGTTCATTGCTTCACCGGAATGGGCGGTGGCGGCCACGATGGGCACGTCGGCGTAAATCGCGTGCAGTTCCCTGGCCGTCTCGAACCCGTCCATGCCCGGCATCATGAGATCGAGGTAGACCACATCGGGCCGGGCAAACTTCGCGATTTCAAGGGACTTGGGTCCACTGTCCGCCGTGTCGACGATAAAGCCGATCGGCTCGAGCATGGTTCTCAGAACGATGAGATTTGCTTCCTTGTCGTCCACTGCCAGGATCCGCCGCCGCCGGCCATGGTAGTCGACCACTGTCTTCTGGATCTCAACCACGGCATCAGTGGATGGGAGTGGAATCGTTACCTGGAAGGTGGTGCCCTGGCCGACCACGCTTTCAACGGATATTCCGCCCTCCATCGTTTCCGCCAGTTTGTGACTGATGGACAGCCCGAGACCCGTGCCCTCAAGCTTGAGGGACTTCTCGTCCAGAACGGAAAACGGTCGGAACAGACCGGCCAGGCGGTCGGGCATGATGCCGCAACCGGTATCGATGATCGAAAAGTGGATATCGGATCCTTCGGATTCCACCCGCAGTTTGACCCTGCCCTTTTCGGTGAACTTGATGGCATTGTGGAGGAGATTGCCGAGGATCTGGTGTATGCGTTTCTGATCCCCCTGGACCCATTCCGGAAACGGATCCTTCACTTCGAGTTCGAGTGCGATTGCCTTGTTCTGTGCCTCGAGCCAGAATGTCTTGACCAGGCCATCGAGCATGATCCGGATGTCGAAGGGCTGCAGGACAAGCTTGAGTTTGTTGGCCTCGAGTTTCGAGAGATCGAGAAGGTCGTTGATCAGTTGGCGAAGATGTTCGGCGCAACTCTGCATGGTGCGCACCAGTTCCTTCTGCTTGGCGCCGAGCGTATTGTCGCGTTGCAGGATCTGTGCGCACCCCAGGACTCCATTGAGAGGTGTTCGCAGATCGTGGCTCACGTTGGCGAGAAATTGCATCTTCGCGCCACTGGCCGAGACAGCAGTATCCTTGGCGTTTTTCATGGCCTCGGCCATGCGAAGGTTTTCCCGTGCGGTGATCGTCTGTCGGAAAACGATCAGTGACATCAGGAAAAACGCGGAAACCAGCGCAAAGGGGATGTGTGCCATGAACCGATCCTGGTTCACCAATGTCATGCCCAGGAAAAGGCCGATCATCACGGTTGAAATGAGCGGGAAGATCAGCCGTATACGGTTCCGGTCCAAGTTTGGTATCTTGATGGACCCTCCCTTGTAGCGCGTGCCCTTCTGCTGGAGGGCGGTCAGTATGAGAACTCCGGCGGCGACGCCCCAGGCCGGACTCTTGAAACCGCGATACTCGTAGGACGTTCCCAGACTCACGGAAGCGGCGACAAAGTCCGCCATTGTGAGAAGTATGAGCGACAGGGCCATCGCCTTGACCATCGAGCGCATGGCCGGTCTGTGATTGTTGAGGAAGGATAGGGTGACGACACAGAGGAGCAGGAGATCGAGGATGAGGTTCGAGACGGCGAAGAGCCGACCGATCGAAGCTTCAGGACTCTGCGTGGCGAGGGGCTCGAAGATGAAGAACCAGCCCGCTATGATCGCGGCCGTCATCATGATCACCAGGTCAAGTCCGATACCCAGCCAGTGGGTTCGCTCGGTTTTTTCGGTTGGCACGAGGATAATTGCGGCCAGGAAACAGGGGTAGGCCAAGAGGTGGAGGCCGTCAGGGAGGAGTATCAGGGCGGAAGAACCCGGCAGAAACAGGTTCAGGATGAGGAAGACGACCGAACTGATTCCGGCCATGAGCATGGTGACCCCCAGCATCCGCCAGGTTGGGATCAGACCGGATTCGAGTCTCGGGTCTCCGGGTCGGCGGAAAGCCACGATGGCGGCCACCCATGGAATGATCGGCCAGAGCACGCCCAGATCCAGCGCCTTGTCGTTGATATAAATGGGCTTGTGCAGCGACCAGAACTGTATGGAGACGATGAGAATGACGATCCCCGCTGAAATTACAGCTATTGGATCACGGAGACGATCAGAGATCCTGATTCCCGGGTGAGTGAGAGTGGCTGTATCCATCTTGGTCTTTGAGGGGCGATTCTTTCCCTTCATTGATCGGCGCTCAAGAGACGGCCTGAATGAGAAATCCTCCAAGGGTGGGGAGGGGTGGATACTCCAAACTGGAGGCGGTAGGATTGCGGGACGGGGTCATTGCTCACTGTCTTGCATGCCAATGCAAGATATGTGCTTTGACCCCTTGGCCGGGGGGCAGGCCATAGGCCATAGGTTGGAGGCTGGTCGGGCGCAGGCGTCCGTGAGCGGGCGCCATTATTGCTCACCTGCTGGCACGATCGCTCTGTTCCGATCCCGTCAGACTTACTTGGCCCTTGCAGGTCGTCTGACCCTTTGTTCTGGTTTCGTGGAATGCCCAACCGCTTTGGAAAGCTTTTTTCGATCACAACCTGGGGCGAAAGCCATGGGGGTGGTGTCGGTGTGGTCATAGACGGATGTCCGCCCCGGTTGCCGTTGACTGCGGCCGAAATCCAGGAGGATCTCGATCGCCGCCGGCCGGGCCAGAGCGATCTCACCACGCCGAGAAAGGAGGCCGACCAGGTCATTATTCTGTCGGGCCTCTATGAGGGACGAACAACCGGAGCGCCGATTTCGTTGATGGTCCGCAACTTGGATGCGCGTCCGGAAGCTTATGCAGAAATAAAGGAGAAATTTCGTCCTTCGCATGCGGATTTCACCACCCAGTCCAAGTTCGGCATACGGAATCCAGAGGGCGGTGGCCGGTCATCGGCCAGGGAAACCATCGGCCGGGTGGCGGCGGGTACAATCGCCCGCAAACTCCTTTCAATCGGTGCCGGGGTCGAAGCGCGCGCCTACGTAAAGAGAATCCACGATATCGAGATGCCGGCAACGGACCGTTTCCCATCGGTTGAAGATGTCGAAGCCTACCCGGTGCGCTGTCCGGATGCGGAAACTGCGCAACGCATGGCTGATCGCATCCGGCAGATTCGATCCGAAGGTGATTCGGTAGGCGGGTTGATTGAGTGCCGTATACGCGGCGTTCCGGCCGGGCTTGGCGAACCGGTCTTTGATCGATTGGAGGCCGATCTTGCCAAAGCCATGCTTTCCCTGCCGGCCACCAAAGGATTTGAGATTGGAAGCGGATTTGAAGGAACCCGACTGAAAGGGTCGGAACACAACGACGTCTTCGAAAACCGGGATGGATTCATCCGAACGCGTACAAACCGGTCCGGCGGCGTCCAGGGTGGGATCAGCAACGGGGAGGAGATCGTCTTTCAGGTCGCGTTCAAACCGACGGCCACGATTCTCCAGAAGCAGAAGACGGTGGACCTCGAAGGTCGCGAAACAGAGTTGATGGGGCGGGGTCGGCACGATCCCTGCGTTCTCCCTCGGGCGGTTCCGATCGTGGAGGCGATGGCCTCACTGGTCCTGGTCGACCATTGGATGCGCCATCACGCCCAGACCCGATCATTTGAGTTGCCGGCCTGAGTGGCAATCCGGCCAGTCTTGTTTTTTCGGTTCACCCTTCTAAGGTCGAATCATGTCTGCGCCCCTCGTTTATCTGATTCTCGGAGCGGCCGGATCGGGAAGGCGTGATCTGGTCAAGGATCTGGCGCTCTTCGGGCTGGATCCGGAGGGTCGGCCCCAAGTGTTCGTGGCGGAACGGAGCCTTGGTGCCCCGGGGGAGGCGCAGAGAAAGGAGGGCGAGGATCCGGGGATAGCTTCATGGTCCATGATCGCTGGGAACCTGCGGATCGAGGTCGATCCCGAGACGACCCACCTGTTCATCGTGTCCGACGGCCGTACGGATCCTGTTGACCAGGTCGAGGCACTCAAGAACTGGCTTCCGATCACGCCGTTCGAACTCGGGCGGATCATCACGGTCGTGAACTGCCGGCTCCTGGATGCGAATGCGAGCCTGAGGCGTTGGTATGACGCGTGCATCCATTTTTCGGATGTCGTGCTGCTCAACAAACGGGAAGGATTGTCCAGTAAGTGGGTACCTGCGTTTATAGCCCGTCTTCACCAGAACGGTCTTCCCTGCCACGTGGAACTGGTGAAGAAGGGCAGGGTGGCGAATCCGGCCCTGCTGCTCTATCCGGAGCCCAGGCGGATCTCGCTGGTCTTCGACGATGAGGAGCACCTTTATCCGGACGACGACGACACGTCCGACGAAGAGGCTGTCACCCGGATGATTGATCCATATTTCGAGCGACTCTTATCCGGACGAAGAAGGAAGGAACTTCCCGATATCAATAAGTTCCTGGAATCCGAGGAGTAGAAACATCGGGGTGCTTGCCCCCGTATTTTTTCTTGCCCTGTCCATGATCTCGGGGAAACTGACCGTTTCTCTGGGCCGAGGTGGCGGAATTGGTAGACGCGCTAGATTCAGGTTCTAGTGCCCTTCGGGGTGTGTGGGTTCGAGTCCCATCTTCGGCACCATTCATAAAGACGTCAGGTCTTGACTCTTGACAGAGTCCTCGTTGGCCGGTCCCCTACCTTACATGGCGAGACCGTGGCGGATCGAGTATGAGGGCGCATGTTACCATGTGATCAACCGCGGAAATTACCGGCGCAATCTGTTTTTGGAGGACGGAGCCGGTGGATCGTTTGAAGATACTCTGGGGGAGACGGCGGAACGGTTCGGGTGGCGGGTGCATGCGTATGTGATCATGCGCAATCACTTCCACCTCGCGGTTGAATTGACCGAACCGAATCTGAGCGATGGGATGAAGTGGTTACAGGGAACCTGGATCCGGCGATACAATGGGATGCGGGGGCTGATCGGCCGTCCGTTTCAAGGGAGGTATAAAGCGCTGCTGGTGGAGCCTGGCCGGGTTTTTGGCAGGGTGTGTACCTACATTCATCTGAATCCTGTCCGTGCCAAGGTGGTGGCGCCTGATCGAGCGGCTGACTACACTCTCGGGAGTCTTCCAAGGTTCGTTGCCAAGGGGAAGCGCTCGGGGTGGCTGGATCCGAGCACCGTGCTGGCTACAGCAGGAGGGCTTCCCGATACCAAGGCAGGCTGGAGGCGCTATCTCGATTACCTCGAGTTTCAGGCCACTGATGAGTCGACGCGTCGGGAACTGGTGGCAAAACAGTTGAGCATCGGGTGGTGTCTCGGCGGCGCGACGTTCAAGAGAGAGCAACAGGAAGAGGCAAAACGGCGCGGAGTCGAACTTGAGCAACAGCGTATCAGCGGCCTGACGGCATCCGAGGTGAAGGGGGAGCGGTTCGCACTGTGGGAGGAGCGACTGGTTGCTTTCGCGGGTTTGGCGAAGGTGGATCTCAGGAAACTTGAGCCAAGGAAGTCACACCCTGATAAAGTGCTCCTGGCTGCTGCCATGAAACGCACAACCTCCGTATCCAATCCCTGGTTGGCCACGCGATTGGACATGGGCAAACCGGCGTCTGCCAGTCAGTTCATTCGTCGTTACCTTCTTGAAGAAAGCGGGAGCAGAGCGGTCGACAGTCTATTGTCAAAAGGCAAGGCATGAGGTCTTGGACTGGCATCCGGCTCAGGCATCAGAAGCACGATCGATATGGATCGGACTTGGAATCATTTACTAAACCGCCCCGAAATGTCGATTAGTAGTTTAGTCTACCCCTGAATCGAAAAAGCAATGACCGAACAACTAATGATTGAACTCTGTCGGATCATCTGGAACTTCGATGAATTCCGGCGGAAGGAAGAACTATCCTCGGAGCTGCGTGAAACCGCAGAATGGGCGGTTTCCGTGGGCAAATCCCTTGCTGATGGCAAGACTCTGCCTTCCGGCTTTCCGGTGCCACCATGGGCGCCGAGACCGGAACCGACAATCTACGCGGGGAATACTCCAGACGTTGTGCTCCGGGAATCGGTGCTGGAGGGGAACCTGGTTTAGAGGCTGTCTTA
>QNAI01000048.1 GCA_003641745.1 Verrucomicrobiota bacterium | reverse complement strand
TGACCATGAAGTAAGCAGGACCGTCCGTCGTCGCCTGATCCACCGCTTTGATGGCCTCGCTCAGTGCCTGCCCTGTAGGGAGATTCCCATCGGTTTCGACCGTGAATGAAACAACAGCGGGCAGCCCGGCCTTCTGTGCGACCCGGACAACTCCGATGGCTTCGTCCGACTGCGTAAACGTTGTCGCGGTCACCATGTCGACGTTCGTCCCTGCCAACCAACCGATCTGCCGGGCATGGTAATCCTCCGCCTCGTGAGCGGCCATCTCCGAGTCCGAAGCATAAGCATCACCACGGGGTCCGATCAGGGCGTTCAACACAATCGGTTTCGGGTTGTCCTGAAATTCGTCACGGAGTCCCGCGATAAACGCAATCGAGTCCAGGTTGGCCTGCTTCAGCTCCTCTTCAGTGGCGCCGAGGTCACCTGCCCAGTGTCGGTGGGCCTTCCAGGTCTGGCTGTCAAGGATGAACCCCGCCCCGGACTCCCGCGCGAGTTTCAGGAAACTGCGGAAGTAATTCGAGAGTGCCTCCCGTCCCTCCTCGTCCGAGAGAAGTGTGTGTGCGGCAAATTCACGAATCTCGATACCGCGATTGAAGATCAGGTCGGTTTCGATACCGGCATCACAGAGAAATAACTCGCCGGAAAGTTGGGGTAGTGCGTTTCGAGTAATCGTCATTGTGGTGAATTGCTGATTGGATCTGAGAAGTCCCCTCCCCCGCGCTGACAGGCAGGTCAGAGTGAAGTCGCGATCTGAGTATGCGCTCCACGAGCGGATCAGGAGCAAGCGCCCGGACGGAACGACTTCATTGATTCAGTAGGGGTAGAAAGGGATAGGAAACAAGGAATCTACAGAAATGAGCGGATGGGATAAAGCAAAAACTCATCGTCCATCAGGAACATTTGGCCAGGTAGAAGGCCGATTGCGGTCAGAAACGCGCAATCAAAGCGGGAATCATCTGGATCCCGCCATCCGGTGAACCTAAGGTCCAATTTCGGTAGTGGACCGGTTTGAAACGACGAACCATCAACACCCACTTTCCCGCACCTTTCCATGACATCCACAGAATCACCCACCGAGAGCATCGCCCTGCTGATCGACGCGGATAACGCGCCGGCGGCCAAAATCGATTTCATCATTGCGGAGCTGGCCAGTTACGGCGTGGTCAATATCCGGCGTGCCTACGGCAATTGGAAGAAACCAGGGCTGATCAGTTGGGAAAAGGTCCTGCACGAATACGCCATCCAGCCCCTGCAGCACTTCGATATCACCAAGGGGAAAAATGCCACCGACATGGCGCTCTTGATCGACGCGATGGACATTCTTTACACCAAGAACGTCGATACCTTCTGCCTGGTCTCGTCCGACTGTGATTTTACGCCCCTGATTCTGCGTCTGCGGGCTGACGGCAAGCAGGTCATCGGCTTCGGCGGGCAGAAAACCCCATCACCTTTCGTCAACAGTTGCACCCGCTTCCTCTTTCTCGACGACGACGACAGGGTCAAGGCGGTGAGGAAAGACAAGGCGACCAGCGCCAACCAGCTGAAGCAGGATACCAAGTTGATGACGGTGCTGCGAAATGCGGTTGAGACGGCGGCGGATGAGGACGGCTGGGCGCGACTCGGACCGGTCGGTTCGCATATCTCGAACCAAGGTTCGTTCGATTCACGCAACTATGGTTTCAGCAAGCTGAGCGACCTCTTCTCTGCCATCGACCTCTTTGAAGTGGAAAAGAGCAAGAAGGCCAATGTCACTGTCTATTCCGTCCGCAATCGCAGGCGTTGACGATCGGAAAAAGAAACCAACCGAGCAAACAGGCCGTAGTGCACTACGTATTGTTTGCACCGGATGCAGGGAGCCCCCCCGAAGAGGAAGTCGGTTCAGGTAGGGCGGTTCCGCCGGGACCGCCGCAACGGTTCGCATACCAGAAGGTTTCTTCGAACTATGGGTTTCCGTTGGAATAGAGATCCGCAGTTAGAGGTGGCAATGTGGTGGTGGTGGCAGCCTATTGGAGGCGCCTTTCCATAGGCTGAGCGCTGTCCGATGAGCCTGCCTTCGACGGCGCGTCCGGCGGCCACGCTCTACCTTTTTCAAAACCCCGCGGACAGAACAAACCGTAGTTCACTACGTATTGTTTCCAGGGTCTGAGGAAGGTCAACTTTCAGTCGACGGCTTCCTCATTGGCTCGAACAATCAGTTACAAGCCGGGAACGTATTCAGTTTCCCCGGAACGAGCATATCCGCCATTTCAGCCGAGTCGTTTTGACCGATCGCCTTGCGCCGGGTCGGATTCCGGGTTCCTTTACGCTCCCGATCAGAGCGATATACCCGAAACCACAGATCTCATGCACCTCTTCTCCCACCTGCCTGCCCTCGTTTCAGTCCTGCTCGCCGCAACATGCGGTCTACGCGCCGAACCCCAAATCGAGCACCTCGATGTCGGTGACGTCATCCCCGCCGGTGAAGTGCGGACGGACACCGGCGAGACCGTTGCATTGATCGATCTCGTCATTGGGAAGCCGACCGTCCTCATCTTCTACCGGGGCGGCTGGTGTCCTTATTGCAACCGTCACCTGGCAGGGCTTGCTGAAGTAGCCCCTAATCTGGAGAAGGCCGGATTTCAACTCCTGGCAATCAGCCCGGACAGACCGGAAAAACTCCGAGCAAAGCCTGACCTCGGCAAACTTCCCTATACGCTCCTCTCCGACAGCAGCATGAGCTTGTGCCGGAGTTTCGGCATCGCCTCCAAGGTGGACGATGCGATGGTCGTGAAATACCGGGACAGCTACGGGATCGACCTTGAAGGTGATTCTGGAGAGACCCATCACCTGCTGCCCCACCCTGCGGTCTTCATCGTGGACGGCGATGGCACGATCCGCTTTGCGCACGTGGATCCCAACTACAAGGTGCGGCTCGATCCGGAAGTGATTCTGAAGAGCGCTCAGGCGGTGCTTGCGGTCGGCCCATGATTCCGTACAGAGAAACACAAGAAGCTTATGCCCTGAGAGACCGTCTCTCCGTCCCTCACCACCCGGTCAGATTCACTCCGGTTGAGTGTAACGAGTTGTTCCACCGACGAACTTGGTATAGGCATACTCGCCGCCCGGCATCGTGCGACTGTCGCGATCGACATTTATATACTTAACATCCAGCCGCAAGGGACCCTCGAGAACGTGCACCTGAACATATCCGGGAAGGGAATCCTTGATGTCGGAATCCGGGTAGGTGACGGATCCGGTATTGATCATGAGCGCGCCGTGATCCCCGAATTCGGAGAGTTTTTTCCGCTCGAAATGGTGGGTGGTGGCCGAAAGCATCAGGTCGCACTTATCGGCCACGAGGTTCTTTTCCTCCTTTGAAAGTTCGTTGATCCAGAACCCGCTGATCGAATGTGCGGCGGTAATGACGATGTCCTTTGGACCTTTCTCGATTTCCTTGAGCCGATCCGCGAGAAAGCGTTTGGAGACTTTCCTGAAGGAGAGCTTGTCATCCCTCGGATGGTCAGGGAAGTGCAACTGGATCAGGTGGACCGTGAATTCGCCGACCCGGATTCTGGCATAATAATCACAACCGGTCTCGCCCAACCGGACATTTGGCCGGTCATCCAGGCCGATATGTTCGAGAATCGGTTTTCCCATACCCCATGAGTCCTGGGATCCCCCGTAGAACTCGTTTTCGCCGTCGGCAACATTGGGGTAGAAATGTTCATGCCACCAGCGATCGTTCTCCAGAAAATCCAGGAAAGTATTGGGCCGATTGACTTTCAAGTGATCACCCAACCCGATGACAAACGCGTCACCGCTTTCCTCGATCCAAAGTTCCATCCTGGCAAACCGATCACTGTCCGTCGAGGAGAGGCCTTTATGGTCGCTCATAATCGCGAAACTGAAGGCCGCCTCCTGATCGAGGGCTGCGATTGCGGGATCGACCCCAATCGTTGCGAAGCCGGACCCACAAAATGTGTGGGCCACCAGAAATGCCGTGGGGATTCGGAGAATTTTGAGTGATCCAGATCTATCGGTCATCGTTTCAGGAGGCACCTTGAAAACTTGAATGTGGCAGCGTGAGGCATAAAGCGGGGATCGGCAAGGTGGGTGTGTCGGTGGCACCCCGATGCTGCTTGCCTTGTCGCTTCGATTCAACATCAATCACGCGCGACTCCAGGACGACTCGCCCCCCACTCCAACTTCCATGAACGACATTCTCCTGACGAATATTGAAACCATACCCGGTCGCCGGATGGTCGAGCACTACGGCCTGGTTTCCGGCAATACCATCCGCGCAAAAAACATCGGCCGCGATATCGGCGCCAGCCTCAAGAACCTGGTGGGAGGTGAGTTGAAAGCCTATACCGAGCTCATGCAGGAGTCGAGGCGTGAGGCGGTCGACCGGATGGTTGAGCAGGCGCGGACACTCGGCGCCAACGCCGTGGTCAATGTTCGTTTCTCCACTTCGTCCGTCACCCAGGGGGCGGCCGAGCTCTACGTCTATGGCACGGCGGTTCGTATTGAGTGATTCGTTACAGTGATGAACGCGGGCAATTCACAGGGCGATTCCGTCCACCTGGTCATTCTGATTTTCGCTTACGGACTTCCCTTCCTGCTCCTCTTTTGCGGAGGACTGATCGGCACAATCCTGGAGAGGCGCCACTTTGCCTCCATCCGCCGGCGCGAAGCCGCTACCGGCGATCTCCCCACCGTACCCACTCGGAGCCTCGACCCGGACCGGAAAGTGGCCGAGACCCGACTCGTGAGCGCCTCCGTCGTCGTCTCCCACGATTATCTCAAGCGTTTTCTCGCTCAGCTCCGCAAGATCTTCGGCGGGCGCCTCCGCAGCTACGAATCCCTCCTCGACCGGGCCCGTCGTGAAGCGATTCTGCGCCTCAAGGAACAGGTCCCCGAGGCATCGATCATCGTCAATCTTCGCCTCGAAACCGCGACGATCGGACGGACCCACGGCAAACAGGGACTCGGAGCGGTCGAGGTGTTGGCCTACGGGACGGCCGTGCGCTACACCTGAGGCGCGGGCAGCGGCGAGCGCCGCACGGAACAGTTTCGAAAAGTCGATGAAGTATGTTCGAAGGAACCTTGGAGAGACGGTTGAGGACCTGGCGGAACAGCCAGGAGAGGCGCGACCCACGGATCGCGGGTCATAGCGATCAGTCGAGCAACCCTTGTCAGAATGTACTCAATTCTTGTTCCGGAGACCTCATTCCTTGCGCCCTGACCCACTTGCAATCAGCATGGAACCCATGACTCCAGGAACTCATATGCAACAGATAAAGCACCCCCTTCATATGAAAATAACGAAGCAGATCCAGCCAGCCGGAACATTCCTCTTCATCTTTGGCGCAATGTTGCTTGCCGCCTGTTCGTCGGTTTCAGTCAAACCTGATGTGGAGATAGGTGACGACGGCCTGCTCAAAGCTCCGTCGATTGTTTACATTCGTCTTTTCGATACCACCACAGGCAAATGGGAAGGGGCAGTAGCCGGGGATACGGCGAGAGAGCGTATCGCCAAATCGCTTGGTGAGAACCTCGAAAGCAGGATCAGCGAACTCGTCAAAGCCAAGCTGATCGACGCCGAAACTCCGACTCCGTCCGATGGATGGCTCGTCACGGGAAAATTTGTTCGCGTAAATCCGGGTGGCAAGTGGACCCGCCTGTGGGTTGGCCTTGGTGCAGGTGGGTCAAAACTTGAAACAGAGGTGACCGTTTTCGATCTCACGGAGTCAACCACCGAACCGATCATGATATTCAAAACCACCGGCGGATCAAATATTGAAGGTGGTTCAGTAACCTTCAACGATGCAACCATCGATGACATTGACCGCACCGCACGCGAGATCCGGGACTATATGCAGGTGCAATACAGGAAGCTGAGTGGGCAGACGGAGTGAGCGCGCCGACCCGTCAAGCGCGCGACCGCGATGTTCTCTCTGATCCTGGACCGCGTCGTCGACCCCCTCTACCTGGGCCCCGCCGACTTTGCGGTCGTCCGGAGCGGTGATGCGGGTTCCGATTTCCGTTGGAACGAGGTTTCCGCGTTTCAATCGGGCCGGACGGCACGACGGCGAATGGATGGGAACCATGCACCGGGATGGTACGACGGATCAGCCGCTCGATGCTGACAAGATACGCTCGCTCCGATGAATCGCAGAACGAAATGGCGAGACCTTCCGCGCCGGCCCGGGCGGTCCGACCAATGCGGTGGACATAGGACTCCGGTTCATTTGGCAGCTCAAAATTGATGACGAGGCCGATACCCCGCACATCGATACCCCGTGCGGCAATATCCGTCGCGATCAGAATTCGGGTCTGTTTCTGCTTGAAACCCTCGAGGGCACGCTGACGGGCACCTTGGGACTTGCCCCCGTGGATGGCCGCGGAATCAATTCCATCCCTCCCCAGTTTCTTCACCAGGCGATCAGCTCCGTGCTTGGTCCGTGAGAAAACCAGGACCTGGTGATCCGCGTGCTCATCGAGGGTGTGAACCAGCAGGCGATGCTTGTCCTCCCTTTCAACGTGGCGGACCTGTTGATTGATTTTTTCTGCGGTCGAAGCGGCAGGGGTCACTTCAACCAGTTCGGGCGAGTCCATGAACGTCTCCGCCAGGCGGCGAATCGGCGCCGGCATGGTCGCCGAAAAGAGCATGGACTGTCTGGGTGCCGGCAACTGGGCGAGAATACGTTTGACGTCGGGAGCGAATCCCATGTCGAGCATCCGATCCGCCTCATCCAGAACAAAGATCTCAACCGCTTCGAACGAAAGGTGACCCTGCTCAAAGAGATCGAGCAAACGGCCGGGAGTGGCCACGACGACATCGACGCCCGCACGCAACCCCCGGACCTGCGGTTGCTGGCCGACGCCGCCATAGATCACCACGTGGCGCAGATCGGTATGCTGCCCGTAATAACTGAAGTTTTCCTCGACCTGGAGCGCGAGTTCACGGGTCGGAGTGAGCACCAATGCCCGAGGTGCGCCCCGAGTTCGCTGGCGGGTACGTTTCCCCAGCCTTTGGAGGATAGGAAGGGCGAAAGCAGCCGTCTTGCCGGTGCCGGTCTGGGCACACCCGATCAAGTCCCGGCCTTCCAGCAGGGTTGGTATTGCCCCGGCCTGGATCGGCGACGGATCGGTGTAACCACGCTGGTCAAGGGCGCGCAGAAGCGACCGGTTGAGTCCCAGCGAGGGAAAGGTAATCTTTGTATCTGTATTCATACTTTCTGACGGGGCGACTCGACCGAACGCAATGGCGTCAAGGTGGAGCGCATAACTCGGACTATTCGGGAGGCAATCGGTACTTATTTACCGACAACCCAGGCAGATCCCGAATTTCCTCTGATGAGTTTATAGGCCTCTGAACGGTCTCTCATCAACGAAACGCCCGAAGGAGGCCGTGGCGGCGATTCTGCCAGTTAGTTCGCCGTCGACCTGAAAGTCGGGACCGTTTCAGGCTGGCCGACCTCTGGCAAGCACCATTTTCGCTGTTTATATCAGGACTTGGAGGACGGAAGAGCCCGCCCGACTGCGCTCCGCCAGGATCAGACACGGGGATCGGAGAGCACGGAATATGTTGTCTGATGACAACGGTATCGCGCATGCTACCTGACCTACCGGCGGTCCTCAAACTGGATCTGCGTGATGCCATCCGGCTTCTTGCGCACTGCGACGATCCGGTTTCGCAGTTGTTCCGACAGTTTCTGCACGGTCTCGGCGTGCTCTGGACCGCCCGCCAGGTTGAGCATTTCGACCGGATCGGATTCGTGGTCGTATAGCTCGGTGCCTTCAGCGCCACTTTCACCCCATTCAGTGTAGCGATAACGTTCCGTACGCAGGCTGTAACCGTTGCGATATTGGGTCAGGGCGGAATCCCGCACCCTTGCGCTGGGATCATTCAAAACGGGCGCCAAACTGACCCCCGATACATAACCCGGTGCCTCCAATTCACACAATTCGGCCAGCGTGGGGTAGAAATCGACCATCTCGGCGAGGGCGTTCGTACTCTGCCCGGCGGCTTCCACACCCGGACCGGCGATTATCAACGGGATGCGGTCGGCGTTTTCGAAGAGCGTCGTTTTCTGCCAATGGCCGTGCTCTCCCATGTGATAGCCATGATCGGAGGTGAAAAGCACGATCGTGTTCTCGGCCAGCCCGGTCGCCTCAAGCGCATCCAGAATGCGCCCGACCTGGGCATCGGCGAAAGTGATCGATGCGTAATACGCCTGGATCGCCCGGCGAGCCAGCTCCTCCGGAAGATCAATCTGCTCCTTCCTGCGCTGCAGTGACTTCCGCGCCGATTCCGGAATCGTCTCGAAGTAACCTTCCGGCACCTGCGGCACCTTGATTTTCTCCAAAGGATACAGGTCGAAATACTCTTTCGGCGCAACGTAGGGCGTATGCGGACGGTACAGGCCAACCGCCAGGAAGAATGAACGCCCCGCCTTCGCAAACTTTTCCAACTGCTCGATCGCCTCGGTCGCACCAATGCCATCGGTCTGCTCCTCGTCGGTTCCATCCGCCGCCAACCAGCTCAAGGTTCCGCCGAAGTTTCCCGGTCGGAGTGAAAAGATGAGTGGTTCATCCTCCACATCCCGACCCCGGGGATTGAAAGTATGATTCCATGAATACGGATCGTCGTGCCCGCCTGTCCCGATGTGCCTGGGCACGTTGTAGTGGTAAATCTTTCCAATCCGCATGGCGAAATAGCCCGAGTCCCGAAACATCTGCGGAACTGTTTTCACATCCGGAACGTGCTCACGCACATAGACGCCGTTGTTATGAATCAGTGTCTGGTCCGGATACAATCCAGTCATGAACGATGCCCGGCTCGGTCCGCAGAGCGGATACTGGCAATAGGCATTTTCAAATCGCACGCCGCGCGCCGCCAGTCTGTCGATATTCGGCGACTGGACCAAGGGATCGCCATAGCTTCCGAGATCGCAGTTCAGATCGTCGCAGATCAGGAAGAGCACATTGGTTCTCGCCTTGGCGGCCAGCGCAGTGCCCGCCGCCCAAAGCGAGATCGTCAACAGAAAGAAAGAAATTCGATTCATGGGGTGGTCAGCTATTTGGTAAGGATTGGATTCTGGCACGAATCAATTCGGTCAAGGGATTTGCTCCGGACCAATGATCCAGCCGTTTCTTCAGGAGAATGAAATCGCTGAGGTCTTGACCGTCCACGCGTGCACTCACCCCGCGAGCCTGACCAAGATCAGCTTGCCAGTCCAGCGTGCCCGCAACTAAAATTCACCAGCGCCCACCTGATTCGAAATCTTTCTGAACGGACAGTCACTCATGCGAGCCGGATACCAGAAAATCAAGATTACCCCCACCGTCGGCACGCGGATGTCCGGTTTCGGCAGGCGGGATGAGTCCAGAGCCTCCGAGTCGATTCACGACGACCTCCACGCACGGATTCTCCACCTGGAGCACGATGGTGAGGAGGCGGTCATCATCGGATTCGACCTCCTCTTCTTCTCGCGGGCGAACGCAGCCTGGCTGAAGGACTCGATCGGCGGACTGCTCGACCTGAGGCCCCGGCAGATTCTTCTGAACACCTCTCACACGCACACCGGACCGTGTGTCGACCTCTGGCACATGAACAGGTTTCATCCCGCCGACACCGGGTATATGCAGACCCTGGTTCGCTCGATCTGCAACGGCGTGAGAACCGCCCGCGATCAGGCCCGTGCAGTTGAACTATGGGCGGGAACCGGCCAGAGCCGGCTTCCGGTCAGCCGACGAAAACCGGACGGTCGGGGCGGTATCGACTGGCTGCCGCATTTCGAAGGCGAAGTGTGTCGGAACCTCCCCGTCTGTCTGCTGAAGGATACGAACGGACAGCCGGTCTGCCTGCTCTATTCAATTTCCTGTCATCCTTCGATCGTTCACGATTGGTCCATCTCTGCGGACTATCCGGGTCCCGCCTGTGATGCGCTCGATGCCCATCTCGGCGTCGATTGCAGCCTTTTTCTGCAAGGTGCGGCCGGGGACTCCAAACCGTGCGTCATCGCCGAAGGAGAGATCGATGGACACCCCGGCATCAAGTCCTGGCGTTGCGGGGACTGGGACGACGTCGCCGAAGCCGGTCGGATCGTGGCGGACGAGGTGGTCCAGACAATCGATTCGGGGCTGGAGCCATGTTCCCCTTCCCTGTCGACCTCACTTTCTGAAGTTTTCTTCGATCTCGCACCACACCCCGGAGAAGCGATCCTGGAGGAGCGGACCCGGTCGGAAAATCCCGGACGAGTAGCCATCTCGCAACATATGCTGAGCCAGATCCGGATGGGACGCGATCTGGAGACCTCAGCCGGTATCCTGATTCAGGGCATTCGGCTGTCTGAGACCGTTCGGATGGTGGCGATCGAAGCGGAAATCGTGAGCGAACTCGGCAACAGGATCA
Source organism: Verrucomicrobiota bacterium (assembly GCA_003641745.1). Lineage (GTDB taxonomy): Bacteria > Verrucomicrobiota > Verrucomicrobiia > Opitutales > Opitutaceae > B12-G4. The sequence goes on along the minus strand of QNAI01000048.1, from coordinate 12,091 downwards.
TCTCGGCATTTCCATCCGGTACGACGTTTGCGCTTGGGTACAGCAACGGCACCGGCCTCTACCTGCCCAGCGATCGCATGCTGACCGAAGGCGGCTATGAGGTTATCAGCCACCATGAGTACGGATACGCTTCGCCCCTCGCCCCCGGCATCGATGAAACCCTGTTGCAGGCAACCACCCTGATGCACGGAAACGGGTGACCTGATGCAAAATGCCCCTGACCTTGAAACCTTCATGAACCCGCCCTTTCGCATCGCCTTCCTTGGTATCGATCATCCCCATGGAGCGGGATGGCGAGAATCGCTGGCCAATTTCGGTGACGAGATCGAGATCACCGCCATCCTGCCAGGCTTCGGCGGAGGGACAACCAGCCTGGAAGAACGCCACGCAGGAGTCGACCGATTCGACAGTATCGACGAACTAATCGCCAGGGGCGAATTCGACGGTGCCATGATCTGTCTTCCAAACAACCAGGCCCCTGAGGCCGCCGCCAAACTCGCTCGCGCGGGAAAGCATGTCATGGTTGAAAAGCCCGCGGCCGGTTCGGCCGAAGACTTCCGGGCGGTGATTGATGCCGTGTCCAAATCGAAGGTCGCGTTTCAGACCGGATTCATGTGGCGCTATGATGAAGGCGCCAATCGTCTCAAGAACATGGTGGCCGACGGGCGCTTCGGGAAGATCATCAACGTCGAGATGACGTCCGTCACCAGCGATGTAAAACATCGCGGCCCGGATCACTATCTCTTCGATCGCGAAATCAGTACCGCCGGATACTTCAGTTGGCTGGCCTGCCACTATCTGGACCTCCTGCTCTATGTCACCGGGGAACAGATCGTGGGCGTCACCGCGCGTACCGGTGTTTTCGGTACCACACCCGTCGAGGTCGAGGACGGAGGTGTTGCCATTCTGGATATGTCAGGCGGCGGGATCGCCGTTTTTACCGGCGGTTACTGGCTGCCGCGCTGGACGGGTGAAGGTCACTGGACTGTTCGCGGTTCCGAGCGGTGGGTTCATTGGCACCCGGGTCGAAAGCTGGAAATCCACGGACCTCAACCTCAGTTCTTTGCGATGGAGGAAACTCTTGAACTGCCACCTGACGATACGCCCGGGTACGCCGGATCCCGCGGAGTGGATACAATCAGGGACTGGGTAAACGCGGCACGCACCGGCGCCCACTGCTGCCGCAATACTCCGCAATCGACCCAAGCGACCCTTCGATTGCTCGATACGATCTACAGATCCTCACAGGAGGGACGACGCATCGAGTGTGAAATCGGAGCCGGGCCCTGACGGTCGGTGGTCAGGCTGAGAGGATTCGGATCCATTGCGCTCGAGCAGTGAGAATTCGCGGTCGCGCAGGAGCACGACCCTCCATTACTCAACCTATTGTGGAGGGCTGTCCTCCCCGGCAGCCGCATTGCGCTTCATGAAACACCCGCGCTAGAGCAATGACTTGATACTCTTTTCGAACCGGTTCTGCGAAACGTAGCCGACGTGCCGCTCCACGATCTGGCCGTCACGGTTGATGACGAACGTTGTCGGGATCGATGCGATGCCTCCAAAGGCCTCGACGATCGTCGAGTCCCCCATGACCACCGGGTAATTGATCCCCTCCTTTGACACAAAAGGCGCGACCACTGCGGCCCCGCCCTCGTCGAGAGAAACCCCTACGACGACCAGGCCGGCCTCTCCGTAACGTTCCTGCAGTTCGATAAACCCCGGAATCTCCTTACGACACGGTGGACACCAGGTGGCCCAGAAGTCCAAAAGGACAACCTTGCCCTCAAAATCAGCCGATCGAACGGGGTGACCCTGAAGATCCGTCAATTCCCAAGAGGGCATGGCCGACAGGGATGACGAACCCGACTCGCTCTCATCTGAAGGCGACAGGCCGACCAGACTGGTGACAGCTGAGCACGCGGGGCAGGACCCCGAAATACCCGCAATCAGGACATAGGCAATGAGGCCGACACCGAGGATGAGGACCGTGGCGTGCCTTTTCAGGAAACTGACGAATGAAGCGTTCATAAATAAAGGTTTCTCAGGGCGTAATCTGCAGGGCTCAGAAAAGCAAGATCGTCAGATTCCGGCACACCTGGACAGAAGGTCGCATGGTTGAGACGACGGATTCCGCCCAACCGGTCCGGCTCCATCGAATCCGATTCCACCGGGATACTCATACGGCATGTGCATCACTACGGCTGAGAGCGACAATCCGCTCCAATTATTCCACACACGGGAAAGCCTCTATTTTTCCGCTCCGCAGGAGCACATCCTAGTGTCATCTGCTGCAAGCCCCGCAGACTGCGGCCTCGGGATAGACGGTCAATCGCTCGTAGTCGATCGACTGGTGACACCTGGCACAGACCCCAAAAGACCCGGCATCCATGCGTTCGAGCGCCTCACGCAGCCGGCGGATGCGCGCGTCGCGCCGCCGCTGCGCTTCGAGCGCCATCTCCTGCATCTGCATCGAATCCAACCGCGACAGACGTCCGATCGCATTGTCCGGAGCCACAGCGCCCGCCTCGCCCTTTGCCGCCTCGCTCTCGGTCTGCAGTCGGGCCAATTCATCACGGGCAATGATTTCGAGTTCAATCAACTGGTCGGTTGTCAGCATTCAGGGCACCTGGAATAATTCTAGCCTGTCAATCCCGGGATCGGATGGGTCGCTTCGCCGGACGACTCAGTGTGGCCTTTTCAGCCCGATGAACTTCAGGGACAAGGCCAGCGCCAGGGTGCCGATGGGAAGAATCAGGTCGGTCCATTCAAACGAGCCCTTGCTGGTCAGGCTGAGTTCAAGGAACTTCACGAACAGGATGACGATAACCAACTCCGCGAGTATGGACTTCAGCTCTGAGATATCCCGAATCACGACTCGACCGAGACCGGTCTCCTCGGTTGGCGCCTGCCCCAGGACGAAGAGATTGTAGATTCCGGATGCGAAAATCATCAACACGAGCGCAATCAGGAAGCTGTCGATTGCCTGGGCGATCAAAGCGATCGCGGTGTTGGAAAACACTGTGCTGCTGTCGGTCACGTCGAATCCGTCCGGCAGGAAAACGCTCCACGCCTTCGCTGTCTTCACCGCACCGATGAGAAACATCAGGATGGCGCCGATACCCGACGCCACCACGCCGACAATGCTGATGAAGCGGAATCTCCTGAACTGAACCGCGAGCGTTCTTGCATCCATGGGTTTAGGTGTAGAAATGTGTGACCCGACGTTCTGAAATCGACCCCGAGTGACTCGCTTTTCAATGGCGTCGACGCGCAAATGTCAAATCGACAAGGATCCCTCTTTCGATTCGGTAGGCAACCTCCGGGTGGCGGGATGATCCAGCGAACAACTTGGATCACAGGATTCAGTGACACACGAGCCAGCCCGAAGGCGAGCCCAGCCCGGGCGGCGGAAAAGGAGTCCGCGGGAGAATTCTCAAGGGCACTTTGATTAATTCGAGACAGTCAGCGCGGCAAGGATTTGGGCGTCGGGCAAGGCGGTCGGGCCAGCGGGCATACCGTGAGGTATGTCCCGGCCCGGACAACGCAGCCCCACGCCCAAACCCTTGCCGCCCTCCGGGTTTTGCAGAACTCCCAGGCCCGCGGCGTTGGTCGGATCGAGGATAGCCCTACGGGTCCCGCGGCCGCGGGATCGACACGACCGCCTTGCGGTTCCTGGTTTTCTGCAAAACGATGACAATCTCCAATTAATCAAGGTGCCCTTATAGTTGCATTCCGAAATCTGGAAGCCATCTGTATCTCCATGTCCCCCAAAGCCCACACCCTCGCAACTGCAGTCGGTATCTGCATCATCCTGAGGTCCGTCCTTCCGACGGCGGCCCGTGCCGATGTGGAAGCGACGATCGATCGGATCTATGGCGCGGCCACACTCTATGAGGACAAGAGCAACCCGACGATTCAGAAATTCGCCTTTACGGGTCGGTTCCAACTGGATGCCTACAATGTCGATGCCGACCAGGGTAACGACAACGGATGGGATATGCGTCGCTGGCGCATGGGCTTCAAGGGCGGAATGTTTCAAAATTTCGATTTCAAAATTGTAGGAGACTTCAATGATGACCCCGACGATTTCTACAAAAGACTGACTGATTGCTATCTTGGTTGGAAATCGGCATCGGGTGTCGTGCTCAAAGTCGGCAAGCAGTCGGTCGCGTTCACCCTCGATGGACATACTTCGTCCAATGACCTTTACACCACCGAACGAAGCACGATCGGCAACAATGTCTGGTTTCCCGAGGAATACATGACCGGGATCTCGCTCGACGGTGAACACGACAATTGGCGAACCGTTGCCGGTGTTTATTCGGCCGGAAGCGAAAACGGTGAATTCGGCCATTTTGATGGCTCGTGGTTCGCCCTGCTCTCACTCGCCTACGAATTCTCCCGAGTCCAGAGCCTGGACGAAGGGACGGTCATTCTTGATTTCGTCTATCAGGCTCCGGACATCGACAATACCTTTACCCGGCCAAACGAATACGTGGGCTCACTGAGTCTGATCCTGAAGAGGGGTCGCTGGGGTCTTCAGGGCAACATCAGCGGCACCCGAGGATACGGTTCCCAGGGCAACCTGTTCGGCTACCTGATCATGCCGCTGTTCGATATCACCGATAAACTCCAGGCGGCCGTTCAATACAGCACCCTCGACAGCAGTGACCCGCAGGGGATCCGGTTGGGTCGCTACGCCGATCGCGTGGTCACCGGTCGCGGAGACGACTACCGGCAGTTCTACGCCGGTCTGAACTACTACGTTGATGGTCACCGACTCAAACTCCAACTCGGCCTGGACTGGACCAGGATGGAGGATTCCACAGACAGCGGTGGCGATTACCGTGGACTGGGGGTCACCCTGGCCTTGCGGACCCATTGGTGAACCGCGAAGGACTTTTCTTGTGAACCTGTCCGGAACGTGCAGGTCTGTATGATCCATGCACTCAGACCCTCAATCACAGCGGCGCATCCGGTCCGGACTTTTCCTGGGCCTGATCCTGATTTGCGGCGTCGCGAGGGCAGATGAGGTCGTTACGAACTTTTCCGATGGCTTCGGACCATGGACACCCCTGCACACAGGCACCTGGGCAATCCAGTCGGAAGAAGGCAATCCGCTGGCCGCCCTGATTGAACCCGGCACCCAGCGTCCTCCGGTCCGCCGACCCACGGCCTACCTCTTTCTGCAGGGTCACGTGTGGCAGAATGTGACGTTTACCCTCCGGGCAATGACCCTGGAGCCGGACACGGTCACCAAACGGGATGTCGTACTGATTTTTGGGTATGTCGACGACGTCCACTACTACTACGCACACATCTCGGCCCTGACGGACGATACATTCCACAATATCATCATGAAGGTGGACGGCGACCAACGCAGTACGATCCACCGCGAGATCCTGCCGGAAGCACGTCTGACCGGCGGTTGGCATACGATCCGCGTGCAGCATCAACGCAGGGGTGAAATCAAGGTGTATGTCGATGATCTCGATAATCCGCTCATGACGGCCGACGATACCGATTATCCGGTCGGATCGGTCGCATTCGGTTCTTTCGACGACCGGGCATTGTTCGACGACGTCCTGGTGAGCGGAGAGTTGGTCGAACCGGACCCAATCGAAGTATCCTTCATGGTCGTGGCGGAAGAGGCCTCCTCGATGGAGTTCTTCGGCTCTGCCGGATTCACCTACCAAATCGAAAAGTCGCTCGACCTTCGGTTGTGGGAGCCCGTCGGCGAACCGCTCCACGGACAGGACGTTCCACTCACCAGACAGCTTGAATCCTCCACGGACGATGTTTCATTTTTCCGGGTGTTCACCAGATTCCCGGCGCTCTCCAGCAGCTGAAAAACTGGCGTCCAGTGGAGCTCCAAATAGGTAGGGCGCGTCGCCCCTGGCGCGACGTCTTCGACTCCCGCCACTCAGCGATCGAGGTAGTAAACTTCGAGCAGGACTTCGCCACCGATGCCGCCTTCGGGCAGAGTGACGTGGATGGTGAAGTTCCCGGGACTCGCCTGGAAGACCAATGCGGCGTCGGTCGAATCCATATCAAGTTGGAACGCGCCGGCGGCGGCGGCCGCATCAGCCACGCCAAGAGGATCGACCCCATCACCCCAATCGTCGTTTTCGTCCACGATCTCGTCGTCATGCCAGAGAAGCAGACGTGGATCGGATGCGGCGCCGGACAATCCGAAGGCTGCCAGACCCGGACCCACCGCGCGAATAAGCACCAGGCGATCTCGATCGCCTCGCACCACAAAACCGCCGACCATGGTTCCACCCGGCTCGATACGGCCGCGGTTCGAACTGTTGATCAGGGCGGATTGATCATTCTCCTGTTCTGCCGCATCGTACACCTCGACCAGGCGCTGGCCGAATCCGGTATTCAAGCCAGAGGCCATGGCTGTGTAGACGCCGGGTTCCAGGGTCAGAAATATCGCTGCGTCATCGCCGGCCGGGTCGAGCGGAAAAGCTCCGACTCGTTCGGCCGTTGCCGCGATGAGGTCGGCATCCGCTCGGTCCGTCCAGGCTCCACTTTCTTCCATGAGCAATTCACCGGAGTACACCTTGAGCAGCGGACTGGAGGTCACACCCTCGACCCCGAATGCTTCCAGTCCCGGACCGATGGCGCGAACCAGCACGTCTCTTGACTCCGATCCTTCGATGACAAAACCGGCAATCACCGGTGGCGCCTGCTCAGCATTCGAGGTTCGCACCGAAAGGTTGGCCAGCGGCGCAGGTTGGCGAGGATCCACTTCGATGATGGTGCCGCCCTCACCCAGAAACCAGTACGAGCCATCGACCTCGGAGCCACCATAGAGCGCGGCCCGGGTGATCGGGAGTCGCTCCCATTCGTAGCCATCCGTCGAGCCAAAGATTCCACCACCGGAACTGGTCGCAGAGGCCAGATACAGGCCGTCCGATCCGAGGATCGATGAGATCGCACCTCCGCTCGGAAGTCGAACGGATGTCCAGTCGATCAGATCCCTGGAAACATGGATCTTCCCTGAGACATCGCCTGCGATGTACAGACCAACTTCCCCGTACAGGCTCGTTATCTGGAAATCGTTGGCCAGGACGCGTTCCCACTGAACTCCGTCCTCGGATGAAAACACAGATCCAGTCGCGGTCGAACCCGCAGTCGCCTGCAACAACCAGCGATCACCGGCCCAAACAGGTTGCAGGGACGAGTCATGGAAATCAGGCAGGCCCTGCACCGGTTTCAGTTCCGCTGGAAGCGTCTCCGTTTTTGTCCAATTGATCCCATCCGTCGTAAAAAAGAGCCCATCGCCGCACAGCCCGTCATCACAATACCCACCACCCCACAGATAAACACGCTCGCCGACCATGTGGGTCTTGAAAAACTGCCCGACCCGCCCGACCTGCGTCGCCACCCAATGGATACCGTCACCGGAAGTGACCACCATGCCATCCGCACCTCCGGCGATCCACCGACCATGCAAGTGCGTTATCGAATAGAGAGTGGGCATCGCACCGGAATCCCGGTGGTCCCAGTTCAGGCCGTCACGAGAAGTGACCAGCGTACCTGAACGTCCGACTCCAACCCAGGTGCCGGCGGTCGAAACATCCATATCGTACCAATCGCCGGCAAAGCCATCGATCGTCCTGCGCTCCCAATTCGCTCCATCGCTCGAAAATGCGTAGGTGGCATCTGCCTCAATACTGATCCAGCCCCTGGGGGTATGCTTGAGCTGCGAGGACCAGGCCCGGCCCTCAAGCTCACTTGCCTGCCAGGACAGGGCATCGGCCGAGGTCAATACCTGACCGGTTACACGAGCGACATAGAGACCTTTGGCATAAGCAACGGAAACCGCCTTTGCATCCGGCTGAAGAACCGGGATTTCGACCCACCCGTCATCGATGTCGAAGCGATGGACCAGCATCATGCCATTATCCAGGCCGATGACGAGACGATCGGGACCCAGCGCCGCCGTCCGGGGCCACCGGGTGACCTGGAACGGGATTCGATCCCAGGCATCTCCGTCGATCGAGTGGTAAACGGCATTCCCGGTAAGTACCGCCCACCGGTCGTCCACTCGATCGAGGTCATGAATCAACTCACCCCCCCGACCAAGTCCTGCCGGCGTTCGCTCGGTCCATTGGACCCCGTCCGGCGAAGTAATAATGCCATGGGAACCGGTCAGAGTGAATTCGCCGCCCGTGTACAGAGCGTGCATGAAAGTGTCTTGAACGGGGGAATCAAGCGTCTCCCAGAGTGCCCCGTTGGCCGAATGGAGGATTATCCCGTTCTCACCGGCCACAACAAATGATTTCGGCCCGGCGACAACAGCTGACAGATGCTGACCGGTCGGCTGAGGATTGCGATGCCACCAATTGACCTCCTGGAGACGGTCACTGGCAAAACCCTCGGATGCGTTAAGGAAGAACCCGACAAAAACCGTCAGTCCGATTCGGGTCAGGATCCGGCCATAACGACCGGCGCGATCCGTGTTTTCCCTCGTTTTCACCCTTTTCTGATGCTTCCAGCCGGTCGGTATCGCAATGGGAATCCAGTCGAACGGGCCACATTCAGGGTTCCCCCGATGGGGTTGGTGGGCGACTGCCACTACGTGGCGTGACACGCATAAAGTGATGGGTATGACAATCGGCAGCGGAACTGTAGGAGAGGCTTTACGCCTCGATCCAACTGGCCATCGAGGGATAAACCCTCTCCTACCTTACCCATCACTTCATGCGTGATGGACTACTGGTGTCCTGTCTCACAAATGCGCTAGTACAATATGGGGCGTAAAAGGCCGTGTGAGGCATGAGATTACGACTGACCCCGAGGTCAGCCCTTCGAAGTGAGAGTCGCCGGATCTGATTTTGGTTGGATCGTCGCGGAGACCCGGTAGCCTGTCCGTGATTCGATGACCTGGGAAATCCTCTGTATCCTTGTTCTGCTGGTCGCCGCGCTTTTCAGTTTCGCGCTGGAAAAAATTCCACCTGACCTGACGGCACTGACCCTGCTGGCCGTGTTGATCGCCGCCGGTCTGTTGCCGATGGATCGGGCCCTGAACGTCTTCTCAAATCCGGCGCCAATTACCGTCGGGTGCATGTTCATACTCAGCGCAGCATTGGAGAAGTGCGGACTGATTGACCGACTGGCGGGCCTCTTCGAAGGACTGGTCAATCTGGCCTATGCCCGGTTCCTGTTCATCCTGATCCTGGTTGTCGCCCTGCTGTCGGCCTTCGTCAACAACACGCCGGTCGTGGTTATCTTCATGCCCGTGGTTCTGAGCCTCGCCCGCAAGCTCAAGTTACCAGCCTCCAAACTACTCATCCCCCTCTCCTACGCCTCGATTCTCGGCGGCATGTGCACCCTGGTCGGGACCAGCACCAATATCCTGGTCAGCGGCATCGCCGTACAACACGGAGTCGCACCTTTCGGCATGTTCGAGTTGGCCTGGGTGGGCCTGCCGGCACTTGCGGTCGGCGCTGTCTACCTCATCGTCATCGGGCCGAAAATACTGCCGGTCCGTGAGACCCTGACCTCAATTCTGACCGACGAGGAACGGCGGGAATACATCACCGAAGCATTTGTTCAGCGCGGTTCACCCGCCGTGGGGAAAACTCTGCCCCAAGCCAATATTCATCAAAAAAACGGGATACGGGTGATCGACGTGGCCCGTTTCGGGGTCTCGCTGCAATCCGAACTCGATAAACTCATCCTGCAGGAAGGCGACCGATTGATCCTTGCCTGTCGGCCGGCGGGTATGGCTCGAGCTCGAAAGATGGAAGGTTTCGATTTCATGGGCGAAGCCGGCCTTGGCCTCGAACAGATCACCGCGCACGAGGGCATGCTGGTCGAGGGTATGGTCGGACCAAACTCGACCCTGGCCGGTCACACCATCACCGAGATCAACTTCCGTCAGCGGTTCCAGATGATCGTGGTGGCGATTCATCGACGGGGCCGGAACGTCCGCGAAGGGATCGAATCCCTTCGTCTCGATTTTGGGGACACGCTCCTGATGCTCGGAACAGAGGGAATCATCAACCAACTACGCACCAGCGACGACATCCTCCTGATCGATCGCCCCCCGGTTCCGGCCGAAAGTCGTCAACACAAAGCACCCATTGTGCTCGCCACCCTCTGCGGTGTCATCGGAGCCGCTTCTTTCGGCATGGCACGCATCGAGTTTGCCGCATTCGTCGGCGTGGTCGTTCTGTTCCTCACTCAATGCCTTCGCCCGAAAGAAGGCTATCTGGCAGTTCAGTGGAATATCCTCTTCCTCATTTTTGCCATGCTGGGCATGGGTGCGGCCATGGAATACACCGGAACGTCAGCATTTCTCTCATCCGGCATCGTCAGCGTGGTCGATGAATTCGCAGCGGATGCCTACAAACCGTTGGTCATGTTGGCCTGCATCTACCTTTTGACCAACCTGCTCACCGAGATCCTCTCCAACAATGCGGCGGCGGTCATCATGGCCACCATAGCCGTCGGAACGGCCACCACTCTCGGAGTCGATCCCAAACCCTACTTCATTGCCGTGGCCATCGCCGCATCTGCCAGTTTCGCCACGCCGATCGGCTACCAGACCAATACCTACGTCTACGGTTTTGGAGGTTACCGATTCAGCGATTTCCTGAAGGTCGGCATCCCGCTGAACCTGCTTTGCTTCATCATCGCGATGATCGTGATCCCCTGGGTGTGGGGTTTCTGATCAAAAGCCGGTCGGGAAAATTCCTGGCGGCGGCACCTTCCGAAAGAAGCAATGACGTTTTGGGCCCCGCTCATCCCTCAAACCAGGCTCGTGGAATGAGGGCTGCCCGAAGCTCCATTTCAAACTGCGCGTCCCGTTCCTCCCTGGTGGAGGGGCTGCCACGGTAGACCCCGTCCTCGATTTCCGGATCCGGTGTCTTGAGATAAGTGACGATGGCGGTGCCCGAAGACAGGAAGGTGCACCCGAGATTGGTCAGCATACAGTCCCCCGCATCGATATCTCCGATCTTTCTCCAGGACTGTCCGCCATCGCTCGAACGGGCGGCGCTCAGGGGTGATCGTATACCGAGGTGATGATGATCGTGGATGTACTCGGAATCGTTCCAGAAAAGTATCAGATCGTCGGTACCCGGCAGACGGCGCAGGCAGGTACAGCTCTCCGGTGAACGCAGGCCGCTGGTCCGGGCTCGCGACCAGCTCGCACCCCCATCGGCGGACTCCGAGAGAAAGACAGCACCCAATTGATTGCGAATGCTCATCAGCAGGGATCCGTCCGCCCGTTCCGCAATCGACGGCTCCATGGCGCCGCGCATGGGAAGGCAGATCTTTTTCGCCGATGGAGTCCATGTCTGCCCGGCGTCGTCGCTGAAAAAGGTGCCGATCGATTCATTCTCATCAGGCACCCAGACCTCATCACAGCTCTGAATCGGCAATACCAGGCGACCCGAACTCAGCAGGACCAGGCTGGAGGCTCCTCCCTGGAGCCGGTATTCACCGGCATGCTCCCAAATGGGTGCCGGGTCGCCAAAGGATTTCCCTCCGTCGCGCGACCGATGCAGATACATGCTGGTATCACCCGCGGAATGATTACGGACGTATCCGAGCAATAGCTCGTCCTCCACCCGACACAGGTACGGACTCATGACATTGAGGTCGCCCGGTACGATGTCGGCCATCATGCGCTCGTTCGTCCAGTGGCGACCGCCGTCAACCGATTCGGCCAGGTAGATCTTGGCCGCGCCAAAATCCCCCCCACCCTCCGGTCCGTGCGAGTAGCTGTGATAGGCGACCAGAAGGGTGCCGTCATCCCGCTCGACCACCGATGCCGTGTCCGAACGAACGCGCTCACGGTCCGCCCCACGCACCACAATATGTTCAATCGTCGGATCAATGGCTGTTTGCATGTCCAGTTATCTTTTTTTTGCGGTTGGAAAGTCGAGCAAAGGGTAGGTGTGACAGGTTATTGGATACGAGTAACACCAATCTGCAACCACCGCCCTAAGGGGCCGTAACGAAATAAGTTATCAAAGATGCGCAGGATTTTCGGGGAGCAACAAGGCGGGTTCGGGCGAATAGTGCGGGCTATTTGAGCCGGAATCCAACACCGTTGCCCGCCGAAAAG
>QNAI01000047.1 GCA_003641745.1 Verrucomicrobiota bacterium | reverse complement strand
TGGGGTGCTGGGCAAGGCAGGCGCGAGGCGCCCAGGCCCAAAGGCCTTGGTCCTCGTGCCCAACGCCGGCCACGACCCAAAGCAACTCTGCCCGAAGGGTTTGGCCAGAAACGACCCCGGCGCTGCGTTCCATCCGAAAGGGATAGCCCTATGGGGATACCCCATTTAGGATGTGCCTTGCGGCGAGGCCTTTTCTGGCCAAACGACATATTTCATCACTCTTAAGACAGCCTCTCACACCTGCAGACACCAAACCACCAGACCCACGTGAATTGATGGTTCCCCGACTTGACACCTGAACATGACCCCTTTTCCCAACCCTGGAGGTGACACATGAAGGTAGCCGTAATTGGTCTTGGTTCGATTGGCATGGGCATGGCCGCATCGCTTTTTCGCGAGGGTCATGAGGTTGTGGGCGTCGATGTCCGGGAGGCACGACTGCGGAAGTTCTCCGAAACGGGTGGTCAGGTCGCTTCAACCGTCGCCGACGCCTGCCTGGACACCGAGGCGTTGGTATCAGTCGTGGTTGACGCCCGGCAAACCGAAACCGTGCTCTTCGGAGACCAGGGAGCAGCTGCGAACCTGCCTTCGGATGCGGTGTGTATTTCCTGCGCCACCCTGCCCCCGGAAAATGCCAGAGACTTCGCTCAGCGAATGGAAGACACCGGCCGACATTACCTGGATGCACCCACGAGCGGTGGACCTGCCAAGGCTCAGACCGGAGAGATTACGATCATGGGATCGGGGTCATCCGCGGCTTTTGAGAAAGCCGGCCCGGTGCTGAATGCTGTCGCGGCAAAGGTCTACAATCTGGGCGCGAAGGCGGGTGTGGGCTCCTCCATGAAGCTGGTCAATCAGCACCTTGCGGGCGTGCATATCGCAGTCGCATGCGAAGCGATGGCCATGGCGATTCGGTTGGGCCTGGAACCCAGGCAGGTTTACGACGTCATCACCCATGCCGCAGGATCGTCGTGGATGTTCGAGAACCGGGTGCCGCATATTCTGGAGGGCGACTATTCGCCGCAGAGCGCCACGAGCATATTTACCAAAGACCTCGGGATCGTTCTGGATACCGCTCGCTCGAATCAATTCCCGGTTCCCATGGCGAGTACGGGCCTGCAGTTATTCGAAATGGCAGCTGCCGCTGGAATGGGTGATGACGACGACACTTCAATCATACGTGTTTTCGCCCAACTGGCGGGCCTACAGTTGCCGGAGCGCGAAACGGGCAATGAACAAGACTGACCGCACCCGCCTTCAAAACGCCGCCGCCAGAGCAGAACCCCATCCCGCCAATGCCACGCGACGAGCCACGGAAACTTTTCCCGTTGTCATTCGTTTTCAACCATTCAAAATAGCAATATGACTCAATTTCACGCGACTGATAACCGCTATGAAAACATGAAATACAATCGCTGTGGGAACAGCGGTTTGAGACTTCCGGCCATTACGTTGGGACTATGGCATAACTTTGGAGATAATGCCTTTCAGGACAATGCCCGCGAAATGATCCTGGGAGCATTCGATCTGGGAATCACCCATTTTGATCTGGCCAATAACTATGGGCCGCCGCCAGGTTCTGCGGAATCGAATTTTGGACACATCTTGAAGTCCGATTTGGCTGCTTATCGAAATGAAATCATTATTTCTACAAAAGCGGGCTATCGCATGTGGGATGGACCCTATGGATGTGGTGGTTCGAGAAAATATCTCATTTCCAGCCTGGATGAGAGCCTGAAACGCATGGGCTTGGATTATGTGGATATATTTTATTCTCACATGTATGACCCGGAGACACCATTGGAAGAAACCATGGGGGCCCTGGATGCCATCATTCGAAAAGGCAAAGCCACATATGTGGGCATTTCGTCCTACTCTGCCAGGAAAACAAGAGAAGCCTCAGAAATCCTGAGGGGACTGGGTATGCCTTGCCTGATTCACCAGCCCTCCTACTCGATGCTCAATCGCTGGATAGAACCGGATCTGACCAGCACCCTGGTTGATGAAGGAATAGGCTGTATCGCCTTTTCTCCACTTGCCCAGGGTCTATTGACAGATCGCTACCTGAATGGCGTTCCGGAGGGATCGAGAGCAACGAACAAACAGTCTGCGTTTCGTGACTTCTTCTTGAAAGAAGACGTCCTCGAAAGAGTTCGGGGCCTGAATGATATAGCAATCAGGAGAGGTCAGAGCCTGGCCCAGATGGCATTGGCCTGGTGTTTCCAAAATCCTTCCATGACATCGTTGTTGATTGGCGCAAGCCGCTTGAGCCAGCTTGAGGAAAATGTGCGCTTTGTGGAAAATACTGAATTTGCACAGGATGAACTCGCGGATATCGACCAATATGCCGTCGAATCGGGTATCAATCTGTGGGCAGCCAGTTCGGATGCTGGATAGCCCGACTGGTTTTGAAGGGGGCAGTGGAGAATGGCAATGTTAAGCGCCCATTCAAAAGAAAGCCTGCGGTGATCAGGCCACCCCGCCTCTGGGAAGCCCTCGTTCCGGTGGTCTTCATGATCTTCCTGCTCGGAATGTCGGTGGTGAATGTGCGCGAGATCCCGGAAATGCCGGTTCTGACGCCGATCCTGGAGTTTCTGAGTCGTCTCCCGATTCTGGGCAGCTTGATTGAGGCCGGACTTTCGCCTCATATCCCCCTGATATTCGGCACTGTCCTTTCAGGCCTGCTCAGCCTCCGACTGGGCTACACCTGGGATGAAATGCAACGAGGGATCACCGACGGAATCGTGGTCGCCCTGCCTGCCTGCCTGATCCTCCTCGTGATCGGCATGTTGATCGCCACCTGGATAGCCAGCGGGATCGTCCCGACCATGATCTATTTCGGTCTCAAGATGATTTCTCCCGGCGTTTTCCTGCCCGCCACCTGTATCATCTGTGCCCTGGTCTCGGTCTCGACCGGCAGTTCGTGGTCGACCGCCGGCACCGTCGGCATCGCCCTCATCGGAGTCGGCCAGGGGCTCGGCTTTTCGCTCCCCCTCGTCGCCGGCGCCATCATATCAGGTGCCTATTTCGGCGACAAGATGTCGCCGTTGTCCGACACCACCAACCTCGCCCCCGGTGTGGCCGGGACCGATGTATTCAGTCATGTCCGACACATGATTTTCACCACGGGGCCGAGCCTGCTGATCGCCCTTGTCCTCTACACCTTCATCGGCCTTCACCGCGAAACGAGCCAGATGTCCTCGCTCGAGGGCATCGACACCATCCTCACCACGCTCGAGGCAAACTACCTTCTATCCGCCTGGCTTCTACTGCCACCCCTGCTGGTGATCGCGATGGTGATTTTTCGCGTCCCTGCGCTTCCCGCCCTGCTTTTGGGAGCAGTCATCGGCGGGATCGTGGCCCTTATCGCCCAGGGCGCTTCGCTGGCCACTGTAATGGACGCGGCCCAGAATGGCATAGTTTCGGACACCGGGATCGCAGCCGTTGACGAACTTCTTGGTAGGGGTGGCATGGAGAGTATGCTTTCGACCGTCGCTCTGATCATCTGTGCGCTCGCCTTTGGCGGACTCATGGAGCGGACGGGCATGCTCTCGGTTATTGCCGGGGCCATTCTCAAGGCGGTCCATTCGACCGGATCGCTTGTCGCCGCCACCCTGGCAACCTCCATCGGCATGAACTTCATCGCTCCGGATCAGTACCTGTCCGTTGTGGTGCCGGGCCGGATGTACCGCGAAGCGTTTCATCGACGGAATCTTCATCCCAAGAATCTCTCGCGCTGCCTTGAAGATGGAGGCACCCTCACCTCACCGCTCATCCCCTGGAATACCTGTGGTGCCTATATGTGGGCGACACTTGGAGTCTTTCCCTTTGCCTACCTGCCGTTTGCCTTCCTCAACCTGATCAACCCGATCATTTCCGTCATCTACGGTTACACCGGAATCACGATGACAAAACTTGATGACGAATCCAAAGGGGATCGATAGCCGTCTCAGGAGAAACCGGTCGACTGACAGAACCCTAACGGAGAGGTGCTGGTTGAGCTCCAAAAAAGTTCTTTTCCCGATCGGCTCACCTGATGGTTCCGGCCGAAGCGGCTGGCCTGCCTGCCCGCCATCTTGTCCGGGCGTAGCACGCGAAGCCTGAAGCTTTAGCGACGGAGGGGGACGTCCAGCCCTACCATCGGACCACATGGTAGGGCGCGCTGTCCTTGGCGCGCCGTCTTCGACCTGAAAACTCAGGCCTCTGCGGCGGCGCGTCCGGCATGTCCCGGCGTAGCCACACGAAGACGGACGGCCACGCCCTACCAGCTTTTATCACCAGTCGAGAGGTAGGGCGTGGCCGCCAAGCGAAAAATCAATCCCCGACATCCTCCGGTTTGACCCGGGAGATCTCAAAAAGATCGCTCGTCCCGGAGTACCAACCCCGACCGTGCATGCGCCCTACCGCGTCAAGCCGCTCCGTCGCCACATAACCCTTCGACCCATCGTAGTAAGCATCGTCGATGTGAACTTCAACCACCTCGCCTATCACGATCCGGTTGCGTCCGATTTCGATCGTCTGCACCTCGCGGCATTCCAGATGAACCGGTGACTCCGCGATCCGGGGGGGTGTCACCTGTACGGATGGCAGGGTGGTCAGGCCGGCCTTGGCAAGTTCGTCCACGCCCTCCTCAAATTCTGCAGCGGTCACGTTCATGGCGGCCGCGTTCTTGCCCGTGACCAGGTTGATCACGAACTCGCGCGTGGACCGAATATTGCGCGCCGTGTCCTTGGGCACCCCGGGCCGCCGATCCCCGATGCTGATCGCGACCAAGGCCGGATCGGTGCCCACCGCATTAAAGAAACTGAATGGAGCGGCATTGATTCGACCCTTCCGGTCCGTGGTCGTGATCCAGGCGATGGGTCTCGGGACCACCACGGCGGTGAGGATCTTGTAACGGTCGATCGGAGCGGCGGTTGTGAAATTCAGATGCATGGTGTTGTGGACTGTGGACTGTGGACTGTGGACTGTGGACTGTGGACTGTGGACTGTGGACTGTGGAAAATAAACTGTAGGCTGGTGATAGTCAATTACTTGCATCGAAAACCAGAAACGGGGGCAGAAATTCGCACGAAACCGTGAAGATTTCCGATAACCGCTTCCTACCTCTTCTCCACAAGCTTTTGCAGGAGTTTAGCCAACTGTGACTTTTCGGCGTCAGAGAGCCGTGAGATCTGGTTTTCCAGCATCTCGGCGTGCCGGACATCGGCAGCTTCGATCGTCTCGCGACCGATCCGGGTCAACTCGATCACTGAGATTCTCCGGTCATTCGGATTCCGACTTCGGCCCACGAATCCCCGCTTTTCCAAACGAACGACCGCAGTCGTAATTGAGCCGCTCGTCAGCAACACCTTGCGTCCGATTGCCGAAACCGGAAGCGGCCCGCGAATCAGGAGAGTTTCCAGCACGTGGAAATCCGATCGACCCATGCCATAGTTTTCGTGAATTAATCGACGCTCTTCTGCAGCCACCCCCCACGCCGCACGGTGGAGAAGATAGCAGATTTGAGGTCCTGAGAGTCTCGCTTCCATATGAGTCAAAACGTCTCTTTTTACCTTTATGTCAAGTCTCTTGATATCGATCTATCGATTTGATTCATTTCGTAGTTGTTTCTCAAGACATCAGGGTTCATTGTGTTCAGTCCAGCACTACACGGTACGGTGAGAGCCGCTTCCACTGCCTGGAAGATTAGCGTTCTTTGACTGTTATAGTTCAAAAATGAATACAGCCCGCTGCTTCATCGCCCTGATTTTCCTCGCCACTGGCGCAGGTTCCGTGGCGTGGCCGGAAACCGAAATGATCGTCTGGCTGATCGACAATGACGAAGCCCTCGACGCGGCCCGCGCTGCGGACCGCCCGGTCTTTATCATTTTCACCGGGTCCGACTGGAATGTCTGGTGCGAGCGCATGGAGGACGAGATCCTCTCGACTCCGCAATTCGCCGATTTTGCCGGCGAAAACCTGATCCTGCTCAAGGTCGATTTCCCAAAGTCCATCGAACTGCCCGAAGCCCGGGTGAAGAAGAATCGGAAGCTGCAGAGAAAGTATGGAATTTCTGGATACCCAACGGTCGTCGTGACCGACTCGGACGGCATCGTCCTCGGTCGACTCGTCTACATGAACGGCGGCCCGGAACCCTTCCTCGGCGCACTCACCAAGTTAATTGAGTGACTTTCGTTTCGAGGTTCGACAAGGCGCCCGCCTCGTGATTCTGCGAGGCGGGCGTTCTGTTATGGGACAGGTCACCCAGCCACGGAAAAAGTCTGCGGACCGCTCGATCACCCGGCCCGAACCTCAACAATCATCTCAATCTCGA
Source organism: Verrucomicrobiota bacterium (assembly GCA_003641745.1). Classification (GTDB taxonomy): domain Bacteria; phylum Verrucomicrobiota; class Verrucomicrobiia; order Opitutales; family Opitutaceae; genus B12-G4. The sequence goes on along the minus strand of QNAI01000047.1, from coordinate 16,254 downwards.
CAGCGATACCTCCGGGCAGCGCGTTTGAGCCAAGAGCGCTCCGCACGGCGACACCATTCTCCATTCCAAAGACCTCGGCGAATAATTCGCTGCAGCCATTGATAACCTGGGGCTGCTGGTCGAAGTCCGCCGTGCAATTGACCAACCCAAGCGTCTTGACCAGACGTTTGACCCGATCGAGGCTGCCGAGCGCGTTTCGCAGAGTCGCCAACAAGGCCAATCCGGTCTGCCGCGCCGCCGCATATCCTGCTTCAAGATCCATGGTCTCTCCGAGACGCCCGGTGATAAGTGAACCGTCTTCAAGTAAAGGACCATGCCCGGAAAGGTAGGCCAAGTTGTCCACCATGAGGATCGGCTTGTAGACACCCATCGGTTTCGGGGCGGAGGGCAGGCTCAATCCCATTTGCTCAAATCTTGCTTCAGCACTCATGCAACCACTCCAACCAAAATACCCTGCAATTGAAAGATCCAAAGACGACCGGAGACCCTTCGAGAAAAACCTGCGCTTGACAGAGCGCCTCGGGCAGGGATCCCTGCCCGAAACACCGATCAATGTTCTTCGTCTTCTTCCTGGGCGTTCTTTCGCTCCTTCATCTTTATCTCTTCCGCCACCTGAGCGCAGCGTGGCCGAACTTGGCAGGGGGATTCGCCATCATTCTGCCGGTGCTGCTGTCGCTTCCATTCATGATGGCGTATTTCAGGCGCCGCGGACGGTCCTCACTTGCCAGATTCTGCGCCCTGGTGGGTTTCAGCTGGATCGGAATCCTGTTTCTCACCGACTGTGTTTTCGGCCTGCTTGATCTCTACGATCTGGCGGCCTCGATGGTCGGGCTTCATCGCCTCAGTCCGCAGACCACCGTTTTCGCGGCGGCGACCATGACCCTCATCAGCGTCATCCACGGGGCTTTCGAAGCCCGGGCACCGCAACTGAAGAGAGTCAGGGTTTCACTCTCCAAACTGCGGACGCGCCCCACCCCCATCCGCATCGTCCAGATTACCGACCTGCATCTGGGCTACGTGGCCGATGCCGGGCGTCTTCGCTTACTGGTCGACCGCATCAATGCGCTCAATCCGGACCTCATCGTATCCACCGGCGATCTCTTCGACAGTGATTTTGAAAAGATGGAGCCCATGGTTGACATTCTGGTCGACCTGCGAGCGGCTCAGGGCAAGTTTGCCATCAGCGGCAATCACGAGGTTTACGAGAACCTTGATACCGGACTGGACCTGACCCGTCGTGCCGGATTCCAGATCCTGCAGGGCGAGTCGTTCGAGGTGACACAGGATCTCTTTCTGGCGGGCGTGGATGATGCCGAAGCGCTCGAAGACGGGGTGAGTGGGGAGCACGAAAAAGAGGCGCTCAAGGGCATCCCTGGCGAGGCCTGCACCATCCTCCTCAAACACCGCCCGACGGTACTCAAATCGTCGATCGGTCACTTCGATCTCCAACTTTCGGGGCACACCCACGGCGGCCAGATCTTCCCCTTCAACCTGCTGACGCGGCTTGTCTACCGCTACGGACCCGGACTTACCAAAGTCGGGAATGAATCCTGGATTTACCTCAGCCGCGGAACCGGCACCTGGGGTCCCCAGTTCCGGATCCTGGCCCCGCCGGAGATCACGCTTATCGAACTGCATGGCAGTTCGAGTTAGGCTGTAGGCTTTAGGCTGTAGGCTGCAGGTAAGGAACAAGACGGAGCACAGGACGTGGGCGCCCCATATTGAAAAAGCAAACAAACCGTAGTGAAAAACGGCCCTTCTGTAACGTATCTCGTTACAGAAGGGCCGTCGCGACGGTGCAGAAAACAAGCGGTGGTCAAGGCTTTTCCAAATGACGGAACCAATGGATTCATGCCCGTCCATGGGCGCACGCAAGGCACGCCCCTACAGAAAACGCTGAATCCGTGTAGGGGCGTGCCTTGCGTGCGCCCTCGAAGAGCAACCCGGTTGAAAAATCTGTTTCAGTCGACCATGAACCGAATTGTTGTCCGCTCCTAAACAAACCGTAGCAAGTGCACTACGGTTTGTTTAGAATCACTGATCACTGATAGCCTACAGCCTAAAGCCTAAAGCCCCGGATTCCATCCGGTATCCGACGTCCCGAATCGTTTTGATGTGCACCGGTTCGTGCGGTACGTCCTCAACCTTTGCCCGTAATGTCGTGACGCACCGATCGACACTGCGTTGGGTCACCATGATCGAACTGCCCCAGACATTGTTCATGATGGTCGTCCGGGTCAGGGCCTTGCCCGGGTTTTCCAGGAAGAACTCAAGCAACTGATACTCCTTACTGGTAAGCGCTACGCGTTTCCCATCCTTCATGAACTGGTGGGAATCCCGATCCAGAGAGCAGCGACCGAACCTGAAAACCGTCGTCTCGGCCGATCGATGACGTCGAAGAAAAGCCCGCACCCGTGCAATAAGTATCTGAATACCAAATGGCTTGGTCACATAGTCGTCCGCCCCGAGCTCAAGTCCCCGGACGATGTCGGCTTCCTGCCCCTTGGCGGTCAGCATCACGATCGGATAATCCAACCTTTCGCGACGCACCGCCTGGCAGATCTCGTAACCGTTGATCCCGGGCAGCATGATGTCGAGCAGCAGCAGGTCGGGACCCGCCGAAAGAGCCAGTTCGAGCCCCTCATCACCGGTGGATGCGGTCATTACCTGGTAGCCCTGGTCCTGGAAATTATCCAGCAGGCCGCGGCGAAGGGCGGGGTCGTCCTCAATGATCAGGATCTTGGGCATGCGAGTGGCGTCCTTCCCATAAGTTACAATATGTGCGGCGACCTACACTATATATAGGGCACCATAATTGTGAATACACTACCCTGGCCCGGTTCGCTCTCAACCCGGAGTTCGCCGCCATGCTTGTCCACGATGAATGAGACGATACTCAGACCGAGCCCCACCCCCCCGACGTGTTCCGAGAGTCGGGTTCGTGACTGGTAGAATTTCTCGAAGATGCGCTTCTGGTCCTCTTTAGAAATACCATTTCCGCTGTCTGAGACGGAGAATTCCACCGCATTGGTCGTTCGCTTGACCGCAAGAACAATCCGCGGCGTCTGCCCGCCGTATTTCTGGGCGTTTTCGAGCAGGTTGCCCACGGCCGTCTGCAATGCTTCCCGATCGGCACGGATCAAGGGCAGATCATCTTCGACCTGGACCCTCAATTCGCCTGCTCCGTCCGATTGCCGTTCGCGAAAGACCTCCTCGGCTTCCCGCGCGACCCCCTCCGGGCCCACCGGCTGCAGATCAAAGCTGTCCTTGTTTCGCTCCATTCGGGAGAATGAGAGGAAGTTCTCGATCAAGTGTCCCAAGCGTCTGTTCTCACGGGAGATCAACCCCAGGTAGTCCCGGACTCTCACGGGATCGAATTCTGAATCCCGCATCAGGGTATCGACCAGAAGACGAATGGATGCCACCGGAGTCTTCAGCTCATGTGAGACCGTGGCCACAAGGTCATTCTTCAACTGCGCAAGTCTGGCCTGTCGCTGAATGACATTATAGAGGGCGAAGGACAGAAAACCGGTTAATCCGATCACGAAGGTCCCCACCAGTACCAGGACAAGCACTTCCCGACCGGCCCGCCCCATGGCCGCTACCTGATCGTCGCCACGGAAGAGGACCACCCAACCCTCGAGAGGTGAGCCCAGCACGAGTTGCCTCATGTCGCTCTTGATCGCCAATGACTCAGGATCCATTCCCGTCGTATCTGCGGTTGAATGGATCTCCAGCCGGCCACCGGCACGTTCCGGAAGCGCATCGAAACGTCCTTGGACACGGTCCGCGAGAGTCTTCGTCCAAAGGATGATCACCTCCCGGCCGTCAAACGAGCGAATGCCCAACAGGTCGCCGAGTTGCAGTGTGCCCACCAGCGGTCCATCTTCGGAATGCGCCGCTGATCGGTCCACCCAGTCCGCGCTGACGGTCGCAAATCGGTAGGCGGCTTCAATCTCCGGATCCGAGTCCCACTCCAGAACCCGCTTGAGAAAGAACTGGACCTGGGCCGGAGTCATTAACGATTGCATGCGGTCATCCATGACGATTGAGGAGAGACGTTCCCTGGATTCGGTGACGGCAGCATCACTGAGCGCCAAGTCCACCGCCAGGTAGGCCACCATGGGAGCCAGCATGCGCCCGTCAGACCTCCGAACTTCGCCCAGTTCAGCATGGGTCAGCAATGCTTCGACCCGAGCCGCCGCCTGTTCACGGTCACCCGATTTCCGTAAGGCGGAAATCCCGGCCAACTCGTTCAGAATTCTGTCGCGATCTTCAGCTTCCCCTCCCTCTCCACCATGGTCGAAAGAGGTATCGACCGATCTCACGAAGCCATCCGCCTGGCCCCACGACCGGACGACCGCCCCTCGCTCGAGCGCCGGGGTCCCGGCCACCAGGCGGTCGTATCCCTCGCGCAGCCCGACGACCTCATCGAAGACCGCCGCCCGTCCCGTCTCCAGGTACCCTTTCCGAGCATCCTCGTAGACCTTCTCCATCGCGAGCCGCGTGTTCTCCGAAGCCTGCCAGACGAGCCAACCCACGGCGACAGCCGGTATCAGAACGACCAGGACAAGAAGCACCAGGGCCGCCCAGGCTTTACCCTGGACGGCTCGATTTCCCCGTTTCCTACGGACCCGCAGTGGCATGGCTCAATCTATTCGAGCGGACGCCACGATTCGGTCAAACGTGGCCTCCTGTTGTACCAAATCATCGGCCAAACATCGAAGGCTGAAGACGAGGGTAACCCCCCGCGAGTGAAGGACCGATTTCTTCACAAACACGTCGGCGCTTCCCATTTTGGCCTCCCCCAGGAATGAAACCAAGGCCCCATCGGTGATCTGGGTTTCAGACCGGGACGATTCATCCAGGACAAAGTCAGTCGCCTTTTTGGTAAGCCCCTTGATCTGTTTCTCGACCATTTCCCGGGCTTCTTCCAGATCTGTCCGATCGCTGTCGTCCGGATCCAGCCTGGTTGCAGCAATGGACCAGGTTCCGATTACCCCGGGATCACGGATCTCGATCCGGGCCCGCTCGGCCGCCTTCTCCGGATCCGAACGATCAAACACACCCCATGATGCCGGTAGATCGGCCTCGAACCCGATGGAATCATTGCGGTAGATCTGCTCATCACCAGGCGATACGACATCGCTGCGCGTGACAATCGCTTCAACCCCGCCCGCCTTGAACCTCACGAGCTTCCGTGAATCGTCGGTCGTGGTCCAGAAGTGCTGGGTCGTACCCGCAATCTCGATCTCGACGTGGGCACACTCAAAGGTCCCGATCGGTGTCTCGAGCTCCTCGAGCGCGACGATACTCAGCACGATGGGAACTGCCGCAGCGCTCAGGCCGACAAAGACCGTTTGTTCGGTTGAAAAACCCACCTCGATCGGGAACTGCCGCATGAGGTAATGCGCCTGCAGGTTGTCGATGACGTCAGAGGAAAGCGGTACGGTTTTTTCCTCGGGATCTTCGCCATAGAGCAACCGGACATGATCCTCCTCGAACCACCAGCTGATTTCTCCCAGATCCATCTGCGAACTGTACATATAGCCATGAACCGGTTTCAGGGTTTTGGGATCGATCTCGACCTTGGTGATCGATTCACCGCCCGCCAGCGACCGGTTGGTGATCCTCCAGAGATCCCTGCCGTCCCGATTGATCAGTTCCGTTCGGTAGATCACGTAACCGACGACGAAGCCAGTCGGCAGGCGGAGTTCCATCGTGGTGATCTCGCCGTCCACCCAGGGCACAAACTCGGGCTCAAAGGGTTTCGGCAGATGCCCGAGGGCCGCATCCACCCATTGGGTCTGATTTGGATAGTTTTCGACCAAGGCTTCGAAACTCCTGACCGCCAACGTCGTATTGCCCTGTTTCTGATAGCAGATTGCCAGTCGATACTGAGCTTCGGCCGCCCTCGGACGGGAAGCCTGCTCCGACTCAATCACCTGCTGGTAGAGCGCGATGGCCGCGCCCAGGTCCCCTTTGGTTTCTTCCTGATAGACACCCTCCTCCAGCAGTTCGCCGGTCAGCGGCGCTAAATCCTGTGCAAATCCGGTTGCGGTGAGCACGATCAGCCCTCCCAACAACCAGCCCAAACGTTCTTTCCGAATCCATGTGTTTTTCATATCGCCGACGAATCTACCCCAACCGTGTTACCGGTATGTTACCGGAATGTTCCCAGTTCAATACATGGTTACTTTGATTACGCGGCAAGGCCAAGGCGGCGGATTCACCCGGAGATCGGAGACGGCAGAACCTGTCCTGCGCACGAAACCTCTCCGCCTTGACCTGCCGGATGGACATCGCCGCCGTCCTCCCTCTACGCTCATTGCCTCGAAGACATCCCATGAAACACAGACAGCCCAATATCATCTTCATCATGTCCGATGACCACGCGTCTCATGCCATGAGCTGCTACGGGAGTCGGATCAACACCACGCCAAATCTGGATCGCATTGCCGATGGTGGGATGCGCTTGGACAACTGTTTCTGCACAAACGCCATCTGCACCCCGAGTCGGGCCACCATCCTGACCGGGACCTACAATCACGTAAACGAGGTCACCACCCTGTCCACGCCCATGGACAATCACCTGCAGACCTTCCCGAAGCTTCTCCAACAGGGCGGCTACCAGACGGCGGTTTTCGGAAAATGGCACTTGGGGACAGGGCCCGACCACTGTCCGACCGGCTTCGATGACTGGGCCGTGCTTCCGGGCCAGGGTCGTTACCACAACCCCGAGTTCATCTTCAAAGGACCGGACGGCGGCACAAAGAAGACCGTGCCGGGCTACGTGACCGACCTGATCACGGACCTGAGTCTCGACTGGATGAAGGCCCGCGACCCGAACAGGCCCTTCTGCCTTCTCTACCACCACAAGGCACCCCACCGGCCCTGGTATCCTGACGAAAAACATGCGGATATGTTCCTGAATGAAGAGGTGCCGGAACCTGAAACGCTGCAGGACGACTACAGCAATCGCGCATCGGCCGCCGCCGCGGCCGAGATGCGGGTCGGACCAAATATGAGTACAACCGATCTCAAGTGTGAGGTGCCGAAAGAACTGCCCGAGGACGAACTGCGGAGCTGGGCCTACCAACGCTATATCAAGGACTACCTTCGGGTGATCGCATCAGTCGATGATAACGTGGGCAGGGTCCTCGACTACCTGGAGGAAGAGGATCTGACTGAAGACACGGTGGTGATCTACACCTCGGACCAGGGCTTCTTTCTCGGTGACCACGGCTGGTACGACAAGCGATTCATGTACGAAGAGTCGCTTCGCATGCCTTTCATTCTCAGGTATCCGAGAGAAGTCGCAGCGGGAACCTGCAACGACGACATCGTTCTGAACGTTGACTTCCCCGCTCTATTCCTCGACCTGGCCGGGATCGAGAAGCCCGAGACCTTCCAGGGAAGGAGCTTCCGGGCCAACCTGCAGGGCGAAACACCGGGGGATTGGCGTGAATCCATGTACTACCGCTACTGGATGCACAAGGCTCACCATAACGTCTACGCCCACTACGGCATTCGGACCAAGCGATACAAGCTGATCTACTATTACGCCGATGGTCTTGGACAGGTCGGCTCGATCGATGAAACCCATGAGCCCGAATGGGAGCTTTTCGACCTCGAGAGGGATCCGAGCGAGCTGAACAGCGTGTATGGCGATCCCACCTACGCGGATACAGTCACCGAGCTGAAAGCCGAGCTCCACCGTCGCCAGGAAGAAGTTGGTGACGAACGGTATTTCAGGGATGTTGATTGACGCGCCAGGTAGGGACGGACCCGCCGGGCCGTCCGACGAAAGCACCCTAAGAGGCTGTCTGATAAGTGCTGAAGGGTGTCGCAGAGATTGATTTGGGGTGTTGGGCAAGGCAGGCACGAGGCGCCCAGGCCCAAAGGCCTTGGTCCTCGTGCCCAACGCCGGCCACGCCCCAAAGCAACTCTGCCCGAAGGGTTCGGACAGAAACGACCCCGGCGCGGCGTTCCATCCGAAAGGGATAGCCCTTCAGGGATACCCCATTTCGCATGTGCCTTGCGGCGAGACCCTTTCTGGCCAAACGACACATTTCATCACTTCTTAGACAGCCTCTAAGAGCAATGACCCCTTCCCCTCACGGCGCGTCCGGCGGCCACGCCCTACCCTTCGGAACCAATCCGGCTCACGAGCTTCCGGCGAATTCAGAGGTTTCGCCGAGGCCTTCGCTGCCCAGCCCGCCATAACCGCCGTCGACCGGAAGTTCGGAACCGGTTATAAAGCTGGCCTCATCGCTGCAGAGAAACATGGCGGCGGTCGCGACCTCTGATGCCCTTCCAAGGCGGCGGAGCATATGGTATTTGCCCCAGATCGGCTCCCACTTTTCCTGATCGAAATCTGCCGCCCGCAGAACCTCGCGCGTCCAGACCCAACCCGGACTGAGGGTATTGACCCGGATACCGAAGGCGCCGTAATCGAGCGCCGCGCAACGGGTGATTTGAATGACGGCACCCTTGGACGCGTTATAGGTCCACCGCCCTGCCTGGGCGATATGGGCAGAAATACTGGCCATATTGACGATGGCTCCGCCGCCCCGTTCCTTCATGACCGGGGTGACGTGTTGGATCATGGTGGCGAAAGCAATCGGGCCCGCCTCCACCGATCGGCACCAGTCTTCGCGAGTGGCATCCGGTCCCGCCGCGATGAATGAGAACGCGTTATTGATCAGAAAATCGACCCCTCCCATCAGATCGGAGGCTTTCGCAACGAGGTCGATACAGGTCTTCTCTTCGGCCATGTCGCCGGGCACGAAATGAATTTCTCCCTTTGGAGAGAGTTCTTCCACCGTCCTGGAGCCAGTCTCCTCTTCCAGATCGCCGAAAGTCACAGCAGCACCGTGTTCGAGAAAGGCCTCAACACAGGCCCGGCCGATGCCTTGGGCGCCTCCGGTTACGATTGCCTTTTTACCTTTCAGTCCGCGCATGGAAATCTCCTCGATCTTCGGTCCGGGTGGAACCCGGAGGGGTTGGGAATGGGGTTACAGGACCGTTTCTAGGCTCCGGAGCAACCGGAGGTCAAGACGGAGACCTCCATTCTTTGTCAATGTGGAGGGCTGTCCTCCCGGGCAGCCGCACAGCCCTTTGGCTTTCGGGCGGTCGCACGGGAGCACGACCCTTTTCTTACTGATGTTTCGAGACAGGATTAACAGGACATCATGCAGGGGTCTAAGAACACCTGAACGAAAAAACGCATAACAGACTTTTCGCGAACCTGTCCCGCGAGGAAACATACTCGGCACAGACTCCATCCTTATCCAGTAAATCCTGTTAATCCCGTCCAACAAACCTATTCCAGGCCGATCTGGACCATGGCGAGGAAACTTTCCCGCGGCAGATAGGGTGCTATGGAATTGCCGGTGCCGAGTGCGTAACCGCCCTTTTCTCGACTCAGATCCAGGAGTTCCCGACTTCGCCGACGGATGGCTTCCGGGCTTTCCCGGCACATGAAATCGATATCCAGGCCCCCGATAATGGCGATGCGATCCCCGTAGGTCGCATAGGCCTCTTCGACCGGTTGTATCGCATCTTCATAGGAGTGCTTACCATCAAATCCGATGTCTTCGATGATATCATCCCAGACCGCGCTCAGGTTTCCGCAGGAATGCAGGATCGCCGGCCGACCGGACTGGTGGATCAATTCGACGATCTTCTTGTGCCAGGGAAAGATGAACTCGCGCATATGCGCCGGTGAAAGCATGGTCTGCGTCTTGAAGCCCCAATCGTCGTTGACCACGGTGGCACCCACCGACTCGTGTTCCAAGAGTCGTTCGTAATGAGCATGGAGGCATGACCCGATGCCGTCGACAATCCGCGCCACAAGTTCTGGATCATCCGCAAGCATGAGGCAGAGATCTTCGAAACCGACAAGATCAGTCAGGTTCTCCAGCACACCGCCCGGAGAAAAACCTATAAACCGGGCACCGTCCGGCAGGACCTTTGCCCACTCATCGAGACGATCGTAGGCCGCATCAGGTGGGTCGGGCCACTGGTAGGACTCGAAATCCTCGGCATTCTTGATCAGGCCGCCTTCGTTCTGGGAGACCGAGGCTTCCATGTGTCGCTCTCCCCGTTCGAAATCAAGCAGGCCGGCCAGTCCCGGTGGCAACGGTGCGAAGTCATATCCGTTCTCGAAGAAACAGCGAAAGGACTGGAGGAGACGACGGTCGCGATCCGCACCCTCATCGTTCTCACCCAACATGACCATGGGGGAGCCGATGAACTCGAACAACGTGGGGCGAGACGGTGTTTCACGGCGAAGGATGGCCAGCAGGTTTTCAAAATCAGGGGGACGAGGCGTTTCGATTGGAGTCATGACTGGACCAGATTCCTATGCGGCCCAAGCGTCTGACGCAATGCGCGCGTGACCAAAAAAAGAGATCTGACCGAGCTCCACCTTCGGGCGGTCGCGCAGGAGCACGACCCTCCACTCTATGTCAACGTGGAGGGCTGTCCTTCCGGGCCGCCGCACAACCCTTTGGCCTCAGGGCGGTCGCGCAGGCTTGTCCCGGCGTAGCTATGCGTAGACGGAAGCACGACCCTCCATTCTTCTGTGTTCTCGTTGACGAATTCACTCCGCCCTCCTCTGCGGGATCAGCAGGAACACCACCAATCCGACCCCGATGATGATGGCCAGCAAGGCGACCATGCTGGTGCGATCGGTTCTTTCGATTTCCAGGAAGAGGTCGAGCGGTGCGTTCCCGTCCACCTGCAGGCTGCGACTGAAGGTGAGCACCTGTCCGCGTTCCGGAAGCGTCACCTCGATGGCTGCGGGGGTCGGATCGTCCGCCAGTTGCAGATCGACCAACCGGGTCGCAATTCCGCGAAGCGCGGCATTTTCCTCAACTGTATTGCCCATGAGGAGCTGGTCGACCTGCCGGGGATCGAAATCCAACCGGCCCTGCATGAAGGGATTCAGGGTTGCCGCCTGCTCCAGCTGCTCGTTGCGGGCCGTATCCAGACGGTTGTGGAGATAGAGCCTCTGGCGACGCGTATTGAGACCAAGAACGGCCTGTTGTGTCTTCAGAGCCCGCAGTTGGACCCGGGCATCCTCATTCGACGCCTCATCCAGCCCCTGTGCGTTCGAGGCACGCTGCAGCACCTCCCCGGCCTCCTGCTGTTTACCGCGTTGCAGGAGCGAACTCGCCTCCTCGAGCAGAGCGATGCCCTTCTTCGCTTCGGCTGACCGAACGGACTTGGTGATCAACTGGTACTGCTCAAGCCCGAACCGGCCGACATAACGACCACCGAGCAACCTCAGGCCACCATCATAGTCATCGAGTTCGTAACCCTGTGGAAGAACCACCCGCCAGGACACGTTCTCCAGCGGAGTGCTCAGGCCTGGCCCCTGAAGGCCAATACCACCCGACTGTTTCGCCGTCAGCGAATAAACAAACCGGACGATTGCGGATGGATCGGATTCCGAAATCGGCGAGACATAGAACAGGTGCCCGGCACCTTCCTTCACCGCCGAAACGGTCTCACCATTGACCACCGTATTGAAGAGCTGGGCCCCCTCCGGCAGACGAACCTGCAGAGTGCTTTTTTCGAGGACATCCATACGCAGATGAACCGCGGTGAGGAAAGAACCGGCCGGCGAGAAAACCGTGCTGAGAACCGCCTCCGTTACCCGCAGTTTCAGCGCATCGGCCACATCGTGGCGGCTGACCGTCACTTCAAGTCCGCTCTCGGGCTCAGCGACCCGGTAACAGAGCGCCGGCACGCTCCGATCGGTTCGGTTCTGCAGCCCGATCGGAACGCCGCTCCAATCGACCCTCTTCCAACCGCGCGGGTGATCATTGGCCACCAGCTCGAGCCGGCCGCTTCCGCGAACCGCGACGAACTGGACGGTCTGACGCGCCTCCTGGAAATCAGGCGTCGTCACGACAGACAGATTCTGTTCACGGGCAACCTGTCCCTGGTATTCGATCTGCACATCCGTCTCGCCGACAATGCCGCGTTGAAAACGAATCTCCCACAGGTCGGGTTCGTCCCGAACGGCCACGAAGTCGCTCACTGCCGATCCCGAACCTCGAACCGTTCGAATCTGGTCCTCGCTCAATCCGGACAGCCGCACCGTGAGCTGCCGAACGGCCGCATTCTCCACCCGGAATACCGAACTGATGCGTGTGCGGGTCTGGCCTTCGCGCATGGTGACTTCCTGAAGGGACCTGACCGTGACCCAGGGATCAAGGACCTCGACACCGACTCCAAGGGCCCAGTGTTTCTGCAATAGCCTGAAGGCAAGCGTGCCCGGCTGGGTGCCGCCAACCGATCGCGGATCAAGCTGGGTCACACCTTTTCGCTCCACCGCGCGAAGCCGTATTCCTTTTCCAGGTACAATAAGGAGCTCACCGGTCTGACGGGTCGCCTCGCGCATCGAAAGGCGTGGAATCGACCAGGAGTCCCGGGCTCGGGGCGCCGCACCCGCAAGGGTGAGTGAAAACGTCTGTTCTCCCATGGTCTGCCCGACCAGGTGGAGGGTCACCAGACGAGTCCCGCCTTCCTCTCCCTCGGTCCAGTGGCTGAGCGCGGGGCCGCTCAGCGCCTCGACCTCAAGCCCTTCGGGCAACTCGAAACTCAGGTTGAACAACCCCACCCGCATGATTGAAACCTCGAACTCGGCGGCCATGACAAGCCGATCGTCGCCGAGAGAGAACACCTGGCGGCCGGCAACCCGAACCTCCGGCGCCACCGGCGCCACGGTCAATTCCAGGCGCCCCCCGCTTTGACCGTACCTCCAGACATTCTGGAGCACAGCCACCGGTTTGCCATCGCGGGTCTGCGAAACCAGCGAACGGTCAAAGTCCTCCACGTTGACCGGGGAAAGGCCGGTCGACTGCACACCTTCCGGTTGTGCGTCCCCCCCGAAGGCAAGCGCAATCATGCCGACCTCCCCGGCGGCATCCAGAACCCGCAGAGGCTCAAGCACCACGCCAACCGGCAGCGCATCGGTCGTCATCTGGGTTTCCACCACAAATCGAAACGCCTTCGTCTGCTGAGGTTCAATTGCGACCATCAACACCTTCTCTTCCGGATCGAATCGCCACTCACCTACCGGCCCGCCCCGGACATCACCGACGGTGAATCCATCCGCGACTCGTATTGAGAGTTCCGAGACACGACCCTGCGCCGGCCTCACCGTGATTCCGGTGACTCCATTCACGACCCCGGGACCCGGCAGGTATAGATTGGCTGCCTCAGTGAAAAACTGGGTCTCCTCCATTGCGGTGTCGCGACGCCGGGCTTCGAAGCGGATCTCCTGATTCAAACCGGGAGCGAGGGTCAGGGTTGCCCGACTGTGATCAGGCACATCATCGCCCGAGCTTTTCACCTGAACGGCCCAGTCCGAGGCAAATTCCCAACCGCCCTGATCGAGATCGATCCGGATCCGCTGAATCGCGGCCGGTCCGGTGGGAACCAGGATACGACGAGCGCCATCCGCCAAAGCCATCTCGAATCGGACTTTGGCGGCAACCGTCCCCTCCTTCTCCAAGGCCACATAGTAGGCCACTTCGTCCCGATCCCCGATCTTTCCAACCCGAAGCCCATCACCATCAAATCCGGTCAATACGGCCGGGGCACGCAGAAGAAGAAAACTGTCTCCGGCCACACCGCGAACGGTCAGATCGATCTCCGCGAAGAGTCGGTCGTCCCTGATTTCCCAGTTCTGATCCATCGATTCGGCTGCCTTAGATTCATCGGACAGAACGGAAGACGGGACCGGTTGACCGGCCGCTGAGGACTCTGCCGGACTACCGGCCAGCACCCAAAGGAACCCGATAGCCAGGCCGACCGAGGCGGCGATATTGATACCACCCGCACCGGTCGGATCCGGATCAGACCGGCTTCGCCACCAGCGGATCAGGGCCAACAGCACCATGAACGACACCGCGGCGGCGATGGCGCCAAAGAAAGCGGTCGCCCCGCCTCCCTGTGCAAGGAGTCCACCGGCAAAGAAGATCGTTCCGAACACGGCCAGGATCCGTGGATGGCCCAACCGCCGGCCCGGAGGGATCACCGCCAATACGATCAACGCGAGCCCGACCATGCCGGCAACCACTCCCGGCCAACTGACGAGAGCCTGCCCCACTTCGAGGTTGGCCACACGAACTGTCATCGCCTCGCCGGCCGGGACCACCGATGCCGCATAGGATATTTCACCGGTGTTGGTTCGCCTGGTAAGGCTGGATTCCGCCATCAGGAACAGGGCTGCCAGCACGGCGATCCCGCATACCACGATCCCCGCCGGCAGACGCCACCCTGAGCGAGCCCGAAGCATCAGGCCTCCGACCAGAGTCAGTCCCAGCAGGATGCCCAATCTGCCGAAGCCGCGTCGAACCAACCACTCGAACCCGCGATTCGTAAAGGCAGGAGTTGTGAGATCGGCATTCCCGCCGCTGGGAACCAGGACTCGATCCGGATCCCCGCGCAGCGTCCACTCATTGATCACCGTCGGCACCAGTAACAGCGGAGCGGTCAGCTTCACGTATCTGGACGCCCGCCCGGACTCCTGACCGAGACGCAGGGCCACTTCGACCGAGTCATTGGGGTTCAAACGGGCAGACAAAGGGATCAGGGTCTGTTCCCCGTCGGTGCGCGCATTGACAATCGCACCGTCGACTCTGGCCTCCCACAACCGCACGTTCCCGGGAAGAACCATGCGCAGAGCTTTCCGGCCACGGGTCTTGACGAAATAGCGCGCGTTGGTCACGACCTGCCCGTCACGGGAAATCACGCTGGTCAGCTGCCCGAAATCGACGACCTGATCGACGGTTTCGGTACGTTCATACCACTGAACATCCATCTCGAGCGAGAACGGCCGCGCGGTATATTGATAAACGGCCAGAGATGGCGCGCTGGTCAGCAACCGATATTCGGTCGGCAGTTCGAGGGGATCGAGCCTGAGCAGGCCGGCATCGGACTCCCGGACTTCGTATTTTACCTGCAACGGGCTCACAACCTGGACGTAGCCGCGCTCACCCTGCACTCCCAAGGGCCTGATTTCACCGGGAGCAATGGTCCCACCGCGAGCACTCATGGGTTGGTCAAAGGTGATAAGAAGCGTCGCCGCGCCGAGCACCGGTTGGTGAAGCGAAATGGTTATTTCGTTACCCACCCGTCGCCAGTCGCGCCTGACATCCTGACCCACGACGTCGATGTTTCCCACCGATTCGGGTACTTCGATTTTCCACTCGGTCGAAGGTGCTCCGACCACAAAGAAATTGATCAATACACTACCGTGAACAACGCCCTCTTTGAGCGAATAGAGGTGAAAAACATCGGCCTCGACACTCTGTCCGAGGGCCTCGATCGTCAACGACGCGGTCCACTCCGGCTCCTTTATTCGCCAGGCTTGCTGGAGCCCGGCCACCTGACGGGGAAAGTAACTCAACGGCACCTCAACCAGTTGGTCGACCTCGTCTGGTATCAGACGGTATCCCGGCACCGAGATCGCTCCGACATGACCGCGAACCGAACTGGCATCGGGAAAGACCAACGGCGGAAGTTCCCATGCACCGGCACCGGCAGCCCGGTTCTTTTCCAAGTGAAGACGCAGCAATTGCCGACCCTCAACCGCGCTCGCAAAAAGAATCTTCAACGCCCGCGTGTTCTCCGAAGCTTCCGACTCCACGACGTAGTCGGCAACCCCATCGCCCGTCACCGATACAACCGCAAAATCCCACGGAATCCTCAACGACCAGTCGCGAAGCGGTGCATCGCGAATGTCCAATTCGAGATCCGCCCGAATGACCCGGTCGGTTTCATCCAATTCATAGGTGACGATCTGTGACACGCCGACCTCCGGTTGGATCTGACTGGCGATCACCTGGAACCGATAGCCGGCAGACGGAAACCGATAGACAAAGACCTGACGCACTCCCCCACCGATTGCCTCACCGCCGAACAGATCCGGCTCCAACTGCAAAAGGCCCTCCAGCCCGGTCACCTCAAGACGAACCGCACCACTATTAACCACCCGAACCATTCCGGAATGACGCACGGAGCCGACCGGGATCAGTCGCAGGGACTCGGCGGTCACCGGCATGCTCCCGAGTGCGCTCTGACTGCGGACATTGATCACACCCTCTCCCTCGATCGGCCGGGCGAACTGGATAACCAACTGCCTCGACTGCTCGTCCGGAACGACTTTCCAACCCACGATATTCTCACCTTCCACCCCGAGGACCTCACCGGGCCCGTCGAGCTGCATCCGGA
>QNAI01000046.1 GCA_003641745.1 Verrucomicrobiota bacterium | reverse complement strand
CCCTCAGCGAAGAGGTCGGGCATGGGCTGGAGTGGGTTCAAGGGGGTGAAACCTGGCGCCTCGGCCGGCCGGATTGGGCGATCAAAGGACCGGTCAGTCCGGACCCTTCGGATCCCGTGCAGTCCGTGTTTTCGCGGGAGGGGTCGCCTCTCGTGGGATTTCGGATACAGGATGATGTGAGAGCGGGTGCACGTGAGGAAGTGGGCGCTCTCGGGCTGCTGGGATACGAGGTCCACGTTCTGAGTGGAGATCGGAATTCCCAGGTCGATGCGATGGTCCGGCGCCTCGGCCTTGCTCAGGATCGGGGTCGGGGCGAAATGACGCCGGATGAAAAGGCGGAATGGATTCGCTCCCACGATGCCGGACACATTCTGATGATTGGCGACGGAGCCAATGACAGTCTTGCCTTTGATGCCGCCGGCTGTCGTGGAACGCCTGCCATCGACCGAGGGGTGCTCGAGCAGAAGTCGGATTTTTTCTTCCTCGGTCGCAGTCTCTCCGGTATCCGGCAACTTTTGGAGACGGCCCGGCTGCACGGCCGGGTGACGTCTGCCGTTCTTGTGTTCGCCGTCCTCTACAACCTGGTTGCGGTTTCGGTCTGCCTGGTCGGTTGGATGAATCCCCTTCTTGCCGCCATCCTGATGCCGCTCAGCGCGATCGTTTCGTTGGGCATGGCGACCTATGGCATGGGGCGTCATGCTCCCGCCAATACGATTGCGTCCAATTCGAGACCATGACCATCTCCAATCAATCAAAGTGTCCTCAGCTGGTGATCCTCGTGCGCAGGAGCGTGCAGCGTTGACGGCTTTCGCTGTTGCGCACGGCCATGGCGTAGGCGGCGGGTTCACCCACCACGATGACCCGCTTCTTGCCCCGGGTAATGGCGGTGTAGAGGAGGTTTCGCTGAAGCATCATGAAGTGGCTCTTCAGCAGGGGAATGATGACGCACGGGTATTCGCTTCCCTGTGATTTGTGGATGCTGATAGCGTAGGCCAGGCTGACATCTCCGAGATCGCCGCGATCGAAGTCGTAGGCCTGGCCGTCGAAGTCGGCCGCCAGCGTGCCCGACTCCACGTCGACTCCGGTTATCGTTCCGATGTCGCCGTTGAACAGGCCTTTGTCGTAGTTGTTCCGGGTCTGGATGATCTTGTCACCAATCCGGAACTCACCGATCCCGGTCTTGAGGACCGGACTCGGGCCTGACCGGCGTTCGCGGGCATTTCGGGTCGCGAACAGAGTCTGCAGTTCCCGGTTGAGATTGGTCACACCGACCGGCCCACGGTGCATCGGAGCGAGTACCTGGGTATCAGTAATCGGATCAAGCCCGAACCTTTGCGAAACCGTCTCGCTTACCAGCGAGATCACCTTGGCCAGGCAATCGTCAGCCGAGACGGCCGAAATAAACCAGAGATCGCCGTTCGTTTTCACTGCGCCGGGGGTGTCGACCGTAGGGGGCAGCATGACCTCGCCGCGGTTGATGGCGTGAGCGGCGGTGACGATCAGGCTGTGCGCCTGCTGTCGGAAAATGACCTGCAGTCGTGTGATCGGAACGATTTCGCTCGCAATGAGGTCGTTCAGCACGTTTCCGGCACCCACTGATGGAAGCTGGTCGATATCGCCGACCAGGACGAGATGCGCTGTCGACGGCATGGCCTGGAAGACTGCGGCCGCCATCCGCACGTCGAGCATGCTGGCCTCGTCAACAATGAGATAGTCGGTATTCAACGGATGGGCTTCGTTGACCGTAAATCCGCCATTGGCCGGTTCGAACTTGAGCAGACGATGGATGGTCTGCGCGAATCCACCGGTGGTTTCAGCCAGGCGTTGGGCGGCTCGACCGGTTGGGGCGGCCAGGTGAACCCTCACTTTCTTGGCTTTCAATATCTCAACCAGTGCCCGGAGGATCGTTGTCTTTCCCGTGCCGGGCCCCCCGGTCAGAACGAAGAGCTTATGGCTGAGAGCGGCACGGATCGCCTGCTCCTGGTCCGGACTGAACTGGAATCCGGCCCGCTCCTGAGCCCAGGTCACTGCTCCGTCGATACGAATTGACGGGAGACCCGATCGGACGGCCTGAAGACGACCGACGACTTCGGCGATCTTTCTCTCCGCCCGGTTGGAATGAGGGAGTTGGAGATACTGCGGGGCCGGCGGTTCCGTTTTTCCCGGGTAGCGGACGAGAACCCGCTCCCTGACCAGGACGCGGCACCGTTCGATCAGAAGCTGGCGATCGGTCTGCAACATCTCGGCCGCGCGATCGAGGAGATTCTCCTCCAGGAAAGCGGTGTGGCCTTCCTCTTCAAGGGTCTGCATTGCGAAGAGGAGGCCGGCGTCGAGGCGGGGTGGGCTGTCGTTGGCAAACCCCAGGTTGATCGCGATCCGGTCCGCGGTCTTGAAGCCGATCCCTTCGATTTCCCGCGCCACGCGGTAGGGTTCGTTCTGCAGAACAATGCGGGCTTCACCGCCATATCGCTTCACAATGCGCAGGCACTGCGATACGGTGACCCCGTAGGTCTGGAGAAACACCATGACTTCGCGGAGGGCGCTTTGTTCTTCCCAGGCGGCCTTGATCGCGGTCGCCCGTCCCTTGCCGATGCCTGGGATATCGCGAAGCAGACCGGATTGCTCACTGATCACCCTGAGCGTGTCCGCCCCGAACCGGTCGACGATCTTGTTGGCATAGACCTTCCCGATCCCGGGCACCAGTCCGCTGCCCAGATATTTGCGGATTCCGTAAACGGTCGCAGGCAGTTCGGACGAAAAGGAGGAGATTTTGAACTGATCCCCATGGGTTGGATGCCGGACCCAACTGCCGGTCAATTTCAGCGTCTCGCCGCACTGGATGCCGGGAAGTGTGCCGACGATCGTGACCTTGGCCCCCTCGTCGCCCGGTCGGAACTCGGCGATGCAGTAGTGGTTCTCCTCGTTGAAGAAGATAATCCGTTCGAGCACGCCCTCGAGCGTGTCGGAACCGGCCTGGGAACGATCGGGCATGGTGATGAGACGGCCTCAGGCGGTCTCGCCCGTCAGTTCCAGTTCGATTGAAAACACCCCCCGGGCCAATTCGACCATGCCGGGAAATACACCATCGGCCGCGGCCTCCCGCAATTCGGCCTCTGTATGGGTTCCCGTTGTGACGCAATAGGCGGGTCGGGAGACACAGTGGGCCGCCTGGATGTCGAAGGGTGAGTCACCGATGAAAACAATCCGCGAATCCTCGACCGAAAACCGAGCCAGGACTTCCCGGCTGAATGCGGTCTGCGGCTTGCGATGGGGTGTATCGTTGGCGCCGAGCACAAACTCGATCATCGAATCGAGACCAAGGTGGGTGATGATGCGCCGGCTCTGATCGCCGATCTTGTTCGTGAAAACGGCTTGCCTGTAACCGCGCTTGCTGAGTTCCTCCACGAGTTCGCGAGCCCCCGGCAACACCGTGACATCATCGAGAAATATCTTATCAAAGTGCCGGCGCCAGATGCCTGCGGCCTCCTGCAACTGATCCTCTTCGACATAATGACCCATCGTGACTTCCATCGAACCCCCGACCGAGCGCCTGACCGTTTCGAAGTCCGGAATGGGACGTCCAAGCTCGCCCAATGTGTGCTCGTAACACCGGTAGAGAACATTGAAATGGTCGATGAGCGTTCCATCGAGATCGAACAGGACTCCTTGAGGGCTGTTGGTCATTGGCAGATAGGAATGACGCGATGGCCTGGCGAACGGAAGCGCGAAATCGCACCGCTTCCATCCAAGCCATTGGGGCGAAGTGACCTGGTTGCCCGACTGAGGTGCCTCGGCTTCGGAATCTCTGTTTTCGGGCTTTTCGGCTGCGCGACTCCCCCCGTCGGTCCGGAGGAGATACAACTCCATACCGTGAGCTCGGAGTCGGTGGCGTCGATTACCACATCGCCCGGGGAAGGGGTTCCGGTCGCGCTGCGTCTGTTCGTTTCCGAATACCTGGATCAGCCCGCATTGGTTGTCCGTGAGGCTGGTTCGGGCCTGCAATACTCTCCCCGAAACCAATGGGCCGAGCCGTTGACGGATGGTTTCGAACGCCTTCTCCGAAATCGCCTGGCCGAGGAACCGGGCATCAGTCGAGTCCTGCCCTTGGGCCTCGAGAGCGATCAGATGCCGGTCCTCCTGGTCACGGTTCTCGTGAATCGCTTTGAGGGGGAGACGCTGAGCGGAGGCATGAACCGGGCGGTCATTGATGCGAGCTGGCGGATCGTCCCTGTGGACGACCAGACCGGCCCCGCCCTTTCATCCGGTCTCTATGTGCGCGAGGCCGAATCCTGGGATGGCAAAGACTATGAGTTGTTGAAGAATCTTCTCAAGCAGCTGGCCAACGATCTGGCCGGCACCGTGGCCGGCAGCCTGGCGCAGAGCGTGGAAACGCTCTAGCTCGGAAGCCCGATGGTAGGGCGTGGCCGTCCGTCTTCGTGTGGCTACGCCGTGACATGTCGGACGCGCCGTTGAAGGCAGACACACGCACGGATTGACTCGACCTATGGCGCGGCGCGTCCGGCGGCCACGCCCTACCATCAGCACGGCCCGGCCTCCTGCTGCTATCCGGCCAGCGTATCCTTTACCCGCTCCACCGCTTCCACGACGGCCTCGCGACTGTTGAACGCGCTCAGGCGGATGCACCCTTCGCCGCATTTGCCGAATCCGGACCCGGGGGTGCAGACGACGCCCGCCTTGTCCAGCAACCGGTCGAAGAAATCCCAGGAGTCGCCGCCTGTTTGTATCCAGATATAGGGGGCGTTGTCGCCGCCGACACAGGAAAGTCCGATGCTTTCGATCGCGGCGCGGATAAGGCCGGCGTTCTCAAGGTAGAAATCGGTCAATTGTCGGGTCTGGATTTTGCCTTCAGTCGAATAGACCGCTTCGGCGGCGCGCTGTACAGGATAGGAAACCCCGTTGAACTTGGTCGCGTGACGGCGGGCCCAGATGCTGTGCAGATCGACCGCGTTCCCGGATCCGTCCCTGGCCTTCAATGCCTTGGGCACGACCGTAAAGGCGCAACGGATCCCGGTGAAGCCGGCATTCTTCGAAAAACTGCGGAACTCGATGGCCACTTCCCGCGCGCCTTCCAGTTCGTAGATGG
Organism: Verrucomicrobiota bacterium; assembly: GCA_003641745.1. GTDB lineage: Bacteria > Verrucomicrobiota > Verrucomicrobiia > Opitutales > Opitutaceae > B12-G4. The sequence continues at coordinate 18,158 of QNAI01000046.1, read as the reverse complement.
AGTGCGGGATCGACTCATCCCGGATAAAGCCTTCGTAGGCGGCGTCATAGAGGATGACCGCCTCGTTCTCCCGCGCGTAATCGACCCAGGTCTGCAATTGCTCACGGGTCAGGGTGGCACCGGTCGGATTGTTCGGATAACAGAGGTAAATTAGGTCGACCGGGTTCGAGGGCAGGGCGGGCACATACCCGTTGTCTGCGGTGGCCTCCAGGTAGGTAAGCCCTTCGTATCGCCCGTTCGTCCATGGCCCGGTCCGGCCGGCCATGACATTGGTGTCGACGTAGACCGGGTAGACGGGGTCGGGAACGGCGATCCGGATGTCGGTGGCAAAGATCTCCTGGATATTGGCGGAGTCGCATTTGGCCGCGTCGCTGACGAAAATCTCATCCGCATCGACGGGCGCACCCCGGGATCGGAAGTCGCCCTCCGCGATCACCTGGCGAAGAAATTCATAGCCTTGGTCGGGTCCATACCCGCGGAAGGTCCTGCGGTCGGCCATCTCATCAACCGCGCGATGAAAGGCAGCGATGCAGGCAGGTGGCAGGGGTTCGGTGACGTCGCCAATGCCCAGTTTGATCAGGGGTTGTCCGGGATGACTTTCCTGGAATGCGTCCACCCGCCTGGCGATATCGGAAAACAGGTAGGAGGCTTGGAGCTTCTGATAGTGGTTGTTTATGGGTATCATGGCTTCTGGTGTCCTGTCGTTTGGAACTTGCCTATAAGGTTGACCCGGCTTGATTGTTCAAGCTCAGAAACTCCCGTCTCCAAGAAAGCAAGAAAGCGACTAAATGCAGATAATCGATTCGGTCCCTGAGATGCAGTCACTGGCTGCCAGCCTTCGGTCAAATGACCGACTGATTGGATTGGTCCCGACCATGGGCGCCCTGCATGGTGGGCATATTGAACTGATGCAGGCGGCCAAGGATCAGGCCGACATCGTGGTGGTTACGATCTTCGTCAACCCGACCCAGTTTGGGCCAAGTGAAGACTTTGACGCTTATCCCCGGGGGCTTGAGCAGGATATCAGGATGTGCGAGGAGGCCGGGGCCGATATCGTATTTGTACCCGGGGTCGAGGAACTCTATCCCGACGGATATTCCACTTTCATATCGGAGGAGAAATTGAGTGAGGGGTTGTGCGGGATCTCCCGCCCCAATCATTTCCGCGGTGTTCTGACCGTGGTGACCAAGCTCTTCAATATCGTCCATCCGGATCTGGCCGTTTTCGGACAGAAGGACGCACAACAGGCGGCTGTGCTCAAGAAGATGGTCGCGGACCTTCACTTCGGCGTCCGGATCCTGATCTGTCCGACCGTTCGGGAGGAAGATGGCCTGGCCATGAGTTCCCGGAATCGCAGCCTGCATTCGACCCAGCGAAAGGATGCCGCCGTGATCTACCAGGCACTTCAGTCGGCGAAAACTCTCTACGATTCGGGAAACCGGAACGTTGACCGCATTCTGGCCGAAGTCACCCACACCCTCTCGACCAGTCGCCGAATCCGTGTGATCTACGTGAATTTCGTCGATAGCGAGACCTTGGAGCCCTTGAATGAACTGGTCGAAGGTCGGAGCCTGCTCGCGGTCGCGGTCTGGGTTGATGAGGTTCGCCTGATCGATAACATTATTCTCTGAATCACTCGCGCCTTTCCTCAGTCGACCCTCTGTTCGAATGCCCCAGGATTATGATGTGCTCGTTGTGGGTTCCGGTATAGCCGGTCTCAGCCTTGCTCTCAAGACGGCTGCCGCGGGATGGCGAACCGCCATCCTGACCAAGAAGACGCGGGCTGAATCGAACACGAACTATGCCCAGGGCGGGATCGCCTGTGTGACCTCCGATACCGACGACTTTGAGAGCCATGTCCAGGATACGCTCACCGCCGGAGACGGTCTCTGTCGGGAGGATGTCGTTCGCTCGGTCGTTCGGGACGGACCTTCCCGGATCAATGAACTGGTCGAGTTGGGGCTGAAGTTCAGTCGTGATCCGGGCGGCGGGTATTCGCTCGGGCGCGAGGGCGGCCATTCGGCCCGTCGCATCCTCCATGTCAAGGACATCACAGGCAGGGCGATTGAGGATGCCCTGCTCCACGCCGTGGCCAAGAATCCCCTTATCCACCTGATGGAACACCTCTTTGCCATCGACCTGGTGACATCGGGCAAGTTCGAACTCGATACGGGGCCGAACCGGGTGGTCGGTCTCTATGCGCTCGATGTGATTTCCCGAAAAGTGAAAACGTTTCGGGCCCCTGCGGTGATCCTGTCAACGGGAGGAGCGGGCCAGGTGTATCTCTACACGACGAATCCCGGCATCGCAACGGGCGACGGCGTCGCCATGGCCTTCCGGGCGGGCGTGGCGGTTGAGAATATGGAGTTCATCCAGTTTCACCCGACCACTCTGTATTCAAAAACACATGACAGATTCCTGATCAGCGAGGCGGTTCGGGGGGAAGGGGCCGTTCTGCGAAATTTCGCGGGTGAGACTTTCATGGCCGGTTACCATCCCCTGGCTGATCTTGCGCCGCGGGATGTGGTTGCCCGGGCCATCGATTCGGAAATGAAAAAGACCGGGGCGGAGCATGTCTGGTTGGATATCACGGGGAAGCCGGAGTCGATACTGCAGGACCGCTTCCCGCTCATCTTCGACCGTTGCCGGAAGATTGGTTTGAACCTGTCGACCGATCGAATCCCTGTGGTTCCGGCGGCTCACTATACCTGCGGGGGGGTGGTCACCAACCTCGACGCTGAGACTCCGTTGCCCGGTCTGTTCGCCTGCGGAGAAGTCGCTTCGACCGGTTTGCATGGAGCCAACCGCCTGGCCAGCAATTCGCTGCTTGAGGCCGTGGTCATGGCGGATCGAGGGGCCCGGGCGATTCATGCCTACCTGTCGAGCTCCAGACCCGATCTCCCCGAAGTCCCGCATTGGGTGTCAGGGGATGTTCACGATTCGGATGAGCAGGTGGTGATATCGCATAACTGGGACGAACTTCGGCGGGCCATGTGGGACTATATGGGAATCGTCCGCACGACCAAGCGGCTCGAACGGGCCCGTACCCGGATTGGCACCCTGAAACGGGAAATCCACGACTATTACTGGAATTTCCGGATTGAACCGCGGTTGCTCGAGCTTAGAAATCTGATCCAGGTCGCCGACCTGATCGTTCAGTGTGGCCTCCAGAGGGCGGAGAGTCGCGGCCTCCATTTCACACTGGATCACCTGGAAAAGAGCGAGTCGCCGGTGGATACAAAGGTTGTGCTCGAACCGGGTGCAGTCGACGAGGTCCCAGGATTGTGAATAACTTGTCGATAATCTCCTGATTCGCCGGGGAGGGGATCTTTCCGGGAGAATTGGAGAGTGCCTGGGTTGCGAATCGAGAGTCCTCATCGCCGGGAGTCTCGATTTCATGGTCGGACATCGCGCCAGAGTCGGTGGTGCCGGCCCGCAGGCAGTCTTCGCGCCCGTAGTGGTGATCCTGATTCGGGCGTGAATCCACTTTGCGCTGGAGACATGCGGCGAGTATCGGAGTCATTATGGAAGGATTTGTAAGTTGTTGTCAGTCAGTATGAAAAGAACTGATGTATGTGTTTTCAGGTGACGAATGAGTGACGGAATGACGGATACGCGATCGCCAATCATAGAATTCAGGCCGTTCTGGAAAGGGAATCAGCCTGAATCCGGCCTCGTAAGCGCGATTGGGCCGTATCGATATTGCTGAACATCGGAGCGATGCCTTCAGGTGCCACCGGAATCGCTGGAAGGAACCTCCCTGCGCCGGCCATTAAGAGCCGTATCCAGTTCGTCTGGGCAATTGTGAAGAAATCGGGCGAAATGACTGAATCGGGATGGTCTCAGCCCGGATCGGGCGCCCTGATCACCTCGATCCCGGAGCATCTCAGGTCGTCCAGAATCGACTCCTGGGCCTGCCAGTCCGTTATCAGGCAATCCAGGTGCCTCAGTCCGGTCAGGAAGAACAGGGATCTGTGGTTGAGCTTGGTGTGATCGAGGCAGAAGACGACACGAGTCGACGAGGCGATCATCGTGCGCTGCATGTCGATCAGGAGGGCATGGGAGTTGAAAATCCCTTCGTGGGTGAGACCGCTCGCGCTCATGATGGCGACATCGGCATGTGTCTTTGAGAAGGCCTCCACGGCCATGGGGCCGACCAGAACCCCGAGCCGCGGGTAGATCACACCCCCCGATACGATGACTTCGACCGAGGACGAGGATGAATAGAGATTGGCGATCGGGAGCGAGTTGGTGATGATCTGAGGCGCCCTTGATTCCAGGTGTCGCGCCACTTGAAATATGGTGCTTCCGGCGTCCATGATCACCGTCTGCTCGTGCTGAATCTGCTCGGCGCAGGCTCGCGCTATCGACTCTTTCTCCCTGACTGACCGGGTGTTACGGACGGTGAAGGCATATTCGTCAGACCGGTTGGGCAGCCATCGAGCCCCTCCGTGGGTGCGTCGGACATTCCCCTCGGTTTCGAGGGCATCCACATCCCGACGGACGGTGGAGACCGATACACCGAGGCGTCCCGATAGTTCCTCGAGGGACGCAAATTCGGCTTCCTTGAGAAAGCTGGCGATATGCATCTGGCGTTTTTCGGCCCGCATTTGAGTTGTTTTGATAGATTTTGAAAGAAATTGCAACTTTTTGTTGACGTAGATTTCAGATACTTTCATAAAACACGTAATAACTCTCGGATTCTATCATGTCGTTGCCACCCACTTTGCCGCACCGCGCCGAAGTCGAACATCTGGTTCGTCGTGCTCTTTATGAGCGTCTGGGCCGATCGGTCCCGCCTCAGGCAGCGGGCCCAAACCCGTTGGTTGTCAATGTCAGCGCCCGGCATTGTCACCTGACCCAGGAGGCCGTTGAGGCACTGTTTGGACAGGGGCATAAGCTGCGTCCGATGAAGTGGCTCTACCAGGAAGGGCAGTATGCCGCCGAGGAGGCCGTCACCCTCATCGGCCCCCGGAGTCGGGTCATCTCAAATCTTCGGATTCTCGGTCCCTGCCGCGATATGAACCAGGTTGAACTGGCCTTCACCGATTCCATCGCCCTGGGTTTCAAGATCCCGGTTCGCCAGTCCGGCAACATCGAAGGCACCCCCGGCTGCATGCTGATGGGGCCCGCCGGGTTTTTTGAGATGCCGAACGGTGTCATCCGTGCCGCTCCTCATGCCCACATGCATCCGGACGACGCCGCCTACTACGGGGTGGCAAACGGGGATTTCATGCGTTTGCAGATTGGCGGTCCCTGTGGATTGAACCTGAACCGCCTCCTCGCCCGCGTATCCGAGGATTTCAAGCTCGAAGTGCACATCGACACCGACGAGGGCAACGCCTGCGGTCTGCAGCCGGACACGCCGGTCCAATTAATCAAGTAATATACCCAGCAACCCAAATCCATCAAAGGAACGTTTATGAATGACTCATTAGGAATGGTCGAAACCATGGGATACGTCGGCAGTGTCGAGGCCAGCGATGCCATGGTCAAAGCGGCGAGCGTTGGCCTCGTCAAGATTGTCCAGATCGGGGGCGGCATGGTGACTGTCCTGGTCAAGGGCGATGTCGGCAGTGTCAAGGCGGCGGTCGAAGCCGGCTCTGAGGCGGCCAAGCGGGTGGGCGAGCTCATCAGCTCGAATGTGATCCCGCGACCGCATCCGGATCTGCTCAAGCAGTTCGGGATATGATTTCGGCACCAGTATTGAAAATTTAATTACACATATCATGGCACAAGATGCATTGGGAATGATCGAGACGAAGGGCCTTACGACCCTTATCGAAGCAGCAGACACCGCCTTGAAGGCGGCCAACGTAACCATGACCGGATGGGAGACCATCGGGAAGGGTTACGTGACCGGGTTTTTCAGGGGCGATGTCGCCGCGGTCAAGGCAGCCACCGACGCCGGCGTCGAGGCGGCCACTCGGGTGGGTGAAGTCGTCAGCGTGCAGGTGCTGCCAAGACCCCACGATGAACTCGCCGGCCTGGGCAAGTGGGTCTGACCCTGCATCGCCGACTGCGGTCGACTCGATTCCACAATCCGCATACCGCAGTTCGAGATCCGCAATGATGAAAGTCCTCGTCGCCAACCTCGGTTCGACGTCCTTCAAGTTCCGTCTCATCTCGATTGACGGGGCGGAAGAACGTCTCCTGGCGCAGGGAGGTTTCGAGCGTGTGGCCGATCATGGTGACGCCATCGATCAATGCCTGGCGGTGCTCCGGGAAGGTGGTCTCATCGGGTCCCTGGATGACCTGGACGCGGTCGGTTTCAAGGCGGTCCACGGTGGCGATGTTTCCGGCTGCCTCCTGGCCGATGATCGGGTGCTTGAGGCGCTGGAGCGCTACAGTGACATTGCTCCGGCCCACAATCCGGCCTACGCCGCAGGTATCCGTCAGTTTGGGGCCCGCGCACCGGCACTTCCGCTGGTCGCTCTCTTCGAGACCGCGTTTTTCCAGTGGACCTCCGAGGCCTCCCGCCGTTACGCCGTCCCTGATTCGTGGCATCAGGCGGGCATCCGTCGTTACGGCTTTCACGGTGCCAGTCATAAATTTGTGGCCGAGCGTTCGGCCGAACTTCTGGGCCGTGATGACGTGGCCCGGTCGACCCGACAACTCTATCTGGACGGCCCCGCTGAACCGGCCGGCCCACCGGTCCGGGTGATTTCGTGTCACCTGGGCGGAAGCAGTTCGATCGCCGGGATTCGCAACGGAGTTGCCATCGGGTGCAGTCTCGGCTTCAGCCCGCAGTCCGGGCTGCCCCACAACAACCGGGTGGGTGATCTCGATTCAGCGGCCGTGCCCTATGCCGTCCGGCATCTCGGGATTTCGATCGAGCAGGCCGAAGAGCAGCTTGCCCGCGAGGGCGGTCTGCTGGGCCTCTCGGGGGTGGGCAACGATCTTCGGGACATCCGCAAGGCCGCCCGGCAGGGTGACGCGCGGTCGCGCCTGGCTCTTGATGTATTGATCCAGCAGATACGACATTGGATCGGCGCCTTCCTGGCTGAACTGAACGGATGTGACGCGCTTGTTTTCACCGGGGGAATCGGAGAGAACCATCCCTGGTTGCGCGAAGAGGTGTGCCGGAACCTGGAAAGCCTGGGTGTCCGTCTCAATGTCTCCCGAAACACCGAAGACTTCGAAGTCGAAACCGACCTTTCCGATGAGGGATCCGCCGCGCGGATCTATGTAATTCCCGCAAATGAGGAACTCGTGGTGGCCCGCGAAACGGCCCGACTGGTGAGTTCCATGAACAATTAGTAATCCAAAGCTCAACCAATACAAAAATATGGCTCAACAAGCGATAGGACTCCTGGAAACCCGCGGCTTGATCGCACTCGTGCAGGGCACGGACGCGATGCTCAAGGCCGCCAATGTGGAATTGGCCGGACCCATGAAACAGGTCGGCAGCGCCCTCGTGACCGCGGTCGTGGTCGGCGATGTGGCGGCCGTCAAAGCGGCGACTGATGCCGGCGCCCAATCGGCGTCAACCGTGGGCGAAGTCGTCAGCGTGCAGGTCATTGCTCGTCCTCACGAGGACGTGGCCGCTGTCCTTCCGAAGAAAGCGACCAGGGGCGGGAAGTAATCCGATGTTTCTGGCTCGAGTGATCGGATCGGTTGTCTCGACCAAGAAGGACGAGATCATGAAGGGGCGCAAGTTGCTCCTTCTGCGCCCCATGCTGGTGGATGAGTCGGACCCGGTCCGGTTTCGACCGGGTTCGAATACCATTGTGGCGGTGGATGCCATGGGCGCCGGAAACGGTGAACTGGTTCTCTTCTGCCAGGGCAGTTCGGCCCGCCAGACCTCGGGGCTGAAAAAGTTGCCGATCGATGCCGCCATCGTGGCCATCGTCGATTCGGTCGACGTCATGAATGAGCGCATCTACCCGGAATGACGGGTGGAGCCAAGGTTGAAAGAAAGGAAACTTTATGGCAGGGAGCAGTCAGTTGAATCTGGACGAGTCCACCGTCCGCAGTGTGGTTGAGGAGGTACTTCGCAACCTCACCCGGTCGGGAGGCGTGCCGATTGAGGCACCCACGCCGTCTCCGAACAGGTGTGGTCGGAACAGCCGTCGATTCGGTGTCTTCGAAGATGCGGCGGAAGCGAGTCGTGCCGCCCTCGACGCCTTCCACCAACTGAAGGAGAAGGGGATTGCCGGCCGTCTCAAGGTCGTTGAAATCATCAAGGGCCTCTGCGACGAAAAAGCGGAGGAATGGGGTCGACTTGAATTTGAGGAAACCAGGATCGGACGACTCGACCACAAGGTGGAGAAACTCCAGATCGTCAAGCTCGTGCCCGGCGTCGAATGGCTCAAACCCTATGGATTGAGTGGCGATCACGGTATAACCCTCGAGGAATACACCCCGTACGGGGTCGTCGGTGCGATCACGCCGGTGACCCATTCGATACCGACCTTGAGTGGCAATGTCGTCAACATCGTGGCCGCGGGCAACGCGGTTGTGTTCAATCCGCACCCGAACGGGGCAGGTTGTGCCGCCGTTGCGGTCAGGACGTTCAATGAGGCCATTCATCGCGAGCTCGGAATCGAGAATCTGATTTGTGCGGTTGAGAAACCGACCCTCGATTCATTCGATGCGCTCTGCAAGGCACCCGAGGTCTCAATCCTCTGCGTGACGGGCGGGCCCGCCGTGGTTGAAGCCGCCATGAAGTCGGGAAAGCGGGCCATCTGTGCCGGACCGGGCAATCCACCGGTTCTGGTTGATGATACGGCGGACATCGACAAGGCGGCGCGCAACATCATCGAGGGTGGTTCCTATGATAATAATCTGCTCTGTGTTGGGGAGAAGGAGATATTCGTCCTCGACAACGTCGCCGACCGATTCATCCGGGCAATGCGACTGGCCGGAGCTGTGCAGCTCAATGATGGACAACTCGCCCGTCTGACCGCGGAGGCCTTTACCGACAGCAAGGACGCCGGCGGTTGCTCGCATCCGGTGCTGAATCGCGACCTGGTCGGGAAAGATGCGACTGATCTGGCCCGCATCGCCGGGGCCACCGCGCCCGCCGGCACCGATATGCTCTTTGCCGAAACCGATGCCAACCATCCCTACGTGATGGAGGAGCAGATGATGCCGATGGTACCGGTGATCCGGGTGCGCTCGGTGGAGGAGGGGATCGAATTGGCCAAGAAGGCCGAGCACGGCTACAGGCATTCGTCGATCATTCACACCCTCAACGTCAATCATATGACCGCGATGGCACGGGCCCTCGACAGCACGCTCTTCATCAAGAACGGACCCTGCACGGCGGGCCTGGGCCTGGGCGGCGAGGGCTATCTCAGCTATTCGATCGCAACCACGACCGGCGAGGGCATCACCAACCCGAAGACATTCACCAGGACCCGGCGCTGTGTCATGGTGGACAACCTGCGGATCTACTGACCATGCTCTACGCGCGGGTAGACGGCACGGTGGTTTCCACCATCTCTCACCCCAGTATGCGGGGCAGGCGGACGGTGATCTGCCAGCCCCTGGATGCCGACGGAAACGACGAGGGGGAACCCGTTCTGGCCGTGGATCCCCACGGTGCCGGCCTGCACCAACGTGTCATCCTTTCAACCGATGGCTCATCGACCCGTGTGCTGGTTGGCGATCCCGACTCCCCTTTGCGCAATCTGATAATCGGCATCGCTGATCGTTGAAGATGAAACTCGGTCACGTCATCGGAAAGGTAATTCTCAGCCAACAGGATCCCGCCTATAAGGGTGGGCGCTTCCTGCTCGTGCAGCCCCTCGACCGCAACCAGATGGCGGGAGCCGCCATGCTGCCGCTGCCGGTCGGAAACAGCTTGGTCGTCTACGACAATCTCGGGGCCGGAGCCGGCGACGTGATCGGCTACATCGAGGGTGCGGAAGCGACCGCTCCTTTTCCCCAACCCACTCCGGTCGACGCCTTCAACGCAGCCATCATCGATACCATTCTTTACCAACCCCCTGTCCCAAGAGGCATTGAAACATGAAGCAAGTCATCACCGCCCGAGAGGCTGAACAGATATTGAGAAACGGGGGTCCGGATTCGATTCCCGCTGACGCTCTCCTTACTCCATCGGCCCGGGATATCCTGCGGTCGGGAGCAGTGACCCCGGCCCGGGCAAACGAGCCGGCATCTCCGGCGTCACAGGTTCCCTCCGCCATGAAGACGGAACCGATCATCCCCGACCACGAATACCATTGGACCTCGGGCGCCGACCCCAGGACTCCCGCCGATGTTGCGGCATTCTATAATTCGCCGGAAATCGTGGCCATCAAGCGCCACATGGTCGATATCGGGCGCCGCATCTGGGAAAAGGACTATGTCGACGGCAACGGTGGCAATATTACGGTGCGGGTCGGCGATGATCTGGTCCTGTGCACCCCGACCCTGATCTCGAAGGGGTTCATGAAGGTGGATGACATCTGTCTGGTCGATATGGAGGGGAACCAGCTGGCCGGCACCTTGAAACGGACCAGCGAAGTGTTGACGCACATCGGAATCATGAAACGGCAGCCCAAGGCCAAGTCCTGCGTGCATGCCCATCCGCCCCACGCCACTGCATTTGCCGTGGCTTCGGTCACGCCGCCGACCTGCATGATCCCGGAGGCCGAGGTCTTTCTTGGTCAGATCGGCTTCGCGCCCTACCAGACGCCCGGCTCGCCGGAGAACTCCGACACAGTCGGGGAAATCGGGGTGAATCACCAGTCCATCATCATGCAGAACCATGGCGTGATCTGCTGGGGCAAGGATGTCGAGGACTCCTACTGGAAGATGGAGAATACCGATGCTTACTGCAAAACGATCTGGATCGCCTCGCAGCTCGGTAACGGCCTCCATACTTTCGGCAAGGACAAGCTGAAAGACCTGATGGATATCCGCCAGAAGCTGGGCATGGATGACAAACGGGAGGAATGGAAGGAATGTGAGCTCTGCGACAATTCGGAGTTCCGTCCGGGGGTGGTCTGCAGTGTGCCGGGGACACCGGTCGCAGGGAAAAGCGCGGCCGATCCGGGACCGGGTTCGGATCCGCAACTCGAGGCCCTGGTCACGAAGATCACCGGCCAGATCATGGACAAGTTAGGGAACTGAAGACGCGGGAAGAATTTGACCATGAAAGTGACCATCATCGGGGGAGGGGGCCGAGTCGGTTCCAACGCCGCATTTGCGCTCCAGTGTGCCGGCATCGTATCTGAAATCCAGATACTGGATGCCAATACGGAAATGGGGGAAGGTGAAGCGCTCGATCTCATGCACGGCAGCTCGTGCATCGCCGACCAGCGCATTTACGCAGGCGATTATGGCCGGGCGGCGGATTCGGACATGTTTGTGATCACGGCCGGCCTCCGCCGCCAGCCCGACGAATCGCGACTCGATCTGATCAACCGCAATGTTTCGCTCTTTCTCCAGATTCTCGAGAGTATCAAGTCGACCGGCACCCGCTCAGACGCCATCATTTTCGTCGTCTCAAATCCCGTGGACATTCTGACCCAGCTGGCCGGTCAACGCCTCGGGCTGCCCTGGTCGCAGGTTATCGGCCTGGGCACCATGTTGGACACCGCCCGTTTCCGCTCTCTCATCGCCGGGGAACTTCACCTTGCGCCGACCCAGGCGAAGGCGTTGATTCTCGGTGAACATGGTGATTCCATGGTGCCGATCTGGTCATCCGCCACGGTCAACGGAATGTCGATGGGCAAGCTCAAGGGCTTCGGACCGGCCTTCCAGTCGAGGATTTTTGAGCAGACCAAGGGTAGCGGCGCCGAAGTCATCCGTCGCAAGGGCGGGGCGGGCTGGGCCGTCGGTCTGACCATTGCCGAGGTCGTCCACAGCGTGGCTCTTGATCGCTGCCAGCTCCTCCCGGTTTCTTCTCTCCAGCAGGGTTCGTTCGGCCTGCGAAATGTCTGCCTGAGCGTCCCCACCGTGGTCGGACGGAAGGGTGTTCAGCAGCACGTGGAGATCGAACTCTGGCCGAAGGAACTCCAAGGCCTCCAGAACTCGGCCCGCTCACTGCAGAGCACCTTCTCCAAGGTCGGCTGAGCTCCAGTCAATAGGCGGGATACGCCGGTTCATACTACCATGCCGGGAGCCATGGGCTCGGGTGTAGCCGCGTCTGCCCATCCCCTGGAGAAGCAGATCGAGGTCCGAACGGGGGGTCATTGCTCGGGATTGAGGTCCGAACGGGGGGTCATTGCTCGGGATTGTGTATGCCAATACACGATCTGAGCTTTGACCCCTTCAAACCGATCCGTACAACAGACACGCGTCCCGAATCAACGGGACGCGTGCTTGCTTGAACCGACCATCTCTGTTCTTACGGAGCCCGATAATTCCAGATGGCGCGGGCATCATCGCGGCTCTTGCACAGGGCCGTATGCGGACTGACCGCACACGTCTTGTTCAAGCACGTGACCTCTACGGTCCACTGCTTTGATGTCCACTCTCTGAAGTCAGGGTGAGCGCCGCAGAATGGGCACGGAAGAAGCGTATCTTCCGAAACTGGGCGAAATGTCGGGGGTGGTGGGAAACCGGTCTGAGCCATCATGAATCCTCCCTGGACCTGGTGGTGTAGTTGACTGTTCCCCTTGCACCCTTCGACGGGAAAAGTGTTTTCAGCTTCCGCTTTCTGTTCTCCTCCCAACCGATTGCAGTCATCCAGACGGTGCATCGGGGAGCCCGGATCGTCGGCTCGTTTGGTCGGATATTCCGTGGGCAGACCTCTATTACCGGATTGACCAGTCGGTGAAGTGGCGGTTTCCGACGCCTGAACAGGGTCGGCAGATGGTGATTGGTTTGTTCGTGTTTCATGGCTCAAGCAAGGCGTTTTCACGAGTTGGATGGATTTCAGGTGTAACAAGGTTACCATGGTCCGGGGAATGCGCTTGAGAAATCGTGTGGATGGGCATCCGGAATGAAGAATGGTCGTTAAGAACGTACGAGCGGCTTGCAGTCCGGCCTTCAAGTAGCGTAGGTTGGGGTTCATGAATGCCGTGATCATAGATGACGAGCGTCTGGCACGGGAGGAGTTGAGGGAACTTCTGAAGGAGCATTCGGAGATCACGATCGTGGGTGAGGCGGCCAATGCTGAAGAGGCTATGGCCGTGATTGAGTCGATTCGTCCCGACCTGCTCTTTCTCGATGTACAGATGCCAGGCGCGGATGGATTTGAATTACTCGAGCGATTGGAGCCGCCGATACCCAAGGTCGTCTTCACGACGGCATATGCCGAGTATGCAGTTCAGGCGTTCAACGTGGACGCACTCGACTACCTGCTTAAGCCGATCGATCCGGAGCGCCTGGCGGATTCGATCGAACGTCTGCACGAGCGAATGGACGGCAAAGATCATCCGGAGGGCCATCCCGATTCATACCTCGGTCCGTCTGATGAGGTTTTTGTCCGGGACGGAGATCGCTGTTGGTTTGTGGAGGTGTCGAACCTCCGTCTGCTCGAATCTGAGGGCAACTATACCAGGATCGTTTTTGAGAAAGAGCGACCGCTTCTCCTGAGGGCGCTCAATACCTTCGAAGTCCGGCTGGATCCCAAGGTCTTTTTCCGGGCCAATCGAAGCCAGATCATCAATCTGAAATGGATCGACAAGATCGAACCGTGGTTCAGCGGCAGCCTGCGGGTCACACTCAAGGGCGGTGAACATGTGGACCTCTCCCGTCGGAAGGCGAAACTGTTCAGGGATACGATGAGTCTCTGATCGAGGTCCAGTGGACGTCCACTAGATGGAACCGGATCTCAAGAGCGGCGGACCGAGCCCGGAGGGTGGCGTGGACGCGCCTCCACGCCGGCTGGTCCGGCTCTACGGACGCATGATGGTCGCCGCCATGACGCTGTTTGTCGTTGGGCTGGTCGTCTTTTCGGTCCGGTTGTACCATGTGCAGGAGCAGCAGGCGCTGGAGGCGCTCCTGAGCCAGTTCGACGAGCGTGTGGCACGGCTGGCGGCCGGAACCGAGACCATTGAAGACTTCATCGGGCAATTTTCCGATCAGGCGACACGATTCATGGCCGGCGGGTGGCGGATGATGGAGCCGACCGAAGCCTGGAGTCAAATGAGGCCCACCCCGGTGGGCAATGGATTTGAGTTTCCGGATGCGGGCTGGAACCCCGATGGCGAGCCTTCCGGCAACCTTATCACGTTAAAGTCGCCGGAGGATTGGACGGAATCGGAAGCAAGATTGGCCGGTCTGGGCGTGGCCCTGCAATCCTACCAGAGAGCCGGTCATTTGGGGCGCGAGAATATCGTGCTGAGTTATTTCTTTTCCTCCGACAAAGACGTCCTTGGTATTTACCCCTATGTCCCGGCGAGTGAGTTTCTGAAAACGGCGTCGTCGAACGATCTGGCTTCGGCCCTCGCTTATGCATGGGAACCTTACGAATTGCCGATCGGTGACAAGACCCGGATGAATGACGGGTTCTGGACCGCCCCCTACGAGGATCGCGCCGGACATGGGATGATGGTCAGCCGGGTGGACCCGATCCATTCGGACGGTAATCTCATCGGGTTGGTCGGAGCTGATGTCACCCTCGAGTTGATTCGGGAATACATCGACCCTCTCGAAGGACCGGCGGGTGTTCTTGTCCTGGTGACAAACGCCGCGGAACTCCTGGTTGGAACCGAAGGACCGTACCTCACAGACGATGAAGTGGAGAGTATCCGTACCTTGGTCCGCCCACACCTTTCACCGGATCCCGACGTGAAGACGCCCGGCCTCATTCTGGCCGGCAAGGGCTTTCGAGTCTTGATCGACGGGGTTCCCGGGATGGCGTGGACAATGGTATACGCGGTCCGGAACCGGGATGTAGCCGCCTATCTGGTCGAAGAGAGATTCGCCTTGATTGTCATCGTGGTGGCCGTGGCTTCCTTTTTCGTTGTGGGTTACTTTGTGATCTCGCGACGGTTCATCAATCCGGCTCTTCAAGCGGAACAAGCTCTGTTGGACTCATTGCAGAAGGAGGCGGAACTCGCGACCCTTCGATCTCAGATCAATCCACACTTCCTTTTCAACAGCCTGAATACGGTCAGAGCCCTGATCCGAGGACAACCGGATTCGGCCAGGGATGCAGTCACCCGCCTGTCGAATATCCTGAGGGTTGCTCTTGAATCGGGCCGCCGGACCGTCATACCGCTCGAGATTGAGATGAACGTTGTCCGCAGTTATCTGACCTTGGAAGGCTTGCGGTTTGATGATCGCCTGGCCGTCGAAATAGACCAGGAGGAAGGACTGGAGGACGCTCGTATTCCGCCGATGCTGGTCCAGACGCTGGTCGAGAATGCGGTCAAGCATGGGATTGGTGCACAGGGGGGCAGGGGAGCAGTGGAGGTTCGGATCCGGTCCGAGAGTGGCACTCTGGTTGTCACCGTCACCAATCCGGGCCGGATTCAGAAAGAGTCTCGGTCAACTCGGGTGGGCCTGCGAAACGCGCGGGAACGACTCGACCTGCTCTTTGGCGGAGAGGCCTCGCTGAATCTTGAGGAAACCGCTGATGGTCGGGTTCGGGCCGAAGTCCGATTTCCCCTGGTAATGGGCGAGGAAGAGGCGACGGTCAGCTCCGGTTAGGGGTGCGGAATTGCCGCCCGAGCCGGGCGGGTGACCACTCGTCACATATTCCATATCCTAACTTGATTCTGTCGTATTCTTCTCCACGGAGGCAGTGCTGATTCTTAACGATCAGTGCTGAAACAGGCCCGGCTCTATCTCCCCGCGCCGGGCCTGTTCCTCCGCCAGCTGACTTCGGATTGACGCCCTCCCTCAGATCAATTCGGACAAAAGTCAGACCAGGGTTCCGCCGCTCCCCGCGGCGGAACCCGCTTGCTTTTTGGCCCGGGGCTGGGCATTATTGCGCTTCTCCGACCGTGATCGACCCGGTGACGGCCTGTCTCCCCAAAAACTCCGGATGGAATCTCGAACGGTAGTCAACCTGCCGAATGCGATCAGTCTCGGACGCTTGATACTCGCGCCCGCGATGATCGTTCTTGCCTGGCATCAACAGGGGAATTTATTTCGGGCCGCTTTCACGGCGGCCGTGATCAGCGACCTTCTCGATGGGGTGCTCGCCCGGATTCTGAACCAGCGCACCGAATTGGGAGCAAAGCTGGACTCGTGGGCCGACATGGCCACCTACCTTTCCCTGTTTTTTGGTACCTGCATGCTCTGGCCGCGGTTCATCGATGCTCATCTTGACCTGATTCTGGGCGGCTTCGTGGTCTACACCGCAGCCTTCAGCTTTGGGTATCTCAAATATGGGCGCCTCACCTCATACCATACACTGAGTGGAAAGTTGTCAGCGGTGCTCATGGCTGGCTCGATGATCATCTGGTTTTTCGGTGGCCCGGAATGGCTGTTTCGCACCGCTCTGGTCGTGGTCATGGCTAACGGAGCGGAACAGATCGCGATCACTCTGATCCTCCCCGGTTGGCGATCGAACGTCCCGTCCATCTGGCACGCTCTCCGAAAGGGGTCAGGCCGTTGTTTGTATACGAATTGATTCGTATACAAACAACGGCCTGACCCCTTCAACCCTACGCCGCCAGCACATAATCTGCCCCCTCCCGATAACCGCGCTGCTCCAGCTCGCGGCGAATCGACTCGCGGGCTCCGCGATTGCCCACTCCGGCGACGATGAACCATCCCCGATCCTCAGGAATGGCGGCGATGTCGTGAACCGGAAGTCCGCCGATCTTCAGGCCGATCTTGCGGGGGTTGATGTCGATATAGCCCGAGAGGGTCACACCCGATTCCTCGAGGGTATGGAACCGTTTCCTCGTGATTCGTCCGGCGCCCCAGAGAATGATCGGTCGGTCGGGCTCGACCGTCTTCGAGATCCATTTTGCGAGGTAATGGCACTTGCAGGCGTAAAAGGCTTCAGTCCGGTATCTCGGGTGTCGTCTCGAAAGGCGATCAGGTGGATCGTTCCAGGTGACAAGCGGTTCGGGCAGCTTCTCGATCCGCACGCCTGCATCGAGCCATCTCAGCCAGAGCTCGTAGTCCTCGGGCCAATCGGTGTCCCGATATCCTCCGTACCGAACCAGGGTCTCCCTTCGAAACATGACTGAGGGGTGGGCAATGGGCGATTCGATGAAACGGTTCATCGAAATCTCCTCGGCAGACAACACGGTATTGGTCCAGTCAACGTATTCGGCGTAGCCCGGGGCGCTTGCGCGGTCGCCCCCGAACCGGACCTGGCTGGCGACCATGCCCGTCTGGCGGTGTTTTTCCAGGTAAGCCACCTGGAGTCCGAGACGGTCGGGCGCGGATTCGTCGTCGGCGTCCATGCGCGCGAGAGTCGATCCCCGGGCCAGTTCGATCGCGTCGTTCAAGGTTGGCACCAGGCCGCGCTGCTCGAAACGGTGCACCTTGATTCGTGCATCAAGCCTTGCCGCCGTGGAGGCAATTTCGGCGGTTCGGTCCGTGGACCCATCGTCTGCGAGAATCAGCTCCCATTCGGAAAATGACTGCGAGCGAATCGAGTCGATCGCCCGGGCGATCGTGGTCTCGGCATTGTAGGCCGGTAGAAGAACGCTGACCAAAGGTCTTTTTTCTCGAGAGACTCGCATTGCTGGAAGGGGTCAGGCCGTTGTTTGTATACGAATCAAAGTCGTATACAAACAACGGCCTGACCCCTTCAATTATACCGGCTCATAGACCTTCTTCTTCAACTGCCGGCTCAACTGCCGTCGGAAGGTCTTCAGGTCTTTGACTGCCTTGAGGGCGACGAGTTGATTGGCGATATTTCCCGTGGCCGTACCCTCGAGGGCAAACGAGACCACCGGGATTCCAGTGTGGTTCGCGGTCGCCTGGCAGAGCAATGCGTTCTTCGAGCCGCCGCCGACGATGAGTATTCGATTGAACTTCCGTCCGGTCATGTTCTCAAAACTGCGAACGGCGTTGGCGTGTCCCGCACCCAGGGACTCGAAGATCAGCCGGGCATAACCGGGCAGGTCCTTGGGCGGCCGGATCTTTTTCTTCTTCAGCTGCCGGTCGATCACCGCCTTCATTGATTTCGGATTGAAGAGTGCCGGGTCCTTCAGGTTGATCAGGGTGCGAGGGGCGGGTACCTGGGCCGCGGCGCGGATAAGGCGATTCCACTCAACATTTGTTTTCGGACGGGCTGTGAAAGCGGGCAGTATCTGTTCCAGCAACCACAGGCCCGGGATGGTCTT
>QNAI01000045.1 GCA_003641745.1 Verrucomicrobiota bacterium | reverse complement strand
TCATTCACCACGACCTGCCCAAGAACCTGGAGGGCTACTACCAGGAAACCGGCCGTGCCGGTCGGGACGGCCTGCCGAGCGAGTGCCTGCTGCTTTATTCTGCCGGCGATGCGGCCAAGCAGACGCATTTCATCAAGGAGATGTCGGATCCGACCGAGCAGCAGATTGCAAGGCGCCAACTCCAGACAATGCTCAATTATGCTGAAAGCGCTGCCTGCCGGCGGACCGTGGTCCTGGCCTACTTCGGTGAGAAAACCTCCGATGCCAATTGCGGCGCCTGCGACAACTGCCAGAACCCCCGCGAAAGTTACGATGGAACCCTGCCCGCCCAGAAACTGCTCTCATGCGTTTACCGGGTTTCCCGGAACCGGGGGTTTGAAGTGGGCATGAACCACCTGATCGAGGTTCTCACCGGAGCAGACACCGAGAAGATCCGGCGCTGGGGGCACGACCAGCTTTCAACCTTCGGAATCGGAAAGGACCTGGCCCGGCCCGAATGGTCGGCGGTCGGTCGCGACCTCCTCCGCCAGGGTTTCCTCGAAGTAGCCGAGGGACGCTTTGCCACCGTCCGACTGACGGACCGGGGATTCGAGGTTCTCCGTACCCGTACACCAATCACATTGACCAAGCCAATGGCCAGGCCCGCCAGGAAGCCAAAACGACGCCGGGAAGGTGCGATCGAGTGCGACGAAATCCTCTTCGAGCACCTTCGTCGGGTCAGGAAGCGGATGGCCGACGAACGACATGTCCCGGCCTATGTCATCTGCGGGGATGTGACTCTCCGGGAGATGGCACGCGATACCCCCACCAGCCTTTCAATGATGGAGCCGATCACCGGTCTGGGAACGAAAAAACTGGCCGAATTCGGACAGCTTTTCGCCGATGTGATAACCGAATATTTCGAGACCAACAGTCGCATCGCCCTCAACGACTGATCGCCGTGGTTGGGTGAAGCGCCCGGTCAGGCGACCACACTGCCTTCGAGACTCTCCGCGTAGGCGTTCGCCCAGTCCTGGTAGTGATCCTTCAATCCGACCGAGTCCAGGTAGGCTTCATCCACGCGGGTCGAACCGGAAGTCCGGACCTCTTCATGCTGCCGGGTCACGATGGCGTTGGCCGCGTGAACCAGGGTCAAAGTCGAGACCTCCCTCTGACCGCTCTTTGATGGATCATGGTGAAACTCAACTGCGTCGACGATCGAACCCGGCAAACCCCAGAGCGCGAAAAGATACCCGCCGAGGTCGGCATGGTTTACTCCAAAGACCTCTTCCTCCGCGGCGGCGATCCCGATCTCAACCGATTCCTGATTTGCCAGCTGATATCTCTCGGGATCATTCGAAGCCATGATGAGTCTGCCGATGTTGTGCAGCATCCCGGCCACAAAAGAGTCATCCTTCATGTGTCCCCTGTAGCCCTCGTGATCTGCGATCAGCTTGCAACAGACCGCCGTGAGCATGCTGTGATTCCAGACCGCTTCAAGAGCGAGACCGCCAAGCAGATTGGCATCAAACTGGGCGAATGCATGCAATGAAAGGACCAGTCCCTTGACCGTATCCAGGCCGAGGTAATTCGCCGCCTCGATCGGACTCGAGATCTGGCGCCGCAATCCGAAAAAGGCGGAATTTACGAGCTTCAGAATCTTCGCCGTCATCGCGATGTCCCGGCTGATGATCTCACCGACATCCTCAAGGGAAACTTCGGGGTCCTTCAGTTTTTCGACCACCTCGATATAGAGTGATGGCAGGGCCGGCAGGCGATCCATCTTCTCGACCATCTTCATGATCCGCTCACGCCGTATGGACGCCTCGAGATCACCCGCCCGGTCGACCGATGCTCTCAGAATGTCGATCTCGCAGGGTTTGGGTATATACTGATGAACGACACCAGCCTTTTCCATGGTCAGGTTCTGGTCAGTCGCATCAGCCATGATCAGCCGCACAACCTTCGGGTGCCGGACCATGACTTCGGATAGAAACTCACCGCCATCCATTCCCGGCATCCGAAGATCCGACACCGTTATGTCGAACGGTTCCTTCCCAAGAATGGTCAGCGCGTCTTCCGGAGACTGACAATATTTCACCTCCCACCCGCAATCCGAGGATGCGACCAGATGCTTCAAGGCCTTCAGTTCCACGTCATCGTCATCGACGAAGAGAATTCGTTTCTGTGCGCTCATCGGGCGTTCGGGTCGTCCTGCGTAAGGGGGCTCCCGCGGCTCAGGAAACCGGCGCAAGGTAGGCATAACGCCGACCCACCAGATCCCTCGATCGCTCAAAAGTCTCGCGCGCCGCGTCCAACAGACGCCCGATTTCCTCCGGCGTGAGTTCGAGCACCCGTGTTTCCACCGTCTCGAGAATGGAGGCGAACTGCGCAAAGCCAAAACTGAGGGCCGCCCCGCGGATCTTGTGTGCTTCGTGCGCCACGCCATCCGGATCACTGACTGGATCCAGCGAACTCAGCTGCACCAGTCGCTGGGCAGCATCGTCAACAAAATCACGGAACAGGTCGGCGAGTTCCTCGTCGACCGGTTCCCCTTCCTCCCCCAGGATCATGCTGAGCTGGTCCCAATTTATGGACTCTTGGTTTATCATGATTCAATAGTCTCCCCTTGCTTGGCTCGATGCGCCTGCACGAGCGATTCCTGCAATTCATTAATTCGGATCGGTTTGCTCAGGTATAAGTCCATTCCTGCTTTTAGGCACCGATCGCGGTCGCCTTCCATCGCATTGGCCGTCATCGCAATGATGATTGGCCTGGTCTCGGCCGTCCACTCCCTGCGGATCCTGCCGGTCGCTTCCAAACCATCCATTTCCGGCATCTGCACGTCCATAAGGACCACGTCGTAGTGCTCCCTCCGGAGAGTTTCGAGCACCTCGATTCCATTACTGGCCACATCGGCCCGATAACCCATCTGACGAAGGATTCTGAGGGCCACTTTCTGGTTAACAATATGATCTTCGGCCAGAAGAATTCGAAGCGGATGGTTTTCACCCAGCAACCCGTCAATCTTCGGAACTGTGGTTGCCTCATCCGGGCTTCGTCGTTTCTGCCGATTCAGAACATCGCCCAACAATGTGCGCAGTTGGGAATGGTGGATCGGCTTCGAAAGCACGCCGTTAAAAAGCGGGCGAGCCTCCCGGACCTGATCATCCGAGCGCGAAATCGATGGGAGAAAAACCAGCGACATCTCGTCCGGCTTGCGCAATTTGCGGAGAGCCTTCGCCACCTCGACTCCGTCCATCACCGGCATGTGATAGTCCAGAAAGGCAACATCGAAGGCCGAACCTTTACCCACCAACTCGAGCGCCTCCGATCCACTTTCCGCTTCGATCGCGGTCAACCCAAGGCGTTCCAACTGGAGCCGTAAAACCCTCCGGTTGGTCGCATTGTCGTCGACCACCAGTGCCCGGCGGCCTTCAAGCAGCTTGCGGCCACCTTCGATCCCGACCTCGCTTTCAGCGACGCCGAGTTTCATGGTGAAGTGGAAGGTCGATCCCAGGCCCTCGATGCTCTCAACCCAGATATTGCCTCCCATGACGGCGGTGAGTTTTCGACAGATGGCAAGTCCAAGACCGGTGCCGCCGTAATTTCGGGTGGTCGACGCATCCACCTGGGTGAAGGGCTGGAACAACCGTTCCACTTTGTCCACGGGGATACCGATGCCCGTATCGCGCACGGTAAAGTGAAGCATGATCCGCTCCGAGATCGGAAGATTCTCCGGTTCCCGGCGCACTTCCACGAAGACCTCGCCTTCGTGGGTGAATTTGACCGCATTGCCCACCAGATTGACGATTATCTGGCGCAGTCGGGTGACATCGCCAACCACACGGGTCGGCACTTCGTCCTGGATGAAATACGCGAGTTCCAACGCCTTCCTGGCCGCTGAGGGCGCCATCAGATCGAGGGCCTCCTCAATGCAGTCGACCAGCGCGAAGGGTTCCTGCTCGAGATCAATCTTGCCCGACTCGATCTTTGAGAAGTCGAGGATGTCGTTGATGATCGACAGCAGGCTTTCACTGCTGACCCGAATCGTCTCGGCAAACTCCCGCTGGTCCGAACTGAGATCCGTGTCCATCATCAACCCGGTCATCCCGATGATTCCGTTCATCGGGGTCCGGATTTCATGGCTCATGGTGGCAAGGAAGTCCGACTTGGCCCGATTGGCGGACTCCGCCGTCGCCTTCGCGTCCCGGATCTCGTCCTCGGCCCGCTTGCGATCCGAAATATCTGTATGGAAACCCAGGGTGCGAACCGTCCGCCCTCCGGTATCCCGGATCTCGATACCAGTCGAGCGGATCCATCGGATACCGCCTTCCTTGTGCATCATTCGAAACTCAATATTGAAGGGATGGGTGCCGGCCGGAAGTGTGCGCTCCAGCGAGGAGCGGACGATCTGCAGGTCATCTTTGTGCAACAACCGCTCGAAGGTTTCCTGAGTATTGGACAATTCGTGGTCGGCATAACCGAGAATCGCTTTCCATCTCGGCGCATAATAGATGGAGTCGGCACCGTAGTTCGCGTCCCAGAATCCGTCCTCGCTGGAATCAACCAGAAGCTTGAATCGCTCCTCGCTGGCCCTGAGGGCGGACTCGCTTTCCTTGCGCGAGGTGATATCCAGACCCGCACCGTGGAAACTTGTCACCTTTCCCGTGTCATCCTTCACCGGTACTCCGCTCAGGCTCAACCAGATCATTCGGCCGTCCTTGGTGCGACCAAGGTGCTCGACATTGCTGAAGGTAACCCCGTTCTCGGCCGAATTGCGGAAACGGTTCCTGAATTCGTCGGCATCACCAGGGGAAAGCAATTCAAATATCGAACGTGTCCGCAGTTCGCCGGGTGCGTATTCGAGGACGTCGGACACGCGATCGCTGACATAGACAAAACGGCCCTCGGGATCGACTTCGAAGATGAATTCGCCGGCCGCGTGACTGACGTCACGAAAACGCTGCTCGCTCAGGGCCAGAGCCTGTTCGGTTTCCTTTCGATCGGTGATATCCTCAACAAAGGTCCAGATCTGGCGCCTGCCCTCCGGGCCTTTCACAATCATACCATTGACCAGGACCGGGACCCGACACCCGCTCTTGTGGAAATACTCCTTCTCGTAAGGGCCGAATTTTCCCGTTCGTTCAAGTTTCTCCAGCTGATCCTGCTCCTGCTGGAAAAAGTCGGGCGGGGTTATCTGCCAGAGACTCAGGTTTTCCGTCTCCACGGCGCGAAAGCCGATGATATTGAGAAAGGCCTGGTTGGCATCGACAAAGGCTCCGTCCAGTTCGCTCAACACCATTCCAAGCGGAGAGGTCACAAACATGACCCGGAATTTCTCTTCCGATTCTCTCAACTTCTGCTCCGAATTCTTGCGCTCGGTGACATCGGTCAGGGTGCCCGACAGACCTATAACTTCGTCCTTGGGTCCGACCGATACACGGGCAAAAATCTCAAGCCACCTGAACTGACCTCCTTTGGTCAGACATCGAAATTCGTGGTGGCAGAATCCGACCGTCTTTTCGAGCAGTGGTCGCAGGAGGTCTTCATTCCGCGAGCGATCGTCCGGGTGTACGTAGTTGACGAGAAGTGACCCAATCGTCTCGCTGAGCGGGAACCCGGTGATATCCTCCCAGGCCGGGTTCAGGAAAGTCCACCGACCGGCGGTGTCAGTCTGGAAGACGACTTCCTTGATACTGTCGATGACGGACCTGTAGCGCTGCTCGCTCTCGCGCAGAGCTTCACTCACGCGGCGGTGCTCGGAGATGTCCTGTTGGACCGCGACCCAATGGGTTACCCGACCGTGGCCGTCGCGAAGAGGCTTGAGCGAAACCCGAACGGGAATTTCCGACCCGTCCTTGTGGTAATTGACAAGCTCACCCACGAAGGATTCGCCATTGAGCATTGCCTCGCTGAGGCAATGCAGGACATCCCGATCGCTCTTGGGACCCTGAAGGATTCGGGGTGATCTGCCGACCACCTCTTCCCGAGTGTAGCCGGTCAACCGGGTGAATGCCTGATTGACATAAAGAACACTCGGGCCGGGTCGCTCGAGGTTCCCATCGGTCACAATCACACTCTCATAGGTGTGCTGGAGGACTTCGTCCAGCAACTGCCGGTTGGGGTCATCAGACTCCGGATCCAGATCGGAGGGAAAATTTTGGGAGGCCGATCCGGTTTCCGCGGTCGCCGATTCCGCGTCTTCCGTATAGGCTTGGTCAATCACCTCGAGCAGCCGCTGAAAAGTCGTGTCGACCGGCATTTCATGACCATAGACCGACTCCAACTGACGACGAAGCCGAGGGTGCAGCTCTCTCATGGACTTGGTGACCCGTCGGTTCACGTTGATGATTGCCCCCTTAAGTATCTGTTGATAAGCGTCTTGCAGATCATCTGCCGAGATGCATCCAAGACGGATGGGGCCAACCCCGATCGGGTATGGCATACGGGGGTCGAATTCGGATCGATTCCGGTCATTGGGCCAAGGGGAAATGCGCTCGCCCACTACCATCGGCCCCACCGGTCAAAGATGAAATACTCAGAGCGGTTTTAGGTGATTTTACCCAAGGCGAGCGGACGGCCCGGCGGTCCGTTCCTACCTTCTGACATCAGGTTAGATTCCGTCAGGAATCGAAAATACTCTTTTTCAGCGCTTCGACATCCTCGGGCCGGCCCAGGACAAGCAAAAGGTCTCCCGCATGAATCACCTCGCCGCCCGTCGGCCCGATGATCTTGTGGTCGCCCCGCTGGATGCCCACCACCGTCACACCGCTTTGGCTGCGAAGATCGGCCTCCAGTAGCGAGGTTCCGACCAGATCGGCAGTCGGCCCCACCAGGATCTTGTCAAAATGCCTGAATCTCGGCTCCCGCACCTCCGACTCAGGCAACGGCCGGTTCATGAACGCTTCGGCCGCCTCAATCTGCCCCGCCTCGCCGAGAAGATGGACTCGATCCTCGGGTGAAAGGGGCATGTCCGGGCCCACGTCATAATATACCCGTCCACCCCTCTCAATCGCCACAATAGTGGCCCCGGTCTCGTCTCGAAGACCGAGTTCGTGTACACGCCGTCCGCAGGCCCAGGTCTGCTTCTTGATCGACATCTCGTGGATCCTTACGGGCCAGGGGTTGGCTGCCGATACCCGACGAATCGATTCCTCCATCGACGGTTTCACCAGTTGGCGGACCGCTCCCTCCATGCCCTGGATCAGCGCATATTCAAACCGGCTGTGAACCTTGACCACCCTTCGCCAGAACAGAATAGCCAGCGCCAGGCACACCAGGATAAACCCGAACAATGCGGCAGCTGTCGGAAAATAACGGCCGCACGCCGCCAGGAACACGAGGCTGAAAACGAGCAGGACAAGGGTGAAGAAAACCCCCTGGATCAATTCCCGCATGAACCGGCCGACTGCACCACCCGGCCGGCGCGACAGAGCGATCTCCGAAATAAGAGTCACCAGGACGTTCAGGTTCCTGACGATGTCGACCAGGAAAGGCAGGCAGAGCAGAGCCGCCACACCCCAGGCCCCTCGCTGGATCAACACTTCATAGTTCGCCATGCGATCCGGGAGCGGAATGTACCCGATAAGGACCGAGGCCAGAATGACGACCGCGTTCACCAGCAGGAAACTGATGATTATTCGGCTGAATGGGCGCACCGCCACCTTCAGAGCGCCGCTCTGCCCGGCCGCAAGACGCACGGTTTCGATCCAGTTCAGGTAAACCCCAATCCCGCGCTTGAGCCCGCCGGGCACCCGCTCTTCAGCGTAGGCGTTTATCTTTGATTGGAGCAGATTGACGGCTGGCGTAAGCGATATGCTCAGGATGGCCACGCCGTACGCAGTCGCCTTGAGCCCTTCATCAACCACCCCGTAGCTGAGACCCAGAGTCGCGATGACGAAACCAAATTCACCGATCTGAACCTTGGCCAGAGACGCCCGGGTGGAAACCTCCGGTTTCTGCCCCGCCAGCACCATGCCCAGCCAGCACGAAATAAATTTACCGCCCATCATCAGAAGCGTGAGCAGCACGATCGGAAGCCAGTAGACCGCCAACTCTCTGAGGTCGACGAAGGTGCCCACCGAGACAAAAAACAGAGCCGAGAAGAAATTTCGCAGCGGTTCCGTCAACGTTTCGATTTCGTGCGCCAATGAGGTCTTCGAAAGGATGGCGCCCGCGACAAATCCGCCCAGGGCCAGGGAGAATTCCATCTGTGCGGCCAGCAGGCTGACCCCAAGAATCAGGCCGATGGTAAACAGGACGATCGTCTCGTCGGTGCCGAATCGATGCAGCATGCCCAGAACCCGTGGCGCCAGAAGCTTGCCCACCACGTAGACGGCCACCACGAAAATTCCCACCAGGAAGGTCACTTTGCCGACCGCATTCCACTCGAAGGTCCCACTGACCGCCACGCCGGTCAGCACCACAAGGACGATGATCGCGAGAATATCCTCAAAAATGAGGATACCCACCGTAAGCTCCGCATAGGGTCGATTCAGCTGCCCCTTCTCACGGATCAGCTTGATCGTAACCATCGACGAACTGATCGAGAGGATACCGCCGAAGAAGAGACTCTGGACCGGGCCCCAGCCCAGCCACTGCCCGGCCTGCATGGCGACGAACATCATCAGTGCAGTCTGCAGAATCAACGCGAGCAGAGCCGGGGCAAAGACCGAACGCAGGCGCTCCGGATTGAACTCCAGCCCGATATAAAACATCAGGAAGAGCACCCCGAGTTCGGCCAGCGCATTTATGTTCCCCAGCTCCTGGAGCGGCGACGGAAAGAAGGATCCAGGACCCAGAAGAATCCCGGCCAGAATATACCCGAGGATGACGGGCTGCCTGAGACGCTGAAAAATGATCGCGGCGAGCGCCGCCGAAACCATCAACCAGCCGAGATCCTGAAGTAGCCCCAGATGCGCCATCAGATACCTCCCAACCGGCTGACGCCGGAGCGATTATTTTCAGTGAACAGCACCATCTCAGGATTCGGGATCCAGCCGACGCACCCAGATATTTCGATACCGGACAGGGTTCTTGTGATCCTGAAGATGGATCGGTCCGATGGGCGCGTGGGGACTGTAGGCCGGTGCCTTCTTGTGATGGCCCTTCCCGGGAAGGACATAGTGGTCATGGATGAGCACCCCGTTGTGGAAGACGGTGACGACTGCCGGCCGGACCAGACGATCACCCTCAAAAAGAGGTGTCCTCCAGATGATATCAAATGTCTGCCACTCACCGGGCGGACGCGAAGCGTTCACCAGAGGTGGTTTGCAGCCATACACCGCTCCAGCCGAACCGTCCGCATAGGTGGGATTCTCGTAGCTGTCCAAGACCTGGATCTCATAGCGGTCCATCAGGAATACACCGCTGTTGCCCCGGCCCTGGCTCTTGCCTGAAACCTCGGTCGGCGTGGCCCACTCAAGGTGGAACTGCATGTCCCCAAATGACTCCTTGGTCTTTATGTCACCGGCCTTGGAAATCACTTCCATCGTGCCGTTTTCCACCTTCCACGGGCCGCCTGTCCAGGCCCCCAGATCCGTGCCGTCAAACAGAACGATCGCGTCCGAGGGCGGACGGGCCAGAATTGCGGCATTCTCGGGTCCCGGATTCACCACCGCAGGCTGCGGTCGTTCGGGGTCATGGACCCGGTAGGGTGCATCTGGTAAAAAAGGAGTATCCGTGTAGCCCTCCGCAGCAACAAGTCCGGGAGAGAGCGATGGAGCAACCGCCAACCCCAGGATTGCAGTCAGACGATTAATGAGAAGTCGAATGTGCTCGCGTCGCATGAGTCGATCAGAAAATAACGATGACAGTGCTTACCCAATCCGCTATGCCGCGGAACGATCCATCTTTCCAGCACGAATCGCAACCGTGCCGCAGCTATCCTGCCCACACCGGGATTTCACCTCAACCACCGTTTTCATGACCGCCCTCAACCGACCCACCCAATCAGATCTGGAAGCCCTCGGTGACCAATTCGCCCGCGACGGTTACGTCATCGCCCGCCGACTTTTCGGACCCGAGGATCTCGAAACCATCCGGTCGGAATTCGGAAAACTCCATCAGGCGGGCGGTCAACCCGGGTATTTTGAACCGGTCCCAGCTGAGGAATCCGGCGGAGACCCGCTCAAGGAATTCCCCAGAATCATGCACCCTCATCGGTTCAACGATGTCGGTCGACGTTACCTTCTGGACGAAAGGGTCCGCGATTGCCTGACCGCAATCCTGGGAAATCCACCCTATGCCGTGCAGTCCATGTTCTATTTCAAACCCCCCGGATCACGGGGCCAGGCGCTCCACCAGGATAATTTCTACCTGCTGGCCGAACCAGGCACCTGTGTTGCCGCCTGGACCGCAGTCGACGACTGCGACACCGGGAACGGGGCCCTGCACGTGGTTCCGGGCTCCCAGGACGCCGCCATCATCTGTCCGGAAACCGCCGACAACAAGGAGTCCTTCACCACCCACTTCGTACCCGTCCCGGACGGCCTGAAAGCCATTCCCGTCGAGATGAAGGCCGGTGACACCCTCTTTTTCAACGGCAGCCTGATTCACGGTTCCGGACCCAATCGCTCGAAAACGCGATTTCGCCGCTCGTTTATCTGCCATTACGTCACCCACGAAACCGAGAAACTGCATCAGGGTTATTTCCCGGTTCTCCGCTTCGACGGCAGCCAAGTCGCCCTGACGCCCAACGAAAGCGGCGGTCCCTGCGGCGAGGAATGGAAAGAAGTGAAGGCCTGAAGGCGAGCCGCTCAGCGGCAAGTAAGCCCCTCCTCCCTTGCCACTCCGATGATTTGCCCGAAACAATGGAGTAAGTGAGAAAGAAGACAAAAAGGGAAACCCCTCCTTCCGGGGCCCTGACTGACAGGGAACGACGATATGGACAGCACTACGCGCTGCTCCACAACCTGTTCCTGCAGACGATCAACTTCATCGTCGTCGGCCAGTACCTGCAACTTTACGCCTCCGACGTGCTGGGGTTCGAACCGACCCGGATCGCCGCCATCATCGGCGTGATCCCTCTGGTCGCCTTCCTCCGGTTCTTCATCCTGGGCTGGGTCCGGAATTTCGGACGCGGGCGACTCCTGACCGCGACCGCGATTGCCAGGTTGATCGTGCTGGTGGTGATGCTGGCTCTGCCGGTCGAGTTGATGTCCTTTGGAGTTCTTCTGACCCTGCTTCTCATCTTCACCGTCGCCCAGCAGTTCGGAACCGGTACCGTCTGGGGATCTCTCATGCGGGACATCACGACCGAAAGCGACCGCGGTCAGTTCTTCGCACGCATGCGGTTTTCTTTTACCGCCGTCAACGCCGCCACCCTGTTGGTGTTTTCCCTGGTCATCACCACCGAAATGACCCCGAACACCTACAAGGCGCTCCTCGGATTGGCCATCATCGGACAGCTCAACACACTCATCTGGGCATCGAAGATCCCGGACAAGCCGGATGACGGCATCTCGCCGGAACGCCGGCCGATCGGAGGCTATAAGCGCTTCATCATTACACTGCGCACCTCGCCCCTGCTCCGACTCCCATTGGTCATTTCAGTCCTGATCCAGCTCTCGCTCATGCCGCTCATGGCGGTCTATCTGCGAACCATGCTGAACGTGCCCGCCCAACTGGTCTCGTTCTACCTGCTCAGCACGACACTCGGGGCCGCCCTGGGCTTCCTGATCTGGGGCCGCATCGCCGATACCCTGGGATTCCGGCCCATGCTTTCCGGGCTCCTCGTCCTGAGCGTCGCGGTCGCTCCGGTCTACCTGCTGCTTTCGCCTTTCGATCAAGCCTCCACTTTCAGTTTCACGGATATCGACCTCTCACAGGCCGTGACGACGATCGCATTGATCATCATCGGCTTCATCACCGGCGGCCTCTCATCAGGTACCGGCATCGCCACCACCACCATCGAGCAGCACCACGTTCGACGGCGCGACGCACTCGAATCGCTCAATATCTACGGCGTGTTCATCGGCCTGGTCGCCTCGGGCGTCACCCTCTTCAGCGGGTTCTATCTGGAGAGCATTGCCCTGCCGCGCGGGGTGACCGAGTTCGGCAACGGCATCTTTTATTTCGATTGGGTCAAGGCCTGGTTGGTGGTCATGGTCCCGTTCTTCCAACTGGTGATCCTGGCTGTCGTTCACCGCCTGCCCAATACCCATCCGAATTTTGAGATGGACGATTTCTTCGGGTCACTCTGGAACAACCCGGTCAGGACCATCTTCGCTCAACGGAAACTCTACGATGAGGATGAGAAACGGCGGGCCAACCTCGCCCGCTGGCTCGGCCAGTCCGACAATCCGCTCGCAATCAAGACCCTGACCGAATTGAGCACCGACCCATCCTACGACGTCAAAGCCGAGGCCATCCGAAGCCTCGGGCTGAGCCAGTCCAACGACGCCGGGGCCGCCCTCCTTGAGATCCTGGTCGACAAGGAGCGTATTCACCTCGTTGACCACGTTGCCTGGGCACTCGGCGAGCTTCGTTACAAGCCCGCCGTTCCCGCCATCCGCAAAGGGCTCGCACCCGGGGTCCCGAACCGGATCCGGGCCATGGCGGCGCGCGCGCTCGGCCGCATCGGCGATCCAGTGGCCATACCGGACCTGTTCTCCGTGCTTGGGGAGCCCGAGGCCTCCCTCCATATCAAGTCATCCTGCGTGAGAGCCCTCATTTCGCTCAACGCTCGGGACCACGCCCCCATACTCTTCCAGGAACTCGACAACCTGGGTACCCGCAACGAACGATTTGAACTCGTCGCCGCCTTTGGCGAGTGGATGAAGACACCCATCGAGTGGGTCCTGCGCGCCAACACCAAGATCACCCTCACCCAAGCCTTGGAAATACGCGCCGAGGAGATGCCCTCGATCTGGGCGAAGACCCGCGGCGCACTTCTCGACTCGATCTCAGCTCACGATCTCGAAGCCCTTCACCGCGCGGTGCGAGTCGAAATCGACCTTCGCCCGGACCGGGACCGGGATCTCTATGAATCCCTCGCCGGCGTCGTCGGCAAACGAACGAAGTGGGCCGCCACCTGCAGCCTGGCCGCCGGGATCGCCCTCTTCGCTCCCATTCGCAAACCATCCAAATCCGATCAATGAAGACACTGCTCACTCTGTTCACTTCCGTGATCGTCGGCCTGCCGGTCGTCTTCGGGTCCGATCCGGCACCGACCCCGCCCGCAGAGTCGCCCGACCTGCCCGATGGTCTCTACGCCCGTCTGGACACACCCCGCGGAACGATCACCGTCCGCCTCTTCGACCACCGCGCACCCCTTGCCGTATCGAATTTCGTCGGCCTGGCTGAAGGATCCCTCAACCATGAATCCCCCGGCACGCCCTTTTACAATGGGCTCATTTTTCATCGGGTCGTACCCGGTTTTGTAATACAGGGCGGCGATCCGAAAGGCGACGGAAGCGGAGGACCCGGCTACCGTTTCCAGGACGAGTTTCTACCGGCTCTTCGCCACGATCGGAAGGGTATCCTCTCCATGGCCAATTCCGGCCCCAATACCAACGGGTCCCAGTTCTTCATCACCCTCGGGCCGACCCCGCATCTCGACTACCTTCATTCCGTTTTCGGAGGTGTTGTGGAAGGCATGGACGCGGTCGAGGCAATCGAGATGGGGGATGCCATCGAGAAGGTGGAGATCATTCGCAAAGGTGCCGAGGCCGAGGCATTTACCGTGAACCTTGATTCCTTCGCCGGCCTTGAATCGTCCACTCCTGTCGTACCCAGGGCCCAGTATCTGATCAATCAGTCCGACCTGGACCTGCCCGACTCACGGGTGGCCTGGATCAACCAGAAGCTTTTTTCCCACGCCACCGTTACCGGTCGACCCGTTCTCGCAGTGATCATGGAGGATCTCGGAACGGACGAAGAGGCCGCCTCGAACTGGAACAGCCTGATCGACGACTATGGGGTCAGGGACGACGGCGCCCTTCTTCTGCTCACCCTCACACCTCGAACACTGAAACTCTGGATCGGCCGGAATCAAGTCAGCCAACTGCCGGATCCGGAGGTCGATCCGGAGGCGCCCCCGGCCCATTCACCGATCCACAGCGCGAAACAGGCCCTGCTCAAACCGGGTTTCGATATTCTCGACGCAGCCACGCCTCAGAGCGAATTCCGCTCGATCATGGCCGCCCTCAATGTGCTTCTGCCCGTCATCGACGCCGACCTGATTGAGGAGTGATCACAAAGGCCACGTGTCGGGGTGTGCCTTGCGTGCACCCTCGAAAACAACCCGGTTGAAGGCATCAATGCGCGCGAAACAGCAAACTGATCAGGTAGGGCGTGGCCGCCGGAAGCGCCGTCCCACAGGCTGAGTTTTACTCGATTTACCTTCCTTCGACGGCGCGTCCGGCGGCCACGCCCTACCCCGAATACACCAAAACCATACGTAGTGCACTACGTATGGTTTCTACTCCTCTTCCGGCTCACATCCGTTCAATCCCCAGTCAACCGCCCGCTCGGGATCGATCACCTCGGTACCGGGTTCAAGTTTCATCGCCGCACCGGTCGACTTCAGGACCACTGCTCCACTCATGATGTCGACCACCGGGCTGACCCCGTACCGTTCAGTGAATGACAGGCAGAGTTCACTCTCGATCTCCAGATCCTCAGCAAAGGAATCACTCTCATCATCGGGATCCTCAAGCCGCAGACAAATGGTCACCCGGGACTTCAGGTAACAACCTTCAGGAGCCACCCGAACCTGCAGGTCCGGCACTGCAATCATCATCTCGATCGCCTCAAGGACCTCGTCCGGCGGTGGATCGCCCTCAAAAACGAGACCCGGCCAATCAACCCGCTCGGCCAGGATGCCCTCGATCAACCGCTCAAGATTGACCCGCTCAATCAGGATGTCCGGCCACCCTGGCCACGGGAATCCACCGGGCGCGTGATCATCGCCCGCGTTGTATCGCTCAATCCACTCTGCTGATTCATCCATGAGGCGCGAAGGGGTCAGGCCGTTGTTTGTATACGAATCTGATTCGTATACAAACAACGGCCTGACCCCTTCACTATAGGACCTCCAGCGAGTCCCGGTCCGGAAGCTCCGGAAACGAAGCGGTTGGAAGATCTTGGTACCAGAATGCCACCGAGGCGATATCATCCTGCAGTGGAAGGTATCTGCGGTCCTTGCGCCAGCCGAGTGCTTGAATGGTCACCTTCAGGTTCTCCTTGAAACGGATCGGATCCATGATGTGCCAGCGGTAGAGACCGAATCGCTGCTGCGAATCATAGAGGCCGTCCGGCCGGATCACCAATGGCATGCCCGCATACGGGGTGGTGAATTCGCGGTAGCCACCGTTCTCCTTGCCCACGTCAAAATTGTATGACCCGCAGAAATAGTCCTCCGTCCCGGTGCCGCAAATCGTCGGGTACTCATCATCCCCGTCCAGGTAGAACTTGATCTCACCCTCACCCCACCAGCCTTTATTGTTCACGCCCCAGGCCATGGCCGTGCCAACGAACTGACCCTGGCCTTTCACCCCATCGAGGATGGTGTAAACATCCTTGTAGGGCAGCGGATTGACCCGCCTGAACTGGGCATGAAAGTAAGCTGCGTTCCCGGGCACCTCGGTCAGGGTATAATTGATCTGGAAAAAGATCACCATCGAGTCGTCGGCGATATTGGTCACCGTGATCCGACACCGCTTCCGAAAAGGCATTTCCCAGTAGCAATTGAATGCGCTGCCGGGATTGACGCATACGGCTTGCGACGAGATCTGCGCATACCGTCCCCAACCGGAGGCAAAAAAGTCTCCCACCGGGCACTCGACCGATGGCAGCTCCTGGTCGTCCCAGAATATCCGCAGGATGGTGTGTCGCCATTGTCCCGTCGGGGTCATCCAGATCTGCTGAATCGCCCCGCTTCCTTCAATATCGGCCAAGGTCAGGGTCTCGCCCGCCTCAATACGATTGCAGGGGGAGACCTTCCACCCTTTCCCGAGATCACGGGCCGCCTCAGCGCCGGAGCCTTCCGTTGCGCGACCGCCGCCGCCCTTGGCGCCGGTCGTATTTTCCGAGCTGATCGATCGGGTCTCAGCCGCGGATAAACGACTGAGATTTCCCATGTTCATTCCAAGTCCGTTGAATGGTTCTGTCATCGCAGGTGGGATCGGGTACCAGGTTGGAGGCTTTTAAGGCAGTCTCTTAGTTATGAATGGCTCGCCAGGGTTGAGTCTCTGATGCCACTCAACATTTCCTATCCGGTCGTTCAACTCAACCCCAGCGAACGCGCTCGGGCAAAAAAAACGCAAATGCTCCCGCCCATCGGTCGCTTGACGCGTTCCCGAGTGAGCGCACCCTTCGACCGGTGGACATCATTTCCCAGACCTTCCCCGAATTCGCCCCGGAAACCGTGGCCCGTTTCACCCAATGGGAAGCGCTGATGAGAGACTGGAACCAGCGGATGAACCTTGTTTCCCGACCGGACATCGACCATCTGGTGGACCGGCACCTTGTTCATGCCCTGTGCCTGACAAGATTCCTCACCTTCGAGCCCGGCGCACGAGTCCTGGACGTCGGGACGGGCGGCGGTCTCCCCGGCATCCCGCTCGCCATCGTTTTCCCCGGCGTTCAATTCGCCCTCGTGGATTCGGTGGGCAAGAAAGTCCGCGCCGTCGAATCAATGGCCCGGGAACTCGACCTTGACAATGTCCACGCGCGGCAGGTTCGGGTCGAGTCGATGAGTGATCGCTTCGACTACGTCATCGGTCGCGCCGTCTCCGCCCTGCCCCGTTTCTTCGAATGGACTCAACGCCTTGCACGGCCCGGTCGCGCCGGATCCCTCGACAACGGCTGGCTTTATTTCAAAGGCACGGCCTATCACGAGGAGTTGGAGTCCACCGGCATCCAACCCGACCACGTCTTTTCACTCTCAGAGGTCACTCCGGATCCCTTCTACCAGGAAAAGTACATCCTGCACTTCAAAGCCCCGCTGAAAGCGGAGCAATTCCGTGGATCCTGTTGATTCTTTCCAAAAAACTGATCCAACCTGCTTCTTCCGCATCAGGCGCATCTGCTCCCGATTCCCGCGCTCCGGATAGGCCTGCGTTGGCACCCAGGATTCCAGGGGCTCGAAAAAGGGATGAAACACAGGGTTGGAGCCGACGCACCCCGGGAGACAATCTGGACATTCGGAACCCGGCGGGTTCAAGATGGACCAGGAAATGTTCCACTCCGAAACCATGACCGATCCTGTGGAGGTCGCCCGATCCGGCCCCTCCCTTACGGTTATGGAATGGACCCGGTCAGAAGCACGGCACGAAGAGCGTGTCGACCAGTTGCTTCGGCCACACCTCGAACGACGATCCCGAAACGGGAAGCACCCCGTTTGCGATTTTCTCTTCGATTACTATTCGATCCGCCCGTATCGGCTCAGGCGGTGGCATCCGGGAATTAATGCCGTCCTCCACGGCACCGAGGCACGCCGATTTCTTGACCGAAAAGGTTACCGCGAAACGCCCGAGGGCATTTCGGTCGATCCCAAACCCGCAACATCGAAAAAGCGGGAGGCGGTCCGATGGATCCGTTCCCTGCTCCGGGCGTGCGCCTCACGTCCCCCGCAGTTCGCCTGTTTCGGGCTGCACGAATGGGCCATGGTCTACCGGAGCAGCGAATGGCGCCACCAGGGCCTGCCCCTCAGATTTTCCGAAGACGAAGTTGCCCGGGTGGTCGAAGCGCATACCCTCTGCTGCTCCCACTTCGATGCCTTCCGCTTCTTCACTCAAAAGGCACGTCCGCTCAACCGATTCCAGCTCGGACCCGAAGACCGTCTGCAGCACGAACAGCGAGGCTGCCTGCACGTCAATATGGACCTCTTCAAATGGGCCTGCAAACTGCAGCCATGGACCCCGTCAGTCCTGGTCATCGACTGCCTGGAACTCGCCTTCGCCATTCGCGAGGTCGACATGCGGGCCAGCCCTTATGACCTGGTTGCCCTCGGTTACCCGCCAATCAAGATCGAGACCTTGTCAGGCAAAGACGAATACGAGCACCACCAGCGCCAATTCGCCGAAGAAGCGGCTCCCCTGCGACAACAATTGATCGAGGTTTGCAACAACGTGCTCAGTTCTCAGTCAAGAAGGTAGGGCGTGGCCGCCGGACGCGCCGGTATGTCACGGCGTATCCCACAACCGCGGGAGAAGACAGAAGCTTCATGCGAAAAACCGCCGGGCCGTCCGTCGAAGGAATAGATTTCCGACTAACTCAATCCTACGGGGCGACGCGTCCGTCCCTCCTTCGCTCTACGAGCTACGGCGGTTGAGCCGGCCTCGCCCTGCCTATCCGACCTCGAGGCCGATCTCCGCCGCCGCGGCAAGTTCACGCAGTGCCCTGCCCTCATCCACGATCAGGCGCTCCACTTCGGCCTCGAGCCCCCGAAGCAGCTCCAGCGACTCCTCCTCGTTAAGCGGGAATTCAGCCGTGACCGACTTGTTCAATTCGTTCAGCCTGACCGTACAATCCTGATATTCCTCGCTGGGGCCTTCGCGCTCGTAGGCCTTTCGCCTCTTGCGCAGGAGATTCTTGGTCTCGCGGAAGACTTCGACCCGATCAGGCAGGCAGAATTCAGCCAACGCCCCCCAACCCTCGCCCAGGCCCCGGTAACTCGAGGCAACCGAGGAGAAACCCCTGAGCCCGGTGATGAAACTGGCTTCGTGCATGAATCGTGAGTAGAGAAGCCGGAACAGACCACCGCCGGTCCCGACCGTTTCGATCGAACAGAAGACATCGCGCAGCGGCCCGAACAGATTCCCTCCGGGAAATGCTACCGGCCACCCCTTCTTGCTCTTCCGGGCTGTCATAAATTTCGCCCATTGCGACCACCCTTCAAATGAATAGGTCTTCGTTTTGGGTGTATCTAGTCCGTTCACACACACAGCCACCGACTCGATCACCGCCGGCCCGAGGTCGGTATGCTCCATCGGCTCGATCCGGATGGTGGCGTTCTTCTGACTGCCGATCTGGTTGCGTGCTCTGGCCAGAACCTTGAGCGGCAACTCATGAACCATCCCCGCCCAGTCAGTCACCACGGCCTCGTCTTTGCCGATTTCATGCACCAGCAGGGAGTACATGAAAAGATCACCGCCGTCGGCGGCCTCATGATACCAAGGGAGCGTGTCGCGCCCGCAGAGAACGATGATCGGACCGCCTTTTTCCAGGCCCGCCTTCAAATTCTTCAGGGCCAAACCCGGCGTGGTCGCCCGGGTGACTTCGTATTTCAATCCCAATCGCTTCAGGGCGCCCTCGAACCAGGAGGTGTTGGTCACCTGGGCAAGGTGCCTTCCGGCGATGGCCACCCCATTGCCCTTCCGCGCCTTCACTGTCGGGCAGAACGAATAGCCGGCCCCCACCCCGCCGGCCAGACCGAAAACAAGCGATTCAGTCAATGGTTTGCCCGTGTGCGGGCTCTTAACACCAATCGCTTCAAGCGCTTGGCACAGGACGGCGGAATCCGGGTGCAGTCCCCCTACCGGATACGAGAATTTCTTAGACATAAGTGACGACGATTACCTGGGAGTCTGCGAATACAACGTCGAGCGGCAAGCATCCATTCGACGGATGGAGCTTGATGGTCCGGTTTCCCGTTCCAGCCCGATCGCATTTGTGCTTTGACCCCACCGAACCAGATCCAACCATCACTCCCATGAAAGTCCTCTTCATCGGCGGTACCGGCGTTATCAGCTCCGCCTGCTCAAACCTCGCCCTCGAACGAGGGATCGATCTCTCCCTGCTCAATCGCGGTCAGAGCCATCGGCCAACACCTGACGGCGCCCGGGTCATCACGGCAGATATCCGCGACCCGGACTCGGTCCGGACCGCCCTCGGCGATGAAAGATTCGACGTCATCGTCGATTGGATCGCCTTCACCCCCGATCACATCGAGACCGACCTCGCGCTCTTCCGTAATCGCACCGCCCAATTCATCTTCATCAGCTCGGCCTCCGCCTACCAGACACCGCCGGCCCGGCTTCCCGTCACCGAAGAAACACCGCTTGCCAATCCATTCTGGCGCTATTCCCAGGAGAAGATTGCCTGCGAAGAACGCCTGATGAGCGCCCATCAGAGTGAAGGCTTTCCGGTCACCATCGTCCGACCTTCCCACACCTACGACCGCACCATGGTCCCGCTCAGCGGTCGTTACACTCCGATCGCGCGGATGAAAGCGGGCAAACCGATTATCATCCACGGGGATGGATCCTCACTCTGGACCCTGACTCATAATACAGATTTCGCTCGCGGGTTCATTGGTCTGCTCGGACACGAAAAGGCGATCGGGCAAGCTTTTCACATCACAGCCGATTTTTTCCAGACCTGGGATCAGATTGCCCTGGAACTGGCCGCCGCCGCCGCGGTCGAAGCCCACATCATCCACGTTCCCTCCGATACCATCGCCGCCTACGATCAGAAGCACGGCGAGGGTCTGCTCGGCGACAAAGCGCACAGCATGATCTTCGACAACTCGAAGGTGAAATCGCTGGTGCCCGATTTCGAATGCCGGATTCCCTTCTCGCAAGGCGCTCGAGAGATCATCGCCTGGTTCGATGACGACCCGGCCCGGCAGCAAATCGATGAACACTACGATGTCCTCTGTGATCGTATCATAGAAGCCCAACGATCCGCGTTACCGTAAACGACCCTCCATCGCTCAACCCACCGTGGAGGGCTGTCCTTCCGTCTTCACCATGTTACGCCGGGACATGCCCGGGCTGCCGCACAACCCAGACCTTCTGTTCACAGTCCCGATCAGAAGGTAACTCGTCCCCGCCCAACAATCATCGGGAATAGATCGCCTCGATCACCTTCGAGGTGAAGGCTTCCGTCCCGAGACCACCACCAAGATCCGGGGTGAGAGCGCCCGAGTTCAGAACCGTTTCAACCGCCTCCGAAATTTCCAATCCGGCATCGCCCTCGCCCAGCCAATCGAGCATCATGCCGGCAGCCAGAATCGCCCCGGCCGGATTTGCGATTCCTTTCCCGGCAATATCAGGAGCAGGGCCGTGAACCGGTTCGAAGAGTGACGGTGTGTTTCGCTCGGGATTCAGGTTGGCCGAGGGATTGAGACCCAGGCTCCCGGTGATGGCTCCTGACAGGTCGGTGAGTATGTCACCGAACAGATTGGAGGCCACCACGACGTCGAAGAATTCCGGACGGCGCACAAAATTCATCGATATCGCGTCGATATGCTGCTTGTCCGTTTCGATATCCGCATACTCGGGCGTGAGTTCCTCGAGAATATCATCCCAGAGCGTGAAGGAATACCGCTGGGCGTTCGACTTGGTCACCATGGTCAGTCGCTTGCGGCGTTTACGGGCGAGGTCGAAACCGAAACGCAGGGCACGTTCGATCCCCCGGCGCGTATGCAGGGCCGTCTGGACCGCGAACTCGTCCGGAAAGCCCCGGCGAAAACGCCCACCGTTGTTCACATACTCGCCTTCCGAGTTTTCACGCACCACGACCAGGTCGATCGATTCCGTCGTCTTGAGCAGGGTAGATACTCCGCTGAAGGTGCGGGCCGGGCGGACACAGGCCCACTGATCAAAGGTCTGCCGCATGGTGATCAGCGGCTGCAACGTGATATTGTCCGGCAGCTTCGCCGGCCAGCCAACCGCGCCGAGGAAGATCGCATCAAATCCACGAAGCGTATCCAGATAATCGTGCGGCGCGACGTACCCGTGTTTCTCATGGAACGAAACACCCCATTCGTAGCGGGTGAACCCGAGGTCAAAGTTCCCTCGCTTTTTGCTTACGACGTCCAGGACGGCAACGGCCGCTTCGGTGACATCGACGCCGATGCCATCACCGGGATAGAGAGCAATCTGATACGTATTCAATGATCTTGAATAGAGATTGAATTTTTCGAAATTGCGAGAGTTCGGTGATTCGGAACTCTCTCCCAAGTTCGTCGAACACCCTATCGGCTTCAGTAATACCCGTGGCGCTCGACCAGCTCGACGATGAACTGATAGGTCTCCCAACTGACCCCGGGAGGCACCGAGTGGTCGGAGTGGTAGAGGTAGCCTCTGGTGGACATACCGGCCTCCAGTTTCGAGCGCACCTCATGCTCGACCCGTTCGCGGTCATTGGTGTTGGCCACGGTCATATCAATATTGCCGAAGAACGACAATCGATCGCCGTATTGCGGAACCAGTTCGCGGATATCCATGCCCGCCTTGGCTTCGAGCGGTTGAAGACAATCGGCGCCCGTATCGATCAGCGAGGGTATCAACGGCCTAACATCACCATCGGTGTGATAGATAAACTTCATCCCGTGGGCATGCGCCCAATCTCCCATGCGCTTGTGATCCGGCCAGATGAGTTCGCGGTACATCTGCGGCGAAAAGAACGGGCCGCGGCTGTAACCGATGTCCCCGAATACCCAGATACCGTCCGGCTCGGCACCCGCCTCGAGCACGGCATCAAAGTCACGCAAGACCAGGTCCGTGTAGGTAATCGACAGATCGCGGATCCATTCCGGATCTTCCGCCATCGACATCAGCGTAACTTCGTCACCCATCAGCTGGCGGATTGCCTCAAACGATTCGATGCTGGCCAGGTGGGTCCACTTGTCCTGACTCCGGGCGAGATCGTAGGACTTCCTGGCCTCGGTCACATCAAGATGCACTTGATGTGACAACAGCCCCGGCTTGTACACCTGCTCCCACTTTTCCTGGCTGTCGCAATCGAACGAAATGTGTTCGGGCGTCCCGAATTTGTTCTTCCAGGTGCGCTGGGTCTTGCCCATCGCATCGCGCACCACCCGCGTCTCATCATCCTCGCTGATAATCTCTTCCTGCCC
This sequence comes from Verrucomicrobiota bacterium, assembly GCA_003641745.1. Taxonomy (GTDB): domain Bacteria; phylum Verrucomicrobiota; class Verrucomicrobiia; order Opitutales; family Opitutaceae; genus B12-G4. The sequence goes on along the minus strand of QNAI01000045.1, from coordinate 511 downwards.
GGGAAATGGCTTGGGCCAACTCCAGCAGACATTCCTGAGATCGCTGCCCAGCCACTGATCAAAGTCACCGTCGAACCCCTCGCCTTTCCAACGCTCGAGCGTTTCCGGCCAGGGCCCGTCCTGCCGCGGCACCCGGTCATGATCCTGTCGGGAAAGCGCCCGGTTGACCCGCTCCCGACTCGTCAGCGTCGTCTTGTTTGCACTCATACGAAGGTTTCACCTTTCACGGTGAAACAAGCAGGCAAGGACAGTCGAATTTGACGAGCCTATTCGATCGTATCACCGCCCCGCGTCCAACTGAAGCCAAGGAAATGAGCTGGGGCCGGTACGCCTGCCCGGCCGGAGGGCTGATTTCCGCAAAAAGCAGGGGTCAAAGCTCACACCTCGCATTGGCATGCAAGATGTCGAGCAATGACCCCGCCGTTCGCACCAATCTCGAGCAATGACCCCGTCCCGCATTCCCCGTCCCGCATTCTGCATTCCGAAATCCGCATTCCGCAATCCGCAATCC